>PMTT01000578.1 GCA_003167275.1 Bryobacterales bacterium | reverse complement strand
ATTTTTTGCGCAATTTTTCTCGGGGCTCCCTGTGTCCTCTACCAGGTGTGGGCCTTCATTTCCCCTGGACTCTACCGCAAGGAGAGACGCTGGGCCACTCCGTTTATCCTCATCTCGGCAGGTTTGTTTATTCTCGGCGGCGTCTTCGCGTACTTTGTCGTCTTCCGTTACGGCCTCACGTTCCTTCTGAGCATTGGACAGGGACACGGTGTCAAACCCATGGTTTCCATGAGTTATTATTTCGACCTGTTTTTCAATGTCGTGGTGGGCGTGGGCCTGGTTTTCGAGCTTCCGATTCTGATATTCTTCCTGACGCTGCTGAGAGTCGTCAGTCCCGTGTTTCTGGTAAATCACAGCCGCTACGCCATCCTGGCCATCTTCATCATTGCGGCGATTGTGACACCCACTCCGGACGTGTTCAACCTGATGCTGTTCGCTTTGCCCATGTGCGCGCTGTTCTACGTCGGAATATTCGCAGGCTGGCTGCTTGTACTGCACCGCGAAGGCCGGAAATTCCCGTGGCGAAAAGCGATTCTGATCACAGTTGGCGTACTACTGCTAGTAGCGGGAGTGCTATACCTGGCTATTACTAAGTACGGTTACAAACCAGTACCACATTGGCCTTTCTTAGTGCATTAAAAGTTGTAAACTCGTAGAATTCTAACCGCATCCGATGTAATATCGGTTTTGATCGTGCCCTCACGGCGCGGTCTGCAACTGGCATTTGTGATGCGATGGACCTATATAAAGCGATACAGAACTTATACGCCGAAAAAGAAAAGCTTGAGCATGTGATTGCTTCGCTGGAAGAGCTGCAGCGTACCGCTGGACCTCTCCCTCCGATGCCGAATGGCGGCAAGCGCCGAGGCCGTAAATCCATGAGTTCTAAGGAGCGCAAGGAGGTCTCGGAGCGAATGAAGAAATACTGGGAGAGCCGCCGGTCGGCCAGCTAGGTCAGAGGTTGGGGGTGGCGCAGGCGGTCTCCGCCTGCGTTCCCGGATTTCGCTGAAGCTTCTCGAACCCGGCTAGCCGGCGAACGCCCCCGCGTCCTTTTGCTTGAAGAACCAGAGCCAGTAGTACTGGTCACCCGCGCCGGTGTCGTAACGCATCTCGAACCCGCAACGCTCCGCCATCTCCCGCGCCTCGCGTTCCGTGAACGACACGCCGACCCAACTGTCTTCGGCGTTCTGTTGCACATGCGGATTGCCCTGCACCTGGAATTTGAAGAGTCCACCCGGACGCAGTAGACGGTTCACTTCGCGTACGTAGTTTTCGATGATCTCGCGGCTTGGAATATGCTGGAACACGATGACGGAGAAGGCAAAATCCAGTTGCAAGGGTTTGCCCAGTCCAAACCGGTTCCACCAATGCTCCCGCACCACGGTTAGATCCTTGCCATTGTTCCGGAACACGTGGGCATTTGGAAATTGTCGGAGGGCGTCCCGTGCCTGCCGCACCATCTCGCCGCTGATGTCAACCGCGTAGACCTGACCGAAGAAGCCGGCCAATGCTCGCGTGATGCGCCCGGCGCCGCACCCGATATCGAGTACCTTCATGTCCTTGGGGTCCTTGCCTTGGCAGACGTTACTGAGGTCGTTCAGGACTTGCTGCTCCAGTTCGGTCACGCCCGACTGGTAAAACTCCTCGTCCGACCACTGTTCGTTCCCGGTGGCCACGTAGTAGCGCGCGTTCTCGCGGGCGCGCTGCTCCCAATCGCGCCGCATGCGCCGGAGTTGCCTGGTGATTTGCCGACTCGCCATCCTGCTCTATTGTAACGTGGGGCATGCTTTAGCTTAATGCCGCAAGCGTTTTGTAATCCAAGAAATGCCGGATTCGGTCTGGACATTTCGCAGCGGGTTGGGTATAGTCTAGTAGCGATTAGGGCTGGACTTTTCCCGGATTTTTGGCTACAGTCTTGGTGGATGGATAGCTCTGTAGTTTCCGAATCGATTGCCAGTGCCGAGACCAGTAGCGGAATCCAGGCTTGGCTGGGGGCCTCGCACGCCGATGTGTTGTCCCTGTTTCAGCAGATGTTGCCAGTGGCATTCTTCGATCAACTAGGGGTCGGGCAGGTAAAGAGACCTCCTCAGAACAATCGTATCTACAACTACGCCGTAGTGATGTGGTTGATGATCGTGCAGCGGTTGCAGGAGCATGGAACGCTGGAGACGGCCGTGATGGAGTTTGTCCTTCACGGTCTTCCCAGCAGTTTCTGGCCGGAGCCGTGCAAGCGCCTACAGGTGGATGCCAATGGCCGGAAGCCGCGCATGTCGTGCAATACGGCATCCTACAACGACGCGCGGCAGGCATTACCCGGGATCTTCGTGGAACAGGCCTGTGACCGGACATTCGGACAATTGACGAGCCAGATGGTGGGGACGGTGCCGGCCGTGGGGCCGTCTGTCATTGCCGTGGGGCAGCATGTCGTGATCTTTGATGGGACGACGGCGCGCACCGCCCGCACCCCAGCCATGTGTAAGGCCTATCCGCCAGGGTCCAATCAGCACGGCGAAGGGCACTTTCCGCTGATCCGAATGGTGGTGGCACACGACCTGTGCACGGGCTTGGCGATGCGCCCGGATTGGGGGGCCATGCACGGCGACGATGCGGTCAGTGAGCAAGCCTTGATCGAACGATCCATAGACCGGTTGCCTCCCCAATCGGTAGTGATGTATGACGCCAACAGTTGTTTTGGGGTGGCGTATGCCGCCGACCAGGGGGGCCATTCGGTGGTGCTGCGTTTGACCGCGGCACGTGCGCAACGCCTGCTGGGGGAACCGTTGCGGGACGAAATCGACCGGCCCGTGGTGTGGCAGTGCAGCCCCGCCGACCGCAAGAGCCATCCCAAGATGCCCACCGATGCTTCGGTGGCCGGGCGTCTGATCGTCAGGCGAGTCCAACCCAGCGACGGCAGTGCGGCTTTCCTACTGGCTCTGTTCACTACTCTGAAGGGCGAGGCGGACCAAATCATTTCCCTCTACGGGGGGCGCTGGAACATCGAAACCGATCTGCGCAGCTTGAAGGGAACGCTGCAACTGGAGCAGTTGACCTGCGCCACACCGGAGATGATGGCCAAGGAAATCAACCTCGCCATGTTGGCCTACAACCTGGTGCGCGCAGTCACTTATCTGGCGGCCCAGAAGGCCGGCTTGCCGCCGCGCGCCTTCAGCTTCACACGAGTGCGCAACGTGACCCGTGCGATGGGGCCGTTGATAGCAGCCGCTGCGAACGAGCAGGAAAGAGAAGAGCTGTGGGAGAAGATGATGTATTACGTGGGGCAAGCCAAACTCCCCAAGCGTAGGAAGCGGCGGACTTCCTATCCCAGGGCAGTGTGGGGCAGACCGCAGACTTTCCCCAAGCGGAAGGCGTAGACCATGCCACGAATCGATCTGAACTCCACGGCGCTCGAAGCTGCTACCTACCAGGACGAGTTGGCCCTTCTGGAACTGGAATTCCACAGTGGGGCAATCTATCAGTACGCCGGCGTTCCCGCCCAGACCTACCAGGAGTTGCTGTTAGCCGAATCCAAAGGCGCCTATTTCCATTCCCACATTCGCAACCGCTTTGCCTGCGCCAAGATCCGCCCGGCGGAGCCAAAACCCAGTTTCTAACTGCATTCAGAACCAGCCAACTGTTCCATTCAACGAGCTGAGATAGAAGCCGCACGCTCCCAACCGCATTCCTGCGTTTCCGATTTCCAACCGGCGCGAGAAGGCGACACGCGAGGCGCTTCGACTTCCATCTTCCGAAAGTGCGGCGCCCAACACCAAAGACCCACGGCCTCGTCCTTTTGCCGCGAGATCGCGCAGTTATTCGAGCGAAACCAGGCGCGGCACCATACCTGCATGCGAATCGCCGATCTCGGCGAAGAAGCCACCCGCAATACATTTCCATCCGCCATTGCAGCATGCCGTTGAGCCCGCCCCGGCATTTCTTGGATTACAAAACGCTTGCGGCATTAAGCTTAAGCATGCCCCACGGCGCGCCCCTCAGATCACGATTCCATCCATCCGAAAGACTCGCTTGATGGGAGTGAAGGGGGGAACCGGCTTGGGTTGGATGAGCGGCGTGTTATCACGCCAGAAGCTCATTGACTCCCTCTTCTCTCCCGTATGGTAGTAATGAAACAGATAGGCCCGATCGCACGCTGTGTAGTCGCAATACCACTGATCCGCGCGGGTAACGCCGATCTGATGGAACATGTCGAGACCGTAGGCCGCAGCCTCCCGCTCGTACTCCAGAAGCTCCGGCAGAAGATCCCCGTCAACGGGAGGCTTCTGGGGCTTGCCGCCGATTTCGAAGGCGCGCGGGTCCACATTCCATTGAACCGTGTGCCCGAACAGATGCCCCAGCAGGAAGAGCCGTTGCTCGGGAGTCACCGCGTAATCGATGTGGATCTCCGCCCCGTCCAGATCGCCGGTCAATGGTTCGGGAATGTCCCTGGTGACTACGGGAATGCCATAGTAGCGCTCCACGTGTTCCTGGACGCGCGTGCAGTAGTCCGAGAACGGCAGCTCGGAGCGGGGGAAGTCAACCTGGCCATCCATGGGACTGATGCTACTCGCCGGTCAGCGGTCCCAGATATTTCCGCGCGCCGGCGGTCATCAGGCCGATCTCGGTGGGCGCCTGGAATAGCTGAAATCCCTGCCGCATGTACTCCTTGACCTGCTCCGGGGTGCCGGCCGGACGCCCCAGCGACTTGCCGTGCCGCTTGCCCGCATCGACCACTTTGGCGATAGCTTCGTGCAATTTAGGGTGGTTCTGGTCTCCACGCAGCCCCAGCGAGAAGGAAAGGTCGCTGGTGCCGATGAACATCACATCCACCCCGGGCGTGGCGGCAATCTCATCGATCCGCTCCACCGCACGGGCCTCTTCGATGATGACGATCACGGTGGTATTCTCATCCGCCGAATCGTGGTAGCGATCTCCGTCGGGCCAGCGGAAACGGGCCAGCGTAGGGCCCGACCCGCGGCGTCCCAGGGGCGGATAGTGGCAGGCGGCCACCGCCTGTTGGGCCAACTCAGGAGTGCTGGTGAACGGAAAGATCACTCCGTTCACGCCGGCATCGAGCACGCGCTTGGCGGTCCAAAGCTCGTTGACCGGCACGCGCGCGAAGGGCAGGGCCGGCAAACCGCGGGTCGCCAGCACCATGTTCCGCAGGGTCTCCAACGTGATGGGCGAGTGCTCCATCTCGATCCAGAGAAAATCGAAACCAAGCGTGGCCATGTGGGCCGCCACGTCGATGCTGTTGACCATGATGGTGCCGGCCACCACCGGCAGGCCCTCCCGTAGTTTCTTCTTGACCGGACTTTCCCAATGGGTTGTGCTCATTTTCTGATCAGCCAGACTTCCGCCACCTGGACGCCGCGCCCGTTGCCTCCGAGGCCCGGCTCCCGCGACCAGATCAAGTCCAGCTCTCCTTTCCCGGTTGCCTGCCGGGGGATATCGAATTCCAGCGGCTTCACCGGCGTGGGCTTTTGCAGGAGGGGATGAATCTCCACCGCGCCATTGGCCACCAGGCGAATCTTCACCGGGGCGCTATCGCCCGCGTACACCACGCGGATTTTGTACTCGGCATCCGGATCGAGACCCTCGTAGTGCATACGGAGGGGAGCGTCCACCAGCGATTCCGCATGAGTCCACCAGGAACTGCGCCAGGCCGTGCGGCCCGCGAAGCCGACCAGCGACGACTCCAGGAACGCCGGGTCCTTCTGATACCCCAGACCGCGGACGAGGTGCGGTTGTTGCGACGGGTTTCCGAGATCGTCGTAGAATCCGCCGGGGCCGGGATCGGTCCAGTTGACGATCTGGTCGATTGCCTTGAGCTGCTCCTTCTCGTCGGACATCTTGCGGATCTCGGCGAACTGCTGCTTGAGCCACGCACGGCTGTTGAGGGGCACGTCCAGGGTGTCGAGGTTGGCGCCGCGGTCGACCGAGATGGCCTTGTAGCGCGCGACGCTCAGTTGCATGCGGATGCTCTGGAACAAGGCCTCGGCCAGTTCAAAGATGCGGGCACGCCACGCGGATGCTGCCTCGTCGATGATGGCCTGGTTCAGCATTTCCTCCGCACGGCTCATTGCCAGCGACACGCCCGCCCCCCGAGTCCGCAGCTCGAACATGGCCTTGTTTTCAAGCGCGGTTTCACCCAGCAGCCGCCTGCGCGTGTACGCATCGTAGTAGGCGCGATACAGCGCCTGTTGGAAGCGCCAGTTGGCGAGCACCTGGGGCGCGGCCGACCGCTCCATCTCCTGGAATTGCTGGAGCGCAGTCTCGACGCCGCTATTGGTGGCGAGCGGTCCGCGCCAGTTCCGTTCCAGCGCCAGCAATCCCTGCGCGAAGCTGTCGGCATAGCGCTCGCCGATGAAGTATCGGGCGTAGTCCCGGAGGATGCCGGTCACGTCGGCATCGGGGTTCCATCCCAGCGCGCTCCAGACCATCTTGTTGACGTCGTCGTTACAGCCCTCCGAATAGGTCAGGAAGCCGACCGTGTACGGCTGCAGCAGGCGGAAGATGTTCGCTTCGTCCACCGGCCGCGGATTGATGGTCTCGCGGGCTTCGGTGAGGGCATAGGCCACATCCCAGTCCGGCACCGGATACTGCGACTGGCGACTGTGGGTGATATCGGGATAGTGGCGGATGGGGTACCGCTGGGGCACCGCGGCGCGCAATTCCGGAAGGCTCATCCTCACCTGCGGACCGAATACCACGCCGCTCAGCCACGCCGGCTGGGTCTTCAGAATCCCGAGGAACTGATCCATCCATTCCCGATTGAAGCTCTGCGGCGAGACCCACATCTGCGCCTTGGGGTGATAGCGGTGCAGCAGCGCTGTCTCCTGTTCCAGCAGCGCCATCAGGTATTTGGGTTCGGTGTGGCCCGGATCGCCGCCAGGAACGAAGACGGCATCGATGCGCGGGAGCTGGCGGAAGACCTCGCCCCACTCGTGCAGGGCGAACTCGACGGTCTTGGGATCGGAGTAGTCCTTATCCATCGCCGGGTACCAGATCCAGACGTCGAGCCCATAGGAATCGGCCAGGCGTGACATCTCGACCATCATCCGCATGGGCGGCAGCGGAAAATGCGGGCTGTCGGCGTCGTCATCGGAGCGCGGAGGGATCAGTTCGACCGCGTTGGTTCCGAAAACCGCGAGGTCGCGCATGTACTGCTCCCAGACCGGTACGCTCCAGCCGTCATAGGAGTTTGTTTTCGGCCGATAGCCAAGCTGGTGGCCGCGAAGAGGATATTTGGGCGCGGTGGCGATGGCAAGCGAATCGGGCACTTCCAGAACGTCGCGCTCCATCCGCAGGCGCCGGAGCAACGCACCCACTCCGAATAGAGTGCCACGGGCATCGTTGCCGACAACCAGCACGACACCATCCACGACCTGGACCCGGTACCCATCCGCGCCAGCAGTTGTGCCAGCCGGAGTGTTCCGAGCCGCAGTTGTGCCAGCCACACTGGAGCCAGCCGCAGGCGCGGTGGTGGGACAGGCGGTTTCGCCTGTCAACCGGCCGGAGGCCGGCGCAGGGGCGCAGACTGCCGGCATGAGCCGGTCCACCAAGCGCCGAGCGTTCGCCGCGATCGCGGATTGCTGCCCCACCAGGATCGCGGGCCCCGAGCCCTGCCAGGTTTCGACGACCGACAGTCGAATCCGCGTGCGCTTTTCGATTTCATCCACCAGCATGGCGACAGCCTTCTTCTCGGGACCGGCGAGAGTGGCGGGCGCGACCACGACGGCGGACTTGAGATCGAGGCCGAAGGCCGGCATCGCCAGCAAGGCGAACAGGAAGACAGAATAGCCACCGATGAACACCGATGAACACCGATAAGACAAAAATCGTGTTTGTTTCTTCTTATCGGTGTTCATCTGTGTTCATCGGTGGCTTAATTCTTGTTCACGTGTGGCTATTCTTTGTTCATCTGTGGTTACTTCACGCTCCCGCGGTTGAGCCTTTCTTAACCTCGATGCCGGCCATCCCTTCGATGAAAGTCACGATGGCCGAGTGGTCCAGATCGCCCTTGCCCTCGTTCATGAGAGCCATGATCATCTGTTGCACCAGGCTGGTCAGCGGGAGCGAGACTTTCATGGACTCGGCCGCGAGCAGGGCATTCCGCAAGTCCTTCTGGTGGAGCTTGATGCGGAACCCCGGCTTGAAATTCCGCGAGATCACCATGGGCGCCTTGGCGTTCAGAACGGTGCTGCCGGCGAGTCCTCCCTTGACCGCGTTGAAAACCACCTCTGGGTCGAGCCCGGCGCGGGTGGCGAGCACCAGCGCTTCGCCCATGGCGGCGATGTTGCAGGCCACCATGATCTGGTTGGCGAGCTTGGTCACATTGCCGGCGCCGACGGGGCCCGTCAAGGTCACGGTCGAACCCATTTTCTGAAGGATGGGCTGGACCTTATCGAAGACCTCAGGCTTGCCGCCGGCCATGATGGCCAGCGTCCCATCGACGGCTTTCGGCTCCCCGCCGCTGACGGGGGCGTCCAGGAACTCCACGCCTTTGGCGGCGCAGGCGGCCGCCATCTTCTGGGAGACCAGCGGGCTGATGGAGCTCATGTCCACGACCGTCGAACCCGGACGAGCGCCCTCCAGGACCCCGCCGGAGCCGCAGATCGCTGTTTCGACCTCTGGTCCGTCGGGCAGCATGGTGACGATCACGTCGGATCGTGCGGCCGTGTCGGCGCAGGACTCGCCGCGCTCCGCGCCGGCCTCCGTCAGTTCTGCGACAGGACCTGGGAAGATGTCATACACCACCAGGCTATATCCTGCTTTCAGCAAATTCCGGGACATGGGCTTCCCCATGATGCCGAGGCCAATGAATCCGATTTGAGGCACAAAGCCCTCCTTTGTTCCGAACTGCGATTATACCCGAGTGGGACGGGTG
>PMTT01000236.1:4502-5023 GCA_003167275.1 Bryobacterales bacterium | reverse complement strand
CCGACGAGAAGGGGATTGAAACGTCACGCAGTTGACCTTGACTCTGCCGCCCGAACCTGGAGGCGCCTCCGCCCCGACAAGAAGGGGATTAAAACTCCCTGCCTCATCGCAGGCGCCGTAACGGACTGAGCGCACTCGTCTCGACAAGAGGGATTGACACCGCCGACGGGAGTTGTTACGTGTTGGACGAACTCTCGGGGCGGCTTTTGACGGACCTGATGGGTTTGACTGGCTCAAGCGGCCGCCGCGGGCCGGCGGGCGGGAGGATCGATGCCAGAGGGAAGTCTTAGCGCCGAATGGCGGAGAGCCATACTCCGGCACGTGACCGGCGGCACCAATTGGGCACTGCCGTTCGTGCTGGCGATCGGTTTCACGGTGAACCTCGTGAGCGCGGCCATCTATGAGGCTTGGCGTACCACGGCCGGTTGGGCCGCCTTTGCGCTGTTAGTGGCGGTGTTGGCGATCCTGTTCGCATTGGCCCAGCAAGCCAACGATCAATTGACCACGGTGATGGTGAAAGC
>PMTT01000236.1:0-4490 GCA_003167275.1 Bryobacterales bacterium | reverse complement strand
AGTGAGGCGGTGCGCGAGACCATGGGGATGGCGCCGTGGCGGATGCCGGTCAGAGGGATCGCGGAGCATGCGGCCTACCTGGACTTTTTGGTGATCATCCCCTCCGCCGACTCGAAGGACCGGAAGGGCACCTGGCGGGACCTGCCGGATTTTCGCAGGCTCCTCGATGTGCTGATGGAAGGCCGGTCGGCGAAGCCCGATATCCAGGCATTGCCCGACGTGACCGGGAAGTGGAGGGAAGGCGTGGACTTCGAGGACGCCGACGAACTGGCGGCGGCCGTGAGGGCGGTTTTCGCCGGCCTGCGGGAGAAGCGACTGCGCGAGGCGGATATCCTGCTGGACATCACCGGCGGCAGCAAAGTGGCGTCGGTGGTGGGCGCGGTCTTCTCGCTGGGACGGGATCAGATCTTCCAATACGTCAGCCAGCACAATTACGAGGTGATTCCGTATAACGTCACCTACGTGCCGGAGCGGTAGCGGTATGCCCGTGACCATCGACGTCAGGGCTGGAAAGAAAGAACATCAGCCACGGATGAACACGGATGAACACGGATAACAACGAAGGCTCTTATCGGCGCGGTTATCTGGTCTTGACGCGGCGCGGCCAAGTGCACATTCATTCCGATGCACGCGGACGTTAATGCGGAGCAAGTAAAACCAACACAGGCAAGAATGCTGCGACGTGACGCCGTGCCACTCCCCATCACCATCGAGCAGCTCTGGGACGCCTGGGAGCGGGTGCGCGAGAATGCGGGGTGCGCGGGGGCGGACGGGGTCACCGTGGCGCGATTCGCGGAACGCGTCCACCGGGCGCTGCCGCGGCTCATCGAACGGGTGAACGAAGGCGCCTACCGGCCGTTTCCCCTGCTGAAGATCCTGGTGGAGAAGCATCCGGGCCGGGGAGCGCCGCATGCGGGGACACGCACTCTGCTGGTGCCCACGGTGGGCGACCGGGTGTTGCAGACCGCCGTGGCGCGGCACCTCTCCCGGTCGTTTGAAGAGGAGTCTCTGGAGTGCAGTTATGGGTACCGGCCCGGACGGTCGGTGGACCGGGCCATCGCGCGCATCCGGAAATGCCGGGACCTCGGGTACGTGTATGTGGTGGACGCGGATATCCACACCTTCTTCGATAGCGTGGACACGGACCTGCTTTTGGAGCGGCTGGCGGGGCGGCAGCCGGGGGAAGCGGTCATGGACCTGGTGCGGCAGTGGGTGAAAGGGTGCGTGTGGGACGGGTCGCACATCCGGCCGCTGCGGCAAGGGGTGGCACAAGGCTCGCCGATTTCGCCGCTGCTCGCCAACTTCTTCCTGGAGGATTTCGACCGCGAACTGGAGAAGAGCGGCCGGAAGCTGATCCGCTATGCGGACGATTTCCTGATTCTGGCGCGGACCGAGGAAGAGGCGTCGCAGGCGCTGGCGCAGAGCGAGCAGCTCCTGGCGGAGGCGCACCTGGACCTGAACCGCGAGAAGACGCGCATCGTCGATTTCGCCCACGGCTTCCGGTTTCTGGGCGCGCTGTTCGAAGGCGACGCCATCTGGGTGCCGTGGAAGAACGAGCGGGCCAAGGGGCGCATCCTGTTCATGGCCCCGCCGCTGCCGGTGGGGATGCGGGCGCGATTCGAGATGGCGCCGCCGCGGGGCGCCATGGAGTTGGCCCTGGAGAAAGCGGAGGCGACCACGGCGCCGCGGGCCGAGACACACGTGGAAGGGAGGATGCCCGAAGTGGCTTGCCTATACCTGACGGAGCAGGGAGCGGTGTTGCGCAAGGCCGGCGACCGCTTTCTGGTGGAGAAGGACGACGAAGTACTGCTGGACCTGCCCTACCACAAACTGAAGGCGGTGCTGCTGTTCGGCGATATCCAGGTGACCACGCAGGCGATGGCGGAGCTCCTGGAGAAAGGCGTGACGCTGAGCCAGTTTTCGCGGCAGGGACAATATCGGGGGACGCTCTCGCCTCCGCGCGGGCGGAACATCGACCTGCGGCTGGCGCAGTTCGACTGTTACCGGGACCGGGAGCGCGCCTTGGGGATGGCGCGGGCGATTGTCAGCGCGAAGATCGCAAACGGGCTGGAGGTGTTGGCGCGGTACCGGGAGAAGAACCCGACCTCGCCCGAGTTCGAGGAACGGCGGCGGGCCTTGGCGGAGACGGCGGGCAGTTGTGCGGCGGCGCCGCACGTGGCGGTGCTGGACGGGATCGAAGGGGCGTCGGCGCACGCCTATTTCGGGCTGGTGATGGAGTTCAACAAGTCGGGGATGGAGTGGCCGGGAAGGCTGAAGCATCCGGCGCCCGATCCTCTGAANNCAGGGGCTGGATCCCTACCTGGGGTTTCTGCATCAGGTGGATTACGGCAGGCCGTCGCTGGCGTTGGACCTGGTGGAGCCGTTTCGGCATCCGGTGGCGGACCGGCTGGTATTGACGCTGTTGAACCGGCAGGTGCTGGACGCGGACGATTTCGTTTCCGGAGGGGAGCGGCCGGGGGTGTTTCTGAAGCCGGCGGCGCTCAAGCGGTTCTTTGGGGAGTATGAGCGTTGGATGTTGGATCGGCCGGTGGTGGACGGGGCCGCGGCGCCGGGGTTTCGGGACCGGCTTCGGAGGGACGTGGAGGCGCTGGCGGATGCGGGTGCAGGAGAGCGTGTTTGTGGCGAACCTGGACGCGGAGTTGGCGGCAAGGATGGCGGCGAGGGTGAAGAAGCTGGTGGATGAGCAGTTCGACCGGGTGCACATCTTCGAAATGTGCGCCGCCTGCAGCGGGAGGACGAAGGTGATGGGGACGGCGGAACTGGTGAAGGACCGGGATTTCTACGTGATCTGACGTGTTTTCAATGGTCTGGGACGATTGGGAAAAAGCGGTCGCCGGGGTGGGGGGTGGGAGGAATGCCGTGAATCGGCTGACAGAGAAGGAGTTACGGTGGTTTGGCGGGCCGGTTGGGAGCGGGTGAAATGGCGAAAAAATAGCTTGTTTTCGGGGGTGGGAGAAAAGTATACTCTATGTTGTTGATTGGCAAGGGCCAATTTAAGGACGGGGAGGCGCCTCCGCCCCGATGAGAAGGGGATTGAAACGGATCATTCGAAAGCGGCGTGATCGAAAGGTAAACGGGAGGCGCCTCCGCCCGCTGACAAACCACGGCTCACGCTTTGCTGACCGATATCTTGGAGATTGTGGAAGCTTCGTCCGGATGTGAGGGCGCTACAAACGGACTGCTGGTGTTGTCCGGATATCCTCCGCCAGGGTGGGCGATTTATCCGGAAGGCCGCACCATCGGAATCGGACGTCAGTTCGTCAAAATTCTTTGGCGACGACCACGAATGGGGATAACTACCTCTGAGCCCTGTCGACGGGAAGGGCGGGAGACAACCTGTGGGGCTTCTACACCGCCCCCCAGACAGGGGAAACCGGCGAGCCCTGCGGCATTCCCTGTCGGCTCCTCAGGCCGGTCAGAGACTAAACTGACGGTGCCGCATTGTTCCGACCCAAGCCTGTGATCTGGCTGCGAACGTTGAGGACCAAACCAAGCCGGCAAAGAAAAGCCGGGGCGGACACGGAAGCGCCCCGGCTGCGTGATCGATTCGTCAATCTCACAAGGAGGGCGGCCCCGAATCGTTCAGGAGGTAGGGCTTCCGATTGGGGGCCGCAACTGCATCATGGACCGATTTCGTGTGATTGGGAAGCCCACCAAGTACCGCCACGGTACCAGGACTCGGAAAAACCCAAGCAGCCACCGATAAACACCGATGAACACCGATGAGCACAGCCCTTTGCTTTGAATGGGCTTTATCAGCCGGCGCTGGCCCAACATTTCGATAGCGCCGCGCGCGTCGCGAGGATTATCATATCTGCATGCTCGAGACCGCGTACCCCGGGGCGGGAACGCGGTGGACGGGTGGTCCACGGCGTATCGCGAGTGAAGAGGTTATGTCTTTGAGCGTGAGGGCGACCGCGGATTCGATCGGGATGGATCGCACTGGCCGGTTGCCTTGAGTACCTGCGTGCGCCTCCGAAATCCGCCACGGGTGGACGCCGATTCATCAGATTGCAATTCCCGATGAGGAAAAGAAAGGGAGGGACGGTCGTATGATACACATGATTGGGCATGCCATCTTCGGGCTGATCATTGGTTATCTGGCTCGCATGGTGATGCCGGGCCGCTTGCATGGCGGGCTGATCATGACGATGATTGTGGGCCTGGTGGGCGCCTGGCTGGGCGGCCTGATTGGCCGGATGACCGGTATGTACCGGGAAGGTCACCCCGCAGGCTTCTTCATGGCGTTCATCGGAGCATTGATCGTGCTCTATATTTACTCGATGCTCGCCTGAATCGAAAGCAGCGCCGGCAGACGGGCCACGCGAAACCACCCGTTGAACCAACGTGTGACGCATCCCGGCGCGCCTGACCATCGCTCTGCAGCCGCGGCGGTCAGTGGCAGAATGGCAGTAGTGAGCTATACAGAACCGCTACTCGCCCTCTTGCTGGTGCTCGCCCTAAGCCGG
>PMTT01000106.1 GCA_003167275.1 Bryobacterales bacterium | reverse complement strand
ACGCACCAGCCGTAGCCTTCGGCAATGTACTGCTGCGCCTGGGCTACCGCCTGCTTGGTGGACCGTTCCGGTCGAAAACCATAGCTGTGCTCGGAAAACGTCGGGTCCCACTGCTTCAGTGCCGCGGGGGCGCAGACAGCCGGGACGTTTGGCCAGTACACGGCGGCCGCCAATCCACGCCAGTTGCAGATCGCGGCGCGCGTCACGTTCTGAAGTTGCGCCCGAGGTGGGGGATCGAGGCGCGCCGGGACTTGCACTTTACCCGCGGCCCAAAACGGGCGAGCCCAGCTACTGCCAAGCTAAAGGCATGGCTGGGCAAGCTAAAGCATACCCTACGTTTACTTGCTTGAGCTCTGGACGATGCTGCGGGCCAGGTAGTTTTGCACCTTGGCTTCGTTGCGGGCCACCTCATAGAATGCGGCTTGCAGCAGTTGGGTCTTGCGGTTGATCAGGGTATCGCGGATCTCCTGCTGCACGCGGGGATCGTTCAACTCACG
This sequence comes from Bryobacterales bacterium, assembly GCA_003167275.1. Lineage (GTDB taxonomy): Bacteria > Acidobacteriota > Terriglobia > Bryobacterales > Bryobacteraceae > JAIQFL01. The sequence continues at coordinate 3,019 of PMTT01000106.1, read as the reverse complement.
CTGGCCGGCGGGCTCGCGGGAGATCACCTTCAGAATCTGAAATCCATACTGCGTGGGGATCGGCGGCGAGACCACGCCCGGCTGCATCGACAACACCAGCCTCTTGAGTTCGGGGCTGACTTTGTCGAGATTAGACAGCGGGATCGGCCCCATATCGCCGCCATTGGCCGCGCTGTTGGGGTCTTCGGAGTAGTTCTGCGCCAACATGCCGAAATCCTCGCCGCGCTGCAGGCGGGCCGCGATGTCTTCGATCTTCTCCTTCGCCTGTTTTTCGTTCTGCGCCTTGCTGTTCTTCAGATTGCGCACGTTGGGGTCGGGATTGGGAGTGACCAGGATCTGGGCGATGCGGATCTGCGCTTCGGGGTGGTTGAAGGCGGCCTTGTTGGCGGCGAAGGCGGCGGCCACGTCGGCATCCGTGATGGAGACGTGGGAGGTGATCTCCTTGTTGATCAACTTGTTAATTGTGAGATCGTGGCGGATCTGGGTTTTCAGGTCGTCCGCGGTCATTTTTTTCTCGACCAGCCGCGCCTCGAACTGTTCCTTGGTATAGGGCGCCTTCATTTTGTTGAATTCGGCGTCCACATCGGCGTCCACGGCCGTCAGGCCGAGCCGCTCCGCGCGCTGCTTGATGATCTCGCTGGTGATCATGGTGTTGAGCAGTTCCAGCTTGGCGGACTGGATCTGGTCTTCATTGGAGCGCTCGTCGGGCTGCTGGGTCTGCTGGAAGATCTTCTCCAGCTCCGCGTACGTGATCGCATGGCCGTTCACGTCGGCCGCGACGTTCGGGTTTGGTGCGTGGCTGCACGACACCTGAGTCAGGGCGGCAAAAGCCGCGGCGAATACCACGAGAATGCGATTCATGTGCGTGATGACCCCATTGTACCCGCGTGGACCATCATGGTGGGGCGGACCCCCTGNNAATCAAAATCCGGCGCGATGCGAACAGGCCGACGGGGGCGTCGGCCACGGACCAGGGGATCCGCCCCACCAAGGTGTGTTTTCAAGAATGCCCGTGCCGCGAAAACGGTAGAATGGTCTGTCTATGAGAGTCGGAATGATCGGGACCGGCGCGATCTCCAATCTGCACGCCCGCGCCTATAAGAACATCGGGTACCAGTTGACCGTTTGCACGGACATCTTCGAGGAACCGGGCCGGAGATTCGCCGCCCAGCATGGGGCGCAATTCGTGTCCACCTATGAGGAGGTTTGCCGCCACCCGGACGTGGATTATGTCGACGTCTGCACATTTCCGGATTTCCGGCTGGAGCCGATCGAGATCTGCGCCGAAACCAAGAAGCACGTGCAGGTGCAGAAGCCCATTTCGACGAGCCTGGCGACCGCCCGGAGAATGATCGATACGGCGCGTGAGGGGGGAATTCTGCTGAGCGTGGTGAGCCAGCACCGCTTCGACGACGCCAGCCGCTTCCTTTCCCGGGCGATCGCAGAGGGCCGTTTGGGTCGCCTGCTGCAGTGCGACTGCTACGTGAAGTGGTACCGGTCGGCCGCCTACTATTCGCGGCCGATCAAGGGCAGTTGGAAGACCGAGGGGGGCGGAGCGTTGATCAACCAGGCAATCCACCAGCTCGATATTCTGCGCTGGATGGCGGGACCGGTTGCCGAACTGTTCGGCGTGTGGCAACTGGGCGCGTTGCACAAGATCGAATCCGAAGACGTGGTGAACGCCGTGGTCAAATATGCGAGTGGCGCCACGGGCGTGATCCAGGCGTCCACGGCGTTCTGGCCGGGGTACACGGAGCGGACCGAATTCCACGGCACGAAGGGCACTGCGGTGATCTCGGGCGATAAGCTCACCACCTGGGATGTGGAGAACGATTCCGGGGAGCCTGCGCCGGTGGCCAAGGAGGTGGCCTCGGGGGCGTCCGACCCGATGGCGATCTCGCTGGAGCCGTTCGAGCGGCAGTTCCTGGACTTTGGCGATGCCATTCGGAATGGGCGCAAGCCGTTGGTATCGGGGGAAGAAGGCTACCAGGCACTGGAGCTGGTGGACGCCGTGTACCGGTCGTGCCGGACTGGGGAGAAAGTCAGGCTGTAGGCGGCGCATCGTGGTCCCGCGAGCGGGGGAACAACAAGGCAAGAATGCCCGTGCCACGTTACCGTTTGTTATCGATAAGTGTAGCCTTTGGTTATCCGCCTCAACTTATCCCTTGAGATCTTGCGGCCTCCGGTCTGGCGCATCATAGTGGGGCAAGCCGCGAGGGCAGTCCCATATGAGCACTCAGTCGATACCTGTCGAAGCGCCCCGCCAGGCCAATTGGATCATCAGCGGGCGTGAGGATCTCACCTGGTTTATCGGTTCGGGGCTGGTTAGCTATGCCGTGCTTGCTCTCATGGTGGCTGGCTTTCCGATCACGCCTCTATACGTAATCTGGCTCTTCGGAATCGACGGGCCGCATGTGTGGGCGACAGCCACGCGCACGTACTTCGACAATAACGAGCGCCGGCGGCTGGGATCTTTGCTCTGGGTGGTGGCGCCGGCGGCACTGGTCGGTCCTGCGATGGTAGCGGCGGGCGCGGAACCGCTCTTCTACGTCCTGGCGGTAGGCTGGCTGCACTTTCACATTGCCAAGCAGCACTTCGGATTCGTGATGCTGTACAAGCATAAAGCGCGCGACCGCCAGGATTATCTTCTGGACCGCTGGTTCCTGCTGGCCTCGCTGATGCTTCCGTTCGCGCGCCTTATCGTGAACAGCTACGTGAACCTTCCGGCGGCGCCTCTGGTCAGGAACCTGGAGACGGCCGTGCTGGCGGCTTACGGTGCGCTTACCTTGGGCTTCGTGGTGCGGCAGTTCCAGAAATGGAAGGACGGAACCCCGTTGAACAGTCCCAAGCTCATGCTGTTTGCGGTAGTGGTCCCGCTGCAATGGCTGACCTTCGGATACGCCGCCACTACGGGCTCGGACGGCTTGATCCGGGCGGGGATTGTGCTCGGGCTGTTCCATAGCTTTCAATATCACCGGTTGATGTGGTTTCACAATCGAAACCATTACGCGGATCCGCG
>PMTT01000214.1:15973-22321 GCA_003167275.1 Bryobacterales bacterium | reverse complement strand
GGCAGCGAGGGCGGCCACCTTGCGCAGGTCGGACGCGGTCTGCGCCGCGAAGAACACCAGGTCGGCTTTCGAGCGGCCTTCCGGCGGGGCGGCGCTTCGGGAGCGCAGTTCCTCCAGGAAATCGGGCGCGAAGTCCCCGGCGAGGCGGACGGTGAGGCCGGGCTTTACGCCTAACTTGTCGAGGCGAGAAGGAGGGTGGAGGAGCTTGTCCTTCCATTTTTCGGCGGCCTGGCCCAACTCGAACTCCGCGCGTCCGCCGGCGAATTCGAGCGTCAGCACGCCGGCTTGGGACTTGACTGTTGTGAGGTCTTTGAAAGGGATTTTCAGGCGCTCCTCGCCTCGGAAGAGGACATAGTCTGTTTCGAGGTAGGCTTTCCCGGTTAGGGTGCGGCTTTGGTATCGCAGGCGGCAGTCTCGTTCCTGTCCCATGGCAATGCCTTTTCGTCGAGAGAGTAAAAACGGCCGGCTTCGCCGGCTAGGCCGGCTTCGCCGGCTGACAGGCGACAAAAAACGATCGTCTGTCCTACTGTTCAATGGCTGGGCTTTCGCCGAATTTTACTCCCAGGTCGCGGAGGTAGCCTTCGATGCTGGCGTTGTAGCCGAAAAAGAAACGCGCCAGGAAGCGGAAGATCACGTTGTAGATTTCGCCGTTTTCGTGGATCCGCAGGTCCGATCCGCCTGCCGGAATGGGTGTGATCTCGAAGGTCCAGGTGCCTCCGAAGGGCAAGCCGCGATCGGCGATGCGCACCGCGATCCGCGCCGGGGGCTGGTCTTCCACCAACTCATACGTGATCTTCTGGCCGTGAGTGTCCTCCTCCCACCAGCGCTTGCGGCCGTCCTGGTCGGGCAGGAGGCCGAAGGTCTTCACCCCGGTGCGCCATTCGGGCGGGCCCGCGATCACCGCGTAGAGGACTCCGGGCGAAACCCGGTAGCGGGCTTTGCGCGTCGCATGATGGCGGGAGGGAAGCATGGCCCCTATCAACGCCACCAGGCCTACCAGCAGGATCAATCCCGCGCCAATCCACAAAACCCACTTCATGCGGCTCCTCCCTTGAGAATGCGATTGAGATCCCCGGAGGCGACCATTTCGCGGGCCGCCTCGGCCAAGAGTTCCAGTCCATCGAGCGCCTGGCGGCGCCGGGGTTCATCCAGGCGGCCGAGCATGGCAGCCACCAGGTCGGGTTCCAATACCTTTTGCTGACGCTTGATGCGCACGCCGGAGGGCGTCAGACGCAGATCCACGCGCCGCTTGTCGGCGATGTTGCGCTCGCGGGTGACGTAGCCGCCGCGCTCCAGCCGGTCGACCGTGAGGGACATGGTGGACGCGGTGACCCCCATGTGGCGGGCCAGGGCGAAGAGTGAAGTGCTGTCGACGTCGTCGAGATGGTCGAGGACGCTGGCCTGGTGGGCGCTGAGGACGGCTTCGGTCTGCTGGTCGCGGATGTGGCGGCGGTGGCAAGCGAAGTAGATCTGAGGGTAACAGCGCAATACGGTCTCGACCTCCGGCGGGGACATGGGAATAGTGTATGGCGAGTTTATTTCATTTGTCAAAGCAAATGAATTGAAATGACAAAGCGCCCCCCAACGAAATCGGGCAAACAGCGACACGACTCGCTGCGAGGAGTGGCGCTTCGATGAACAGAATCAGCTCGATTTTGAGATCGCGTCTGAAACCAGCGCTACGAAGGCGGGTACGGTTGCGCTCAGGATATCGAGAAGCTGACGCAAGGTACGTCCGCGATCGGCGGCCTGTTGCTCCAGTTTCGTCAGTACGAGCGCTCATTCCTGGCGGAAGATCTCGATCAGAAAGGACTGTGGGTGTAATGCGCGGATGCCCCACCGCTCCAGATGCTCTGGCCTGAAGTGGCGAAGATTGAGGGTCACGATGATCGGCGCCTGACCGTGCACTGCGGCCGCCGCGACGTGGCGATCCTTCTCGTCGTTCGTCATCCGGGGAATCAGCGGCTCGTACCCGACGATCCACGCCTCGTTGAAGTGGGCACGCAATTCAGCTTCGAGACGAGCGGTCAAAGACCTGGGCCAGCCAAGCTTCCCTTCGAGCGTGCGAGTTGTCTCCCGAATGATCTCCTCTGACCACTTGGGCTCATAGAGCCTGGGTGGCTCGGCGAGACGCAGGAGGGTATCGCACAAAGAGAAGTTGGCGAGGACGCACGCGTCCAGAACAACGAGGGGTATGTCCGTCATTCCTGGTAGGGAACCAACACTCGGTCATAGAGGTCAGCCTGATCTACGGCTTGACCGATTCTGCGGAGCGCATCGAGCCGGCGCAGGCCACGCTCGCGCTCGTTTAGCAGGCGCCTGACCGCCTGTTCGATCAACTCATCTGGGCTCCGGTAGCGGCCGCTGGCAAGTTCTTGCTCGACCTGCTCTCTCAAATCCGCCGGCAGCGTGATTTCCATGACTGTATCCTTGCTCTATTTTACGCCTTTGATCGACGGCGGGTGGGTTCCTCCTGTGTCTCGTGCGGCTGGCTTCGGAGGCGTACGAAACCACGGCCCGGATTCGGGCCTTGCGTCCGGGTCGGGACGCATCGCCGGCTCCCGTTGAAGAGCGACTGGCGACCGAAAGAGTTTAAGATGAAAGTTCCGCGCCGCGCGGCCATACCCATATGCAATTGATCGATGCGATTAACGTAAAGAAACGGACCTTGTTCGAGCTGGACAACACGCCGTTCTCCTGCCTGGAAGCGGAGGTGAATACGCCGACGGCCCGGGGCGGCCAAACCCTGGTGCGCCTGAAGATGCGCAATCTTCTCACGAACGCGGTGTTTGAGAGGACCTTCAAGGCGAGCGACAAGTTCCGGGAGCCGGATCTGCAGATGGTCCCAGCGTCCTATCTGTATAGCGACGGCGATGGGTCGCACTTCCTGGACCAGGAAAGCTATGAGACGCTCACCCTTTCCGAAGAGGTGATCGGAAACGCGCTGGACTTCCTGATCGGGGGCACCCTGGTCGAGTTGCTCAAGTATAACGGCAATCCCATCGGCTTAGAGTTGCCCACGTTCGTTGAGCTGGAAGTTGCGTCGACGGAGCCGGGCGTGAAGGGCGACTCGTCGAGCGGCACCGTGACCAAGCCAGCCACGCTCGAGACGGGACTGGAGATCCGCGTTCCTCTGTTCATTAAAGTTGGTGAGAAGGTGAAGGTGTCGACGGAGACCCGGGGGTTTGGGGGGCGGGCGTGATGGCGAATCGTGTGGCGCAGGCATTTCTTGCCGGTGTTTAGTTTCCAGGTGAAGAAAAACCAACACAGGCAAGAATGCCCGGCAAGAATGCCTGTGCCACGATCTTTCAGCACGCGGCGCGCAGGGCCTCCGCCAATACCTGCTGCTTCTCGGGGGTCAACTTCCTTCCATCGGCAGTCACGTAGAAGACGTCGATCGCCTTGTGCGCCTCGGTGTCGATCAGGACCACTTCGATATTTCCACCGTTCGAGGAGATCGCCGACGCCAGATCGTACAGCAGCCCGGGACGGTCCTCCGCTACGATTTCGATCAGCGTAGCCGTGCGGCTGGCTTCGGAGTCGAACGAAACGGTGGCGGGGATACGGGCCTTGCGGCTCGGCAGCGTTGGTTTGGGACGGCTGCGCAGCAGTTCCCGGACATCGAGCTTGCCGGCGATCACCCGTTCCGTGGTGGTGCGGAGACGGTCGACTTCCGTGGGGTTCAGGTCCAGCGTGCGGGTGGGGTCGGCGAACGTGAAGGTGTCGAGCACCAGGCCGCGGCGGTTCGAGAAGGCCTCGGCTTTCAGGATGTTCATCCCGAAACTCGACAGGGTTCCGGCTAGCGAGGCGAACAGGCCGGGACGGTCGGCCGCTACCAGAGTCAGTTGCCAGGCGGATTCCAGTTTGCGGATCTCGACGGCAACGCCGCGCTTGCGGCTCTTCTCTTCGAGCGCCATGTGGCTGTCGATTTCGGCCTCGCTATTGGTCCGCAGGTAGCGCGTAGGAAAGCCTTGCAGGAATGCGACCCGCTCAGGGGGCCCCGTGGGCACCGTCTCGATGCGGTCCGATTCCAGGGCGCGCGTCAGCTCGTTATAGACCATCAGGTAGAGCTGCCACAACTGCTGGGAGCGCCACGGCGTCATGAGCTGAGGGTTCACGGCGCTGATATCGGCGTAGGTCAGCAGGGTGAGGGCCTTGAGCCGTTCCACAGTCTCTACCTGGCGCGCCACATCGCGGATGGTTTGCGGGTCAAAGACGTCGCGCGACTGTATGGCGAGCGAGAGATCCAGGTGCCGTTGAATCAGAAACAGAGCGGTCTCACGGTCCTGTTCCGGCATCCGGATGCGCGCCATCGCGGCGCCCGCCAGCCGCAGGGAGGCATCCACGTGGCCTTCACTGGGCGATCCTTTGCCGGAATCGTGGAACAGCATGGCGAACAGCAGCAGGCCGGGATGCTTCACTTCGGCCAGGAGGTCGGCATAGCCGCCGCGCACGTTCCAGAGGTTCTGCATGGCGACCAGGGTGTGCTCATCCACTGTGTAGCGGTGGAAGAAATCGCGGATCACCAGGCACTCGATGGCCTCCAACTCCGGAAAGATGGCGGAGAGAACGCCCGCTTCATGCATGGACCGCACGGCCAGCGGCGCGTGCGGCAAGGAGAGGATCTGGTTCAGAGCGGGCCAGATGGGGGCAGGGTCGGCGAAGTAGTCGCGCAGCCGATGGAGATGGGACTCGATGCGCTGCTCGGCTTCGGAGGAGACGCGGATCCCATGGCGGGCCACAAATTCGAAGAGGCGCAGAACCAACTCCGGCTCCACGTCCAGGCGTTGCGGAGCGCGGAAGTGGGCGCGCTCGCGATGCACGCTGAAATCGGCGTTGGAGAGACGCGAGCGCCAATCGCGGAACTGTGCGAAGAGGGAACTGGACTGCGCCTCGCTGGCCTCCAGCCCGCGCACCGCGGCACGGTAGATGGTACGGGAGTGGCGGTAGTACTCGCGCATCCAGGTGGCCGCGTCGATGGAGCGCCACTCTTCGGCGATGGCGTCCTGGGCGTCGAAGGTGAGCACGTTGTTGTCGCGCCCGGACTGGCAATGCAGATAGCAGCGCAGGCGCGCCAGGAAACGGAAAGCCTGCTGCAGTTCCGGGGCGGGGTCGGCCACGCCCAGTCGGGAAAGCTCGGTCTCGTGGAGTTGCTGGAGCCAGCAGACCAGTTGATAGTCGCGCAGACCGCCGGGGGTCTCCTTGACATTCGGTTCCAGGTGATAGAAGGTGCCGGCGTACTTGGAGTGGCGCTCGCGGGTCAACTGCGACAGGTTGCGGATAAGGGCATCGCGGTTGCCATGGATGAATCGCGGGAGGCGGCGCGCGAGTTCGGCGTAGAGGGCGCGGTCACCGGTGAGGTAGCGCTGGTCGAGCAGGCTGATGTTGAGCTCGATGTTGCGGTCGTGGACTTCGGAGCATTCGTCGGGCGTGCGCACGGAGTGGCTGACGCGGATGCCGGAATCCCAGAGGCGCTGCAGAAACGCCGAGATGGTGTCCTTGTGGGCGATCGCCGAACGCTCGGAATCGAAAAGCAGCAGCAGGTCGACGTCCGAGAACGGGAACAACTGGCGCCGCCCGTAGCCGCCCACCGCGAGCAGGGAGGGACTGGCGAGGCTGCAGAGTTCGGCGGCGGCGCCGATCACCAGATGGTCGACCTGCGAGGTCCGCTGGGCGAGCGCAGTGAGGGCGTCGCCCGTGGCAAGAAAGGTCTGCTGAACGGTCGGGGCCGTCGATTTAGAGGGCAGATTCACCACGGTCGTCGTTCCGGATGCGGATGGCTTCGGCTACTTCGTAGACGAAGATCTTGCCGTCGCCGATCTTGCCGGTGCGGGCGGCGGCGGCCAGCGTCTTGATGACTTCGTCGAAACGGTCCGACGATACCACCAGTTCGATCTTGACCTTGGGCAGCAGGTCGACGTTGTACTCCTGGCCGCGGTAGACCTCTTTGTGGCCCTTCTGGCGCCCATGTCCGCGGACTTCACTGATGGTCATACCGTCGATGCCGATAGCCTTCAGCGCTTCTTTTACTTCGTCCAGTTTGAAAGGCTGGATGATTGCCTCGATTTTCTTCATGAGTTTATCCTGTCAAAGGGGGAAAGACATTGGGCCACGAATGAACACGANNAAGCACAAATACGGACGAAGGACGCACGGGCTTCTCCTGGGGAGTTTTGTCTGATTCGAGTATTCGTGTTTATGTTATTCGTGTTCATTCGTGTTCATTCGTGGCCATTTATTCTTTCTAGTTCGGATTCGTGGCTACCCCTCGAATATATACCCCTCCTCGCCGTGCAGGGCGACATCGATTCCTTCTCTTTCCTGCTCGGCGGTCACGCGCAGGCCGAT
>PMTT01000214.1:203-15939 GCA_003167275.1 Bryobacterales bacterium | reverse complement strand
CGTTCCGCCCGCGCCGTGCACGCCGAAGGCATCCAGCGCATCGTCATATCCGAACTTCGCCTTCACGCGGGTCACCATCAGGTAGCAGACCACGCCGGCGCACAGGCCGATCAGCAAGGCAGGGAAGGGCTGCACGAAACCGGAGGCCGGGGTGATGGCCACCAGGCCCGCGACGCAACCAGAGATCGCGCCCAGCACGCTGGGCCTTCCGTTTTCCAGCCACTCCACGCCGATCCATCCGAGCGTGGCGGCGGCCGCGCCGAAGTGGGTTGCGACGAACGCGCTGGTGGCCAGTCCCGAGGCGGCCAGAGCGCTGCCGGCGTTGAAGCCGAACCATCCCACCCACAGCAGGCAGGCGCCGATGAAACTGATCACGAGGTTGTGCGGTTTGATGGCGGGACCGGGATAGCCCAGGCGCTTGCCCAGGTAAAGGGCGCAGACCAGCGCCGAGATCCCAGAGGTGATGTGTACCACGGTGCCGCCCGCGAAATCGAAGCAGGGGATCCGGCCGCCCGAACTGTTGAGCAGACCGCCCTTGCCCCACACCATATGGGCCATCGGAAAGTAGACGATGAACGTCCACAGGATGGTGAACAGGAGCATGGCGCTGAACTTCATCCGCTCGGCGAAGGCCCCGGAGATCAGGGCGGGGGTGATGATCGCGAACATCAACTGGTAGACCATGAAGGTCTGGTGCGGGATGGTCGGCGCATAATCGGGATTGGGCAGGCTGCCCACATTATTGAGAAAAGCGAAGTGGAAATCGCCGATGAACGGCGACGAACCACCGAAGGCCAGGCTGTACCCGGCCACGGCCCAGATGACCGTGACGACGGCCATCAGAATGAAACTGTGCATCATGGTGCCGAGGACGTTCTTACGACGTACCAAGCCTCCGTAAAAGAGGGCTAAGCCTGGTCCGGTCATCATCAGGACCAGGGCGGAACTTACGAGCATCCAGGCGTTGTCGCCGGCGCTTTGCGCGGACTTCGTGGCGGCCTCAAGTGCTGCAATTCTCGACGAAACATCGGGAACGGCCTGAGCCAAGAGAATCGCGGGCATGGCGAAGAGCAAAAGCGAACAGAGCTTTGGCAGATTTCTCATGGGAGGGAACCTTCTTGGGTAGTGTAGTCTAAACTATTGTCCCCTGCGGACTTGCGGGCTCCCAAATGGAACTTTTCTATGGGTGGGATTGGAGTTTTTTATGGGTGACGCGGAGGACTCTACACCAGGGCACAAAAAATCAGATAGACTTGTCTGATTTTTGATGTATAATCGGGGCGTCACATAATGAAGTGAATATAGACCGGCAGCGTTGTGACGTTGCTCCACCGCCCTCGGATTGCGCTCAGGCGCACGGGAAGAAGCGATAGAGCCGCTGCCGAGGACCGGCCGGGCCGCAGGGGTCCGGCCGGTCTTTTGGTTTCTGGGGAGCGACAAGGGTGAGCATCGAGCCGATTGTCTTAGCGTGTATCCTGTTACCGCCTGGGCTCTTTATCCCAAGCCGCTGCCGTTTCGACTGTTTCCGATTATCCGGCAGAACGGACTATCTCATGGTCTCCGGTTGAACCGTAGACGCCGGGCGCTCGTGGGATCGTTACCGCTTTCGCTCGGATCCTAGTCTCTGAACCTTGCCGGCCACTTGATGTCATCGCCATGCCAGCCTTGGCTGCCGATAATCCGTCTCCGGACCTCCCGGCAATTCACCCGGTTCTCACTTGACGCTTGCGCGGCAAGGGGCCTTTTGTTCGAAAGCCTGCTCGATGCTCCACTTCAGGGTATCGCTTTAAGGCTCCAGGAGCAACCGTCGATCCAACCGGTATGCCAACCGGTACAGACTCAAGTCCTCCTCGTAGGCGTACACAATAAGCGGCTTGCGTGCCACAGACAACGCGCCGATCAAAGGGCCAACCGCTACGGGTCCACGATAAAATAGATGGAACTCCTGAAATTGATGGTCCTCCATGCGGTCTCGCAGCCAGTTTCTGATCTCGCGAATCAGTTCGGGCCACTGTTCGGCTGCCACTATACCCGGATGGTGAAAAGTGAGGATTCGATCATCGGCCATTTCCTGGAAAGCCGGGTCGGACCTGCGAATGAGACTTGGGTCAATGGTTCCGTAACCAATCGAGATTAGGAGAACGCCCGCCTTCGGGCTAACGGGTTCCCCATTCGTTTTTTGGACTGGCAGATGATAGGCCGGGACGGTGACTTTGAACAACGCTTCGTCAACCCGAAATATCGGCTCGACGCCAGACACGAACTTCGTCAACTCAATCGCTTTGGGTAAGCCCGTGCCACGCTCCTGGGCGAGCCCCAGTGCGACCAAATACCGCGCCAGGGTGGGGTTCCGCCAACTGGTGCGCCCGTGCTTGGCCTCTTCGAGGCTGGGAGGGCCCACCAATCCCCCAGGGCTTTCGAACTCAATCCGATCGGAAAAGACGTAGATTTTGGTCGAATGGTGGTCCTGGTAGTCACGATGCGCGAAGGTGTTCACCAGGATTTCCTGAAGCGCATCCTCGGAGTACCGCCAGCGGTTCTGGCGGCCGGTTCGGATGTCTACCGTCTTATCGACGATGAACCCGGTTTCGAGCGAGAGCAGGTCCTTTACCTTTTGAATCAGGAGCGGAATCGGCCCGAAGAGTTCCACGGATGAGAATATCGAATCGGCACGCGTCACGCCTAGAAAACGAGTGAATGCGACGAAAGCGCCGCGCATGAACCGCTGCGGTTCTTTGCCGACCAGCAACATCGCGAAGCGGTTCGGCGATACGATGTCACCAGTCTGGCCTGCGGTCCCGTTGATGAGTGGCGGCACGCTTCCAAACATCTGGAAACCTGGTTCCAGAAGTTGCTGAGTTCCTCCGGGCGGCCGGTGGCCCTGGGCAATCGCTTCCAGAGCGAAAGGACTGATGTCATCGACGGTGGCGCCCGGACAGGGCTGTGCCAGCCAATCGAGGTTGGATTTCCTTTGTGCCAGTTCGGCGATCTGCTTTGTGGTCGCATCCGTGGTCTTGTCTCCCAGGCGGACGACCACTTTCCCGTTGAAGGCATGCACCTCGCTGCTGCGGCGGGCCCGCACGACCAGAACCTCTTTGCCGGTGTCGAGAGCAACGGAGTCAAACTCCAGTTCAATCGGCGGGGACGCGAGGGTCTTGCTCAACTCGAAGATTCGGTTGCGCAGTTTTCGGGAGTCACTTTCGGAGATCCCAACCACGCTAGGGGTGGTACGCCTGTCCGCGTGCTCTATCTCTTCGACGCCGCAAAGGACGACCCCGCTTGCCATACTTTCGTAGGCGTTAGCGAACGCAACCAGCGTCTTGACGATCTCCTTCGGGTCCCCGCCCCTCTTCCACTCGATTGAATTCGATTCGCCGCGCAAATTGCCTTGCAGTTCCTGCTGGGTCATAGGCGGGGGTACGCACTCCTGCGGAAATCGTTCACAGTTCGATGATAGGCTTCGTTCGGCGCTCCGGCAAGCAAGCGCGCATCGGCGATTTCGCGCGGAGCAAATCTTCGGCTCGATGGGATGCGGCCCGGAAGAGCGCGACCAGGGGGTCNNGGACGAGGGCGTCCGCCCCACGCAGCGCTACTTCGGCACCAGGACGAACCGGTCGATCGCGATCCGCGCGCTCTTGTCGATGCGAGTGTTGGAGCGGCGAAAGACTACTTCCAGCTCGTTGTAACTGGCTGGATCCGGGTGCGGAGGAACCGTAAACTCCAGGGTCTCCGCGACCGCGGTAACAGGCTGCTTCGTCAGATCGGGCACGGACTGCACCGGGGCACTGCCCAAGCTCCGGGATAGCCCACGGGTTTCGATGGCCAGCAACTCCAGTGACACCGTGCCGGGGTATTCATCCGCATTCCAGAGCCGCACTTGCACCGTTCGGCAACAGCGCAAATCGATGGCTTGATCGAGCTTCTGGTGCGCCTCCATGATGAGCGGCCAATGGTCCGGCGTGTGGAACGACATCTCCGCCGGCGTGCCCTTGCGAAGATAAGAATTCGGGGGCGGACGCCGGTACAGAAAGCGGTACATCCAATACTCGCCCTCAAACGCAATGGCGATCTCGCGCTTATAGCCCGGGTAGTGTCTTCCTTCCCCAAACTCTAAGACCGGGTCCACCAGCCTGGGCACTTTCAGCGGCTCGGGCTGCAGAATGACCCCAGGATAGCTGCCATCGGCAGAGGCAGCGGCCAGTGCCGGGGACAGACTCCCAGGAGGCGCTGAAGGCTGGCCACCGGGAGTTGCCGCCGGATCCTTCGCCGGGCCAGGCTCGCCCGGACCGGGCTCGCTCGCCGCCCCGCCCCCCGCCCCCGCACTCAGCCCTCCGCGCCGGACCACACCTCCCCGGAGACCTCCGACCGTCAATCCGGACGCCAACAGAATAGTCAGGACCAGGCTCAAGATCGAGCGCGGCAGATTCTCCACACGTCGGGACTCACCCACTCCGGCGGAGATCGCGAACACCGTAACCATGGCCGCACTCATGGCGAACAGCGCACCTCCCAAGAGGCGGGCATGCATCGCAAATGCGGTCACCGACGCCTGGGTCGCGAGCGCCACGGCCAGCGAAGGCGCCAGGTCTTTGAGGAAAAAGGGAGGCGGCGGATCGGCCTCGCCGAACATCGGGTCGGCGGGCACCCACACCGGAAGCGGCTCTTCGGGGGGATAAAGCCGCCGCCACTCGGAGTACAGCAGCCGGGTGGTGGTGACCACCAGCACCAGCGCCGCCGTCAGTGACGCCGGGGAGAACTGCGAAAGCAGGATGATCGCGGGAGCAAACCAGGCGCCCGCAGCCGACGTTCGCAAGGTTCCCCAGACAATCTCGCCCCGTTCGCGCCGGATTGCCAGGAGCAGCCCGATGGTGATGGCGGCACTGGCGGCACAGGCAAATACGGTATATCCGAGGGCACTGCCGATCAGGGTGGCCCAGGAGTAACGGTGCAGCCGCGGGGAGATCGTGTTCAGCCACACCATCCAGCCGGTTGCGAAGAGACTCGCCACCTGCACCAGAGGCGCGAGACGACCCTGGGCCCTGGCGGGAAGGCCTGGCCGGGCGTCCAGGTTGATCGGGTTTATGGCGGCAACGAACACAATATGTAACGCCGGCGATCCCGCCGCCGGAACGACCGGCCAGTCTTGCTGCCGGAAATATAATGGCCCAGCCGCCAGATTGGTACCGCCGGCGGTCTTGCGGCCGGTAATCTTCACTCTATCGGACACCAAGCGAAGCGCTTCGGTTCCCCGGGAGTTCCGACGGCCGCCCGGTCAGTCCCGCCCATATACCGCGTCGACGATCTGTTGGTATCGCCGATCGTCCCGCACCAGGTCGAGCGCCGGGTCCCAGCGTATCGATGCCAGGTCGGCAACATGCCCGGCGAGGGCGTCTTCCAGCGATTTGAGGGTATTCGGCACGTTCTAGTTGGGACAGGCTGTCCCAACTGGGCCCGCCCGCCTGGTTTTTGCGGCCTGCTACGGGTGGAATCCGACGCTCCGCCACAGGCTCGCCGAATCGTACAGCCGGCCGTTGACCACCACGCGCGACACTTTTCGCAAGTCCCCGATATTCGCTAGCGGGTTGCCATCAACCAGAATCAGGTCGGCGCGCTTTCCTGCTTCCACAGTGCCGGAATCGCGGTCCAGATTCATCGCGCGCGCCGAAACGATGGTGGCGGATTGGATGGCTTCGAGCGGTGTCATGCCGGCTTGAACATAGAGTTCCAACTCGCGTAGGAGTCCGAACCCCACCAGGCCCGTATCGCTGCCCGGCACAACGGCGACACCGGCCTTATGCAGCGCGCCGATTGCGGCCAGGGTCTGCGCCGTGCGCGTGCGCATCTGCTCGGCGCTGGTCTGGCCGCCCATCCCACGGAACTTGGCGTCGAGCACAAAAGGCGCCTTAGTGATGCCCGGCTCGAAGGAGGCGACGTCCACGTCCTTGGAATGGCCGGCCATTTCGCCCCATCCGGCGGTGGGATCGACTACCGTGCGGTGGTCCTTGAAGAACTGGATGGCCTTCGCCGCCGTCTCGGAATTCACGTCGATCGGGCCGCGCCCGCCGGCGGGGGCGCGCATCATATTGGAGACATAGTTCAGGTGATTGATCTGGTCCATGCCCGCTTCCACGCCTTCGAAGGCGTTAAGCGCCTGCGGCACATGGCCCGTGACGGTCATGCCGAGGCGGTGCGCTTCGGCGGCAATGGCCTTGACGACATCGGGCGTCAGGAAGGTGTACAGCTTGATCTGCCGGAATCCGGCGGCGTGGTAGCGATTCACCACCGCGCGGCCTTCCTCCGGCGTTTCGGCGGTGACGTGGCCGAAGGCTTTGAGCCCGCCCGCGTCGACCAGCCCCGCGAGCAGCAACCGCGGACCCAGAGCATTATGCTTTTCCAGTGCGTCGCGCTCGGCCACCAGGTAATCGAACTCGCCGCCGCAATCCCGTGCCGTGGTGATGCCCGCGGCCAACAGAGCCGGGCCGAATTCGACGCCCGAAAAGTGGGTGTGCATCTCCCAGAGCCCCGGTAGCAGGGTCTGCCCCTTGGCATCCACCACGGGCATGCCACGCGGAATGGCCACCGAGGCGCGGTGCCCTGCAGCGGCGATGCGTCCGTCGCGCACGATCACCACCGAGTCCGCCACGGGCGCGGCTCCAGTGGCATCCACCAGCGTCGCGCCGGCGATGGCATATGCTCCGGTGCGCTGCGCCGGAACCTGCCGACCGAGCGCCGCCAGATCCGCCATCTCCTGGGCCACGCCGCTGCGGTAGAGTTCGGGCAGCGCGGGCTCGTACTCGCTGCGCACCGCCTCCATGGGCAGGCCGCCCGCGAAAGTCATGGCCGCGGCGAGGTCGCCCTTCTGATTCATCCAGAGAATCTCGCGGCCGAACATCAGGTTGGCGACGGTGTAACGGTCCAGGGCCACGGCATGCCCGTTCACGGTGATGGAGTCGTGCCCCGCCGGCTCGATGCGGATCGGGTCGGCGAGCGGGTTGGCACGCAGCATCGGCAGTTCGGTGGGTTTCCCGTGAGCGCCCCAGTAGCGCATCATCATGGCTTGGAGAGCGAAGGGCGACGAGCCGAAGATCACGAAATACCGCTCCGGCGATGAAAATGTGCGGCTGGCGCCATCCTCCTGAACGGTAGCTGACGAGCCCTGCAGATTGACCGTGTTGGCCGGGTTGGTCCTGCCCTTCACCTCCAGGCTGAGTGGCGTGTAGTCGCTCTTCATGCGCAGGGTAGCGGTGGTGCTGCGCTGATTGCCGCGGTCGGAGTATTCGAAGGTGGTATTGAGGGTGAGGCCTCCATCGGAGGGCGCGATCTGATAGCGCTCCTCGCCGATGGCGTGGAGGATCATGTGGATGGTGAGAGTTTGGGCGTTTAGGGAGAGTGCGGCCGCAATCAGCAAAAAACCAAATCGCATGCAGCTAGTGTCGCAGATGTGGGGCATGCTTTAGCTTGCCCAATGAAGACTCGGCAAGCTAAAGCATACCCTACGGGGCGCCGGTAAGGCTCAAAAAAAAGGCGCCGCACTGGGGAAATGGTAGTAACCGGTGCGGCGCGGGGAATCCGTTAATAATGCGTTAATTAAGTTATGCCATGGTGGCACGATTCCTAGATACCTGACTGTTCAATTTTGCTCACTTAGGGACTCACCGGAGGCGCCTGCACGGGGAGGAATTCGCGAGCGTCGCGCTACGGCGCGTTGGGTTGGCCGCCCGATCTGTCAATCCTCAACCCCTGCTGGGCTGTTACTCGCGGTCACACGAGTGGGTCATGCTCCGGAAGACAGATGCAGCAAGAAACCCGACCGCCGTGGCCACGATCAGCGAACCTGCCGGATACCGGCGGACCGCGCGGCGCAAGCCGGCGGGCAGGTTGTCCAGGCGATGCTTCTCGACGTAAGTTCCAGCCGCATCCAGTTTGTCCGCTGTGCCGGATGCAAAATCATCGATAGACTCCGCGGACTTCCGGCCCGTGGAACGTACCGAGGAGGCGGCTCCGTGGAGTGCATCCGCAGTCCCGGTTCGCACGTCATCCAGTCTCTTGCCCGCGGCCCGGGCCAGTGCCTCGGCCGATTCCTTCACATCCGTTACTTTTGCGCCAAGTTGCTCCGATACCGTTTCCATATGAACTCCTCCTGGTAATCCGGGTTGGTCCCAGACCCTTGAGCAGACCGCCCTTGAGGTCGACCTGCCTCACCAAGGATAGAGCACGAGGAGCGCCAATTGCGGAGTCATTACAGTTAGGACGGGCGCACAACCTTCCAACAGGCAGAATCTGCATCTGTACCAGGGGCATTCTTGCCTGTCCTGGTTTGCTTTCTGAATGGCTTGGTCGGTATCAGCGGTCGATGTAAGGCATCAGCCGCTCGTTGTACCGGGGGCCCGCCACGGCGCTGGGCGCGAGGGACAGATCGAGGCGCTCAATTTCGGCGGGACTGAGCGTCAGAGCCACCGCTCCAAGGTTCTCCTCCAAATAAGTCCGCCGCTTGGTGCCGGGGATGGGCACAATGTCGTCACCTTTGTTAAGCAGCCAGCTAATCGCAATCTGGGCCGGGGCGGCCCCTTTCTCGGCTGCCAACTCACGCACTACCGAGGCCGCCCGCATATTGACATCGAAGTTTTCGCCCTTCATGCGCGGATCGCTGAACCGCCAGTCGGTGGGCGGATACTCTTCGGAGCGGCGGGCGCTTCCCGCCAGGAAACCGCGGCCCAAGGGGCAGAATGGCACCAACCCGATGCCGAGTTCCCGCAAGACAGGAAGAATCCGCGGCTCCAGGTTCCGCTCCCACAGCGAGTACTCACTCTGCAGCGCGGTAATGGGATGCGTGGCATGCGCGCGGCGGATGTTTCGCTCACCGGCCTCGGAGAGTCCCAGGAACCGCACCTTACCTTCCTTGACCAGATCTGCCATCGCCCCGACGGTGTCTTCGATGGGCACCTGGGGATCGACGCGGTGCTGGTAGAAAAGGTCGATATAGTCAGTTCCCAGCCTCTGAAGCGACGCCTCGGCGACCTCCTTGACATGCTCCGGGCGACTGTCCAGACCGATGACTTTGCCGTCCTGAATCCGCCAGCCGAACTTGGTGGCCACCGCTACCTGATCGCGCCTGCCCTTCAGCGCGCGCCCCAACAGCAACTCGTTCAGGAAAGGCCCGTAGGATTCGGCCGTATCGAACAGAGTGACGCCGAGTTCCAGCGCGCGGTGGATGGTAGCGATAGACTCGGCGTCATCTGGCGTTCCGTACGACTGGCTCATCCCGAGGCAGCCCAGGCCCAGCGCGGATACCTCCAGCCCCTGGCTTCCCAACCGGCGTTTTGTCAGCATGTCGACCCTCCCGGGTGCTCGGCAATTCGTTCTGAAGATATTGTCGCTCAGATGAGAGGGCGGCACGCGGCCAAAGCGCCGGGCCGCGGGTATGGACGGCCTTAGGTGGCTGTCCGCGTCCTGGGCTCGCCCATCTTGGCGATGGCCGCCAGCTTGCCGTAGCGGTCCCCCCAGAACATATCCTGGAGCCGTGCTTCGACCTTGGCGCCGGCGTCGATAGCGCGCTGAAAAGCCGAGTCCACGTCCTTGACGTAGAGCATGATTCCGGACGACGTGCCGCCCAGAGACTGGGGCGAGCGGGTGGCAACGCCCGGCATTTCATCCGCGAGCATGACGATTGAGTCGCCGATCTTGAGTTCCGCGTGTCCGACCTTGCCAGTCGGACTGTCCATCCTCACTCGTTCCGTGGCATTGAAGGCCCGTTTGTAGAATTCAATCGCCTTGCCGGCGTCATGGAGGACTAGATACGGAGTTACCGTATGAAAGCCTTCCGGAATCGGTTTTACAGTATTCGGCATTTGAGTATCGGACCGCCTTTCAAGTGTGTTCCTTTGCGATCATAAGCCATGGCGCACAACGCACATCTCGCAGTTCTGGCCCTCGCCGTGCTGGCCTGTTCCTGCCGTTCCAAAGCTCCGCCGGTCATCGATCCGGCGCTGGCCTCGTGTGTGCCTGCCGACACCGTTCTGGTCGCGGGGCTCAATCTCGACCAGATCCGCGCCACACCGCTCTATAAGTCGCTGCTGCCCGAGGTACTCACCGGCATTCAATCGCTGCGGGATACTTCTTACCTGATGATCGCGTACAATGCCCACGACCTGCTGTTCCTTGGGCGCGGGAAGTACACCGAAGCGCCGCCGGGGGCCACCCTGATTTCCCACGACCTCGTGATTAGCGGGCCGGCCGAATCCATGCGCGCGGCAATCGCCCAGCACCAGAAGGGCGTCACTGGGTCGCCACGGCTTCTCGACCTTGCCGCGGGTATCGCGAGCGGCCGGCAGGTTTGGATGGTGGCCCAGGGGGGAGTTGCTTTCCCGCTGACCGGCAATGCCACCAATTTGAACCGTATTCTTCACCTCACCGAATACGTCACACTAACTGCCCAAATGGACTCCCGGATCCAGATCGATGCGACAGGCCTCGGCCGTACCTCCGACGCCAGCCGCCAGCTCGAGGATAGCGTGCGGGCTATACTGACCTTCGCCGCGGCAGGGAGCGCGCGGCAACCTGAGATCGCGCAGATGCTCAAGGCCGTCGAGATCCGGCGCGACGGACTGACTGTCCATGCCACGCTTTCCACCAGTGCGGAGACGGCGGAGAAGGTGATTCGGGAGTCGAGCCACTGATGGTGACGCGGTGTTCAGACCACGAAGAAGAATATACAGCCGCGAATGAACACGAATGCACACGAATAAGAAAAACCAAGGCTGCTGTGCTTCCTTTCTTATTCGTGTTTATTCGTGTTTATTCGTGGCCCAAAGTGTTCTGTCCTGATCACCCCGGAACCCTCGCGAATCACTACCAGTTGATCGGCATCCACCTTCGCAATCTTCTCCTCCACTCCATTGGGCCAGCGAATCTCCAGGGCCGCAGTGGTGGCTGCACCTAAACCGAAATGCAGCCGCCGATCGTTCACCGACAAATAAGAGGACTGCGCCAGGACGGCCTGCGCCTGCCGCCTTTCTCCGTAGACCGCCACCGCCTGCGCCCCAATCGCGGAACGGTTCGACGCCACGCCCACCAGCAGCACCTTGAGCCAGTGGTTAGTTCCGCTCATGTCGTTCCGCAGCAGCGACGGCGCTTCGTTCATGTTCATGATCAGGATGTCGATGTCGCCATCGTTATCGAAATCGCCGAAGGCCACTCCGCGGCTGGAATGCGCCTCGGCGATCCCCGGCCCGGCCTCCTCCAGCAACTCCTCGAACTTCCCTCCGCCCAGATTCCGATAGAGCACGCAGGGGGTCTTGTAGGGCGATTCGGGCTGCTTCCGCTCCACCTCGGGATAGACCATTCCGGTGGCGAAGAACAGGTCGGGTAGTCCGTCGTTATCCAGGTCGACCATGCCCGCGCCCCAACCCACGAAGCGCGTCTCCACGCCGAGACCGGCCCGGAACGTCACATCGCGGAAATTGCCCTTCCCAGTGTTGCGGTAAAGCACCGGAGTGTCGGCGCGAAAATGCGTCTTGAAGATATCGAGCGATCCATCCGTGTCGAAATCTCCGATGCCCAGCCCCATCCCGGCCTGCGCCTGCCCGTCCTCGCTCAGCGAAACGCCGCTCTCCAGTCCCTGCTCGGTGAAGGTGCCGTCGTGATTGTTGCGGAAGAGCAGGCTGGGCGAAGTGTCGCACGCCACATAGATATCCTGCCAGCCGTCGCCATCGAAATCGGCTGCGGCCGCGGTCAACGGATAGCCCGCGGGAACCCCCAGGATGCCGGACTTCTCGCTGACGTCGGTGAAAGTCCCGTTTCCATTGTTGTGGTAAAGCCGGCACGGCTCCTGCGGGAGACCGTCCAGCCGGCAATAAACCGGAACGCCCAGATAGGTGCAGGCCGGGTCCTTCCCGCGCGGCGGTGTGGCGTCCTTGTCGAAGACCATATAATGCGCCACGAACAGATCCAGCTTCCCGTCGCGATCGTAATCGACCCACGTACAGCCCGAGCCGAAATGCGTTCCCGGACGGAGCAACCCGGCCTTTTCGGTGACGTCGGTAAAGGTCCCGTCGCCGTTATTGTGAAACAGCAGGTTTTGTCCCCAACAGGTAATGAAGAGGTCGTCGAAGCCGTCGTTGTCGTAGTCCCCCACGGTGACGCCCATGGCCCAAACGCTCCGGCCCAGGCCGGATTTCGCCGTGACGTCGGTGAAGGTGCCGTCGCGATTATTGCGGTAGATACGGATCATGGCCTCGGGCGGGCTCGCCTGCCAGCGGCGCCCGGTGAGCACCAGGATATCCTGCCAGCCATCGTTGTCGTAATCCAGGAACGCCACTCCGCATCCCATGGAGTCGAGGATGTAATCGTGATTCGCCGCGTCTCCATAGATCACCGGCGATCGCAGGCCGGCGGTTCGTGCGACGTTGACGAAGTGCGCGTGGAACGGCAGCCCGGAAGGTTTCCCGCGCAGGGTAGGGGTAACGCCGCGCGAAGCCATCCCGCGGTTCTGTGCGAGGCCTCGTGCGGCAAACGCGGTGAATGGAAGGGCCAACGCCTGGCGCCGGGTCATGAAGCTTAGGATACCCCGTGCCGTGGGGCAGGTCACCGACTTCCGCTACGGCCTCAGGATCACCTTCATCAGATTGGGTTCCCGGCGGTACAAGCGGTCAAACCACGCGCGACCTTCCCCCAGAGGCGCGACCGCGCTGATCAGAGGGTCCACCTGGATTGCACCACGTGCCATCAGTTCAATGGCCGCCGGATATTCGCCGCACGACGCGCAGGAGCCCTGCACCCGAATCTGGCGGGATACCACTATCTGCAACGGCAATTCCACTTTGGGAGTCACATTTCCCACCAGCGTCACGGACCCNNGTCAGGTCGCGGACGGCACTCTCCGCCTGCACACTCTTCGAGTTCACGATCTCGGTCGCGCCAAGCTGCCTCGCCATCGCCAGGCGGGAGTCCTCCACATCCACTGCCACCACGCGTGTGCAACCGGCCGCACGCAAGGCCTGCACGGTCAGCAATCCGATCATGCCGCTCCCCACCACCACGGCGCTCGCTCCCATCCGCACCGGCGTCAGGTTTACGGCGTGTACGGCTACCGAGACGGCCTCGATCAGCGCGGCCTGCTCGTAGGAGAGGCTCTCCGGAAGCCGGTACATGATGCGGCGCGGAACCGACACGTATTCAGCGAAGGCCCCATGCCGGCGGTACTCGCCCGGCGAGACGCCCAATACCTGGCGGTTGTCGCACAGGTTGATGTCTCCCTGGGCGCAAAAGAAGCATTGGCCGCAGTAGATCGTGGAATCGAAAGTGACGCGGTCCCCGGCGCGCAGGTCGTGGACATGGGCGCCGGTTTGAGCGACCTCGCCGGCTGCTTCGTGGCCCATCACCAGGGGTGGAATCCGCCTCCCGGTGGCGCCATCCAGCCCGTGGACGTCGCTGCCGCAAATCCCGCAGGCGCGAACACGGACTAAGACGTCGTCGGGACCGATTTCCGGGACCGGCATCTGAACCATTTCCAGGTCCATGTATTGCTTCAGTAAGAGTGCATGCATCTCCGTCTATCGTCGCTGCGCACGCCGAACGGTCTTTGCGTGCCGGTCCAGACGGTGAGCTTGTCGTCCTCCCATTCGGCAACGGCCGCGCGCGGCTCCAGGGGCACATGGGCGATATAGGCGATGGTGTAGGAGGTGAGATCCGGCTTCGAAGCGTCGCCATCGCGGCTGGTTTTCTTGAAGTAGGGATAGACGTCGCGGCTGGAGGTCTCGGCGGGCAACTGCTTCCAGTCGGCCTTTAGCGCCGCCAAGGCATTCTCCGCAGTCTGGGGATCGGGCGCGGTGACTCCCACGAAATCTCCCTCGTGTACCACCTTGACGCCGGGCATGGCTTCCGCCGCGGAGCTGTCGAGGGACGACAGGGTGGCGCCGAAGGAGGGCGGGTGGAGCACCTTGCCGTAGTGCATGCCGGGCCGCTTAATATCGTAGGCGTACTTGTGGGCGCCGGTCACGATCTCGCGGCCATTGACCTTGGGCACCGAAGTGCCGGCCACTTTCCACTCCGTGGCGGGGGTGAGCGCCGCTGTGGTGGCGATGGTCTTGGTCAGCTTCTCGCCCTGCGTCAACTCGCCGAATCCGGCGGTACGGCTGCCTGAAGTGACCTTACCGTCCACGACGGAAACGGACGCGCGTTCCACCATCCACTTCTGCGACGCCAGGTCTACCAGC
The DNA here is from genome assembly GCA_003167275.1 of Bryobacterales bacterium. GTDB lineage: Bacteria > Acidobacteriota > Terriglobia > Bryobacterales > Bryobacteraceae > JAIQFL01. The sequence goes on along the minus strand of PMTT01000214.1, from coordinate 1,726 downwards.
ATCTCGCGGGCGCTGGCCGCGGCCTTGCGCATCTGGGGCCACATCTGCGGAGTGGTCTGGCTGCCGAAAGTACCCATGTCGAAGGGCGTCTGGGTGGTGTCGCCCATAATCATCCGGATGGAAGCCACCGGGACATGCAACTCCTCGGCCACGGCCTGCGTGAGCGAGGTGCGGGAGTTCTGTCCCACCTCGACTTTGCCGGTGTACGCGGTGACGATGCCATCCTGGCCGATGTGCAGCCAGGCGCTCACCTGTTGGGGTACGGGCTCCCTGGTTCCACGGCGGGCGCCGCCGCCGGCTTCCTGGGCGTCCGAATCGTCCGCAATCAGGACGACCACGATGCCGCCGCCCAAAGCTGCAATAAAGTCGCGCCGTGTGATCATGCCCGGCCTCCTTTCTTAGCCGCCGACCGGATCGCGGAAACCACTTGCGGATAGGTGCCGCAGCGGCAGATGTGTCCGTTCATCCCGCTGACGATTTCGGCATCCGAGGGATGGGCGTTGCGGTGCAGCAGCCCGACCGCGCCCAGGATCATGCCNNTGCCCTCGGGGGCCAGACCCTCAATGGTCACGATGCGTTTGCCGGTGACGGCGCCGACCTTGGTGAGGCAGGATTTCGTCGCCACGCCGTCGATCAGGACGGTGCAGGCGGCGCATTGGCCCTCGCCGCAGCCGTACTTGGTTCCGGTAAGGTCGAGATCGTCGCGAAGGACGCTGAGCAGTGTGCGGTCGGGATCGGCATCGATCCGCCGCCGGGAACCATTGACATCGAGTTCGGTAATCCTGGCCATAAGCTTATTGTCGCGCAACCTGAAAGACGAGGTCTGTACCAGATCCTACGAGATTTTCTTGGCGGTCATTTCGATGGGCTCGTCGCGGCCGGGGAATTGAAAGCTGAGTTTCATTTCGCTGCCGCTGACCTTTCCCTTGTAGCTCAATTTGAATTCGTTGCCCTGGAAATTCCGGACGACGCTGAAGGAAACGTCATCGCCATCGATTTTCCCATCGGAAATATCGGCTTCGCCCATTTGGCTCGAGACCTTGCCGGTGAGCTTGGCGCCGTCCACTTTGAACGTGAAGGTGGTTTCGAAGGTGCCGTTAGGGGTTTCGAGCGACGCTTTCCAGGTGCCCGTGACGTCGGCCGCGGAGGCGGTGAAGGCAAAGACGGCGAATAAGACCAAGAGCCATTTCATTTGTGTGTTTCCTTTTTGGCCTACCAAACAGGTAGAGAATTTCGGTTTTGGGTACTGACTTACTTTGCTGGATTCTTGGACTGGGGTCAAGGGGGTGGAGCGGAGACAAAAGCTGGCTGGGCAAGCTAAAGCATACCCTACAGATGAAATGTTCCTAACATTAACTTCAATTCAGGTGCGCAACGCGGCTTTGGCGAACTGCGTTCAATCGGATAGGAGGAGGTACCAAGGCTATGAAACAGAGGATTTTGGCTGGCGTTTTCGTAATATTCGGCACGATGTTGAGCGCGTGCGCACCTGCGGGAGGGGCCTATTATGTGCGATATGGTCC
>PMTT01000214.1:0-151 GCA_003167275.1 Bryobacterales bacterium | reverse complement strand
CGGCTATTGGCGGTAAGGGCTTTTGTGTGGGCTGAGTCCAGCCCGCACCGGGGCGGACTTTGGCTTCGGCGCTGACGAACGGGGGTGGCAAATAAACCGGAGCATTCAGGAAGGGCCACAGCCGCCTCAAAGGCGGCTGCAGCCAGGATTG
>PMTT01000906.1:13827-23028 GCA_003167275.1 Bryobacterales bacterium | reverse complement strand
TCCTGGTCCAGGCGGTCCAGATAGTTGCCAAGAGCATCGGCCTGGGGCCAATCGCCGACCGAGTCGTAGCCGGTATCGGGCCCCTGCTCGTGAAAGCGGCGGGTGTTGTTGTTGCGACGCGCGCCCAGGTGAAGCTGCTTGGTCCAGCCCTTCTCGGCATCCAGGCGGCCAAACAGCAGCATGAGGTACCCGGCGAAGCGGTGGTGCTCTTCGGGTGTGGCGGCGTGTCCGGTGCGCGCGCGGCCGAAGGTCACGCAGGCTTCGTGCTCGGTGGCAAACTCGCCGTAGGCGTGGTTCAGACCATGGTCGGAAAGTCGGCCCCCCATCTGGTGAAAGAAGTCGTGGCGCTGTTTGAGGGCGTCCGTGAAGTTGGCCAGGGTCGCAATGCTGGTGTTGCTAGCCGCTTCCAGGCGATCCACCCAGGGGTTGAGGACCTCGGGGACATGCACGTTGAGCGCTTTGTCGGGGCGGAAGCAGGGGAAAACCTTGGTTTCCAGGTCCGAGGCCGCGATGGCCCGGTGGCAGGCCAGATCGTCGGTGGGGTCGTCCGTGGTGCAAACCGCCTTGACGTGGAACTTGCGCAGGATGCCGTGGGCGCACAGATCGTCGGTCGCCAGCAGGGCGTTGGCCTGTTCCCAGACGCGCGGTGCGCTCGATTCGTTAAGCAACTCGTCGATTCCGAAGTAGCGCTTCAATTCCAGGTGGGTCCAGTGGTACAGCGGATTGCGCAGCGTGTGAGGCACGGTGCGCGCCCACGCCAGGAACTTTTCTTCATGGGATGCGTCGCCGGTGCAATACCGCTCGTTGATTCCATCGGCTCGCATGGCGCGCCATTTGTAGTGGTCGCCCTCCAGCCAGATCTCGAAGAGATCTTGAAAGCGGCGATTGCCGGCCACGTCCTGGGGCGGAAGGTGGCAGTGGTAGTCCAGGATGGGTTCGGCTTCGGCGTATTCATGGTAGAGTCGCCGGGCGGTCTTGGTGGTCAGGAGAAAATCGTCGTGAATGAAAGACATGGGCTCTCAAGCATGATTGGAACATAAATCATAAAGTTTTTCGACAAACCGGTCGAAAAGTGGATTGTGGCACACATTAGACTTCGGCTTTCCCTCGTGCTGGCGTATGGGGCAATCGCGTTGGTCACACTGCCCGGTCAGCCGAACCAGCTTCCCGGAACACCCAATGACGTTGGACCCGTCCAAGCGACGGTCCAAGGAAGTTCGGTCGTCCGGGTTCCGGGCTTCCCGGGAGTGAAGTCCGGTGAAGATCTGGGGCCCGCCGATCCTTCTCTGAGGCTAAGCCTGGTGACCTTGCTTTTGAAACCGTCGCCCGGGCAGCAGGCCGCTCTGGAGCGTCTCCTGGAAGAGCAGCAGAACCCCTCTTCGCCGAATTACCATCGCTGGCTCTCCCCCTCAGAGTTTGCGGATCGTTTCGCGGCAGGGGCCGACGACCTCGCCCGGGTCCGGGCATGGCTGGTCGGGCAAGGGCTGTCAGTCGAACATGTCGCTCGCAGCCGGAATTGGGTTGCATTCAGCGGCACCGCCGGGGAAATCGATCGCGCGCTCGGCACAGGGTTTCACCGATACCGGGTCGACGGCAGATTACACTTCGCCAATTCGTCGGCCCCGGCCGTTCCCGCAGAGCTTGAGGACGTCGTAGGCGGCTTCTGGGGGCTGGACGACTTTCGTCTGGAAGCTCCCAAGCGGCTGCGTCCGGCCGTCACAGCTTCAAATGGGGACCATTACCTCGCACCCGACGACTTGGCCGCTGTTTATAACATTGCCCCTTTGTACCAATCCGGAATCGACGGCACGGGGCAGACAATCGCCATCATCGGCCAGACTGGCATCGATTTGGCGGATACCCGGGCATTTCGCAGCATGTTCTCACTGCCGGATCGGGATCCGCAGATGGTTCTCTTCGGTCCGGATCCGGGAATCACCGGTGACCTGGCCGAAGCTAACCTCGACCTGCAGTGGGCCGGTGCGGTGGCCCGCAATGCCGAGCTAATCTATGTGTATGCGCAGGACGTCATGACTGCGGTAAGCTACGCCATTAGCCAGAATCTGGCCCCGGTAATCAGCATGAGCTACGGCGGCTGCGAGCAACTGATGGCGGGCAACTCTCCGTCGGCCCTGCGAGTGCTCGGCCAGCAGGCGAACGTCCAAGGCATCACTTGGATTGCGTCTTCCGGCGACAACGGCCCCGCGGGGTGCGACAGCCCCGGTTCCCCCGCAGCGATGAACGGGCCGGCGGTGAACTTCCCCGCGAGTCTGCCCGAAGTGACGGCCGTGGGTGGCACCGAGTTCGACGATGATGCCACATATTGGAGCACCACCAACGGAGCCAACTATCTGTCCGCCCTTTCCTACCTGCCGGAGCGGGCCTGGAACGGTTCGAGCCCGGGTCACGGCATTTTGGCGAGCGGCGGCGGCGCGAGTCTGTTCTACGCCAAGCCCTGGTGGCAGGCGGGCCCGGGTGTTCCCGGCGATGGTGCACGGGACGTACCGGATGTCTCGCTGGCCGCCTCTCCGGACCATGACGCCTACCTCATCGAATTGGGCGGCGCCCTGATGCTGTACGGTGGGACGTCCGCCTCGGCGCCAGTCTTTGCGGGCCTGGTCGCGTTACTGAATCAGTATCTGGAATCGAACGAGGTCGGCTCCCAGCCCGGCCTGGGCAACATCAACCCCACGTTATATCGCCTGTCGTTAGCTGCACCAGAAGCCTTTCACGACATCACCGCCGGCGACAACCTGGTCCCTTGCGTGGGTACGCTGAACTGCACCGTTGCCAATCCCGAGATCGGTTACAGCGCTTCGCCAGGCTACGATCTGGTGACCGGATTGGGCTCCGTAGACGCCTGGCAACTGATCAGCCGGTGGAGCCTTCGGAATGCGCCCACATTGATGACCCTGGATACTTACCCAGGCGCCATTGCGTTGAGTGACTCCGTTCGTCTCACCGCCACCGTGAAGAGTTCGGACAGTGCCTCCACTCCGACCGGGAGCGTCGACTTTTATCTCGTCGGGGTGTGGCTGGGGAGCGTGGCGCTCTCGGGCTCGGGTGGAGCCGCCACAGCCATCCTGACGGTCTCCGGAGGTCAACTCCCGGCCGGCAACGACACCGTGACCGCCTTCTATGGCGGCGACACCAGCTTTAATGCTTCGTCCGCTTCGGCAACGATCACGGTCGTTCTGCCGCTTGCGAACTCCGCCGTGTCAGCCCCTCCCCCCAAAGCCTCGCCATAGACCAAGCCGTACGGTATGCTTTAGCTTGCCGAATTCTTCCGATGTCGTTCCAGGGCAAGCCAAAAAAGCATGCCCTGGGCAAGCTAATAAAGCATACCCCACGCGTGCGGACAGGCGGAACCACTTCCCGGTGCGGAGTGCGGGCGCGCCGGTGCCGGATTTCACGGCCGAGTTTATCCCACGATGCTCTCGCCGCCATCCACCTGCAGGGTGTTACCGGTGAGCCAGTAGGTGGCCGGGTGGCACAGCGCCGCGATGCAGCGGGCTACGTCCTCGGGCACCGTCAGGCGATGGTGCGGGTTGCGTTGGCGGGCTACGTCCATCAGCTTTTCGAAGTCGGGGATCTGGCGCAGCGCGTGGGTATCGGTGACGCCCGCCAGGATCGCGTTGGCCGTGATTCCAGCCGGAGCCAATTCCATAGCGAGTTGCCGGATGTGGGCTTCGATAATCGCCTTCGCCGCGCTTACTGGACCATAGTTCGGAATGACCCGGGTACTGCCGCTGGAGGTCATCGCGAAGATGCGGCCACCCCAATCGAACAGGCCCGCGCGAAGGCAGTCCTGCACCCAGTAGACCAGCGAATGGCCCATGGTGTCGGCGGTGATTTCGAGCTGCTTCTTGGAGACCACCTGTTCCGCGCCGGCCAGCGGCTTAAGCGACCCGAAAGCCAGCGAATGCATCAGCACCCGCAGCACTCCCGGCGGGCTCACTAGCCGCGCGCGGATCTGTTCTACCGTCTCCTGGCGCATTTCATCGTCGGAAGCGTTGCAATTGAAGAACTGCACATCCCGGCCCAGTGCGCGAATCTTCTCCTGGATTTCGGCGACGTGCGGCAGCTTGTCGCGCCGGTCGAGATGGACGCCGAAGATGTTCATGCCGGTGCGCGCCAGTTCCAATGCAGTGGCTTCGCCGAATCCGCTGCTGGCGCCTAGAATCAAGGCCCAAGGTTGTTTGCTCATTTGGTTTGTTCAAAAAGCCGCGTGACTTCGATTTCCCTTTCGTCGTCGCCCGTGGCGCGGATCCGAATCTCGGTCCGCTCGGCCGGCAGGATCCGCGGGAAGCGCTCGCCCCATTCGATCAACACGAGCGCGTCGCGGTCAAAAATCTCGTCGAGTCCCAGGGTCGCCAGTTCCCGCAGCTCGTCCAGGCGGTACAGATCGATATGATATACCCGGCCGTTTCCGAATTCGTGGATGAGGGTGAAGGTGGGACTGGAGACTTCATCTGTTGGGGCGGCGCCTAAGCCATGCACGATCCCCTTCGCCAAGGTGGTCTTCCCCGCCCCCAGGTTGCCGATTAGCAGCACCACCCCGCGAGCCGGGAGGTCGCGCGCGAGCTGCTCGCCCAGCGCAATAGTCTCCGCCTCGGAAGCGGTGCGATGGATCTGCTGCGTCATAAAGAAAAAGAACGCCAGGCCGCCGCGGTTGCCTGCTCCATGGCATCGGGAAGATACCGTAAGAGATCGGTGGCGAGAAGGCCCTTCTCACCGAGCGCTCGAGCGCCAATTTGACCGGCGAGGCCATGCAGGTAAACGGCCCCAGCCACGGCCCGGTCCGGATCCTCGGGAAACTGCGCCAGGAAGCCGGAGATCAGGCCGGTCAGGATGTCGCCGCTTCCACCTTTACCCATGGCAGGGGTTCCGGTGGGGTTGATCCAGGCGCGTCCATCGGGAAAGGCGATCACCGTGCGCTGTCCTTTCAGGACCAGGGTGACGTGTCGTTCGGTGGCGAAGGCGCGGGCGGCCTGGACTCGGTCCTTTTGGATTTCGACGGTGGACTTGCCGGTGAGGCGCGACATCTCGCCAGGATGGGGAGTGAGGACACGTGTGGGTGGGACAGACGATCGTTTTTTGTCGTCTGTCAACCGGCCGGCAGACGACAAAAAACGATCGTCTGTCCCACTGGGAAATGCCTCTGGCACCAGCGCATCGGCATCCAGGACCATGAGCTGGTCGAACTCCCGGACAGCCGTGGCGACCATCGCCTCAATTTCACGAGTGCGGCCGAGACCCGGACCCATCGCGATCACAGTCTTGCCCTCGGCGAGGCGCTCCAGGCCAGTGCCTTCGAAGGGAGCCGTCATCAGTTCAGGGGCGTGAGCAGCAATCTGCGGGATCGCGTCCGCGGATGAGGCCACCGTCACCAGGCCGGCGCCTGAGCGCAATGCGCCCAGACCCGCCATGGCCGCTGCGCCCGTCTTTCCTTGCGACCCGGCGACCACCAGCACGTGCCCGAAGGTCCCCTTATGCCCGCCGGAGGGCCGCGGCGCCAACAACGTCCGGAACATCTCGGGCATCAACAAGGAGAGCGGGATCCCATCGAATAACGAGTTGGGGCTGCCAATAGGCGCCACCACGAGTTCACCCACGTAGTCGCAATTGGGCGCCAGCACTTGGCCCACCTTGGCGGCGGTGAACGTCACGGTGGCATCGGCGCGAGCGAACTCGCCCACCGGCTCACCCGAATCGCTGGGCATGCCGGAGGGGATGTCCACCGCCACCACTTTAGCCAAGGGAAATCCCCGATTGATCTCGCGGATGGCCTCCAGCATGCGCCCAGTGGCAGGGCCGCTGATCCCGGTGCCCAGCAGCGCATCTAGCAGCAGGGTCGCATAATGCGCCTCCTGGGGGATCTCGCGCGAAACCGGACAGCCGCACGCCTGGAGCATCCGATAGTTGGCGGCGGCATCCCCCTTCAACTCCTGCGGATCGGCCAGTAGCACCACATGGAGCGCGCCCGGCCGAAAGCGAGTATAGAGTTGGCGCGCCACGACCAGCCCATCGCCGCCGTTGTTCCCCTTGCCGCACAACACAGCGATGCGATGTTCGGACAGCGGTGCAAACCGCTCGACCAGAAACTCCACCACGCGGTGCCCGGCATTCTCCATCAGGACGATGCCGGGAATCCCCATTTCGATGGTGCGCCGGTCGACCTCGCGCATTTCGGCAGCGGTCAGGACGGAATGGACGGGCGGAGGCTTCATATGCGGCGCGCCACCACCATCGTCATGTCGTCCTGCAACTCGGAAGAGCCGGTCCACTGGTTCACGGCCTCCATGGAACGCGCGATAATCTCCGACGAATCCGCCTTGGAGTATTTCATCACCAGGTCTTTCAATCGATCTTCGCCGAACATCTCTCCATAGGCGTTCTCCGGCTCGGCGATGCCGTCCGTGTAGGCTACCAGGATGTCACCGTGCTCCAGCAGTATGGTCTTTTCTTCATAGCGCGCAAAGGGAAACGCGCCGACCACGGTGCCGGTGGAATCGAGCATCTGGAAATCGGAGCCGCGTAGCAACATGGGCGCCAGGTGGCCGGCGTTGGTGTAAGTGAGGGAGTGGTTCGATTCCTCGTACAGCGCGAAGTAGAAGGTAGCGTACTTTTCGGGCGCCGTGGTGGCGTAAAGTTGCTTGTTCAGGACGGAAACCATGCGGGCAGCCGACAGCTTGCGCGGACCGGCGCCGTTGTTGGAGCTCAACTGCGTCCGCATCGTGGACTGGATGGTCGCCATCAGCAGGGCCGCGGAGATGCCTTTGCCGGCCACGTCCCCAATGGCGAACGCCAGGGAGGTTTCGGTGAGCGCCATGAAATCGTAATAGTCGCCGGACACCATGCGCGCCGGATGGCACACACCCTTCAACTCCAAAGTCTTGGTGAAGGGCACATCCTTGGGGAAGAGCTGGTTCTGAACCTCGCGCGCAATCTCGAGCTCCGATTCCAGCCGCTCCTTTTCCTTGGCCACCACAATCAGCCGTCCCAGGTTGGAGGTCATCGAGTTGAAAGAAGTGGTCAGCTCCGCCAACTGGTCGTTCCCTTTTACAGGGACGCGATAGGAGAAATCGCCCTCCTTCACGTGCCGGGTGCCTTCGTAGAGTTCGTGTACCGCCCCCGTGATGGACCGGCTGAGCTGGACGCCCGCCACCAGAGAGACCATCTCCACGAGAAAGAAAAGAACCGTCACCACGATGAACCAGCTCAGCAGCTTTTCGGTCCAGTCCATCTTCTGGAACACGGTGGCCAGCACCGTCAGGAAGCGCGTGTTCACCAGCAAAAGGAGGCTGTTCTCGTTTTGGGGCGACTCCCAGGAAGGCACCATCACCTGGTAGAAGCCGGTGAATTGGAAATCGAGGGCGTTTCTCTTGGACGGAAGGTGCGACTCCTTGTTGTGCCCCATCAGGGGGAAAAAGGTGACGTCGCCCAAACCAGGTACCAGGTCCCCCAGCAGGTCATGGTCGATGGGGGCCAGGATCGTGACCTCCTCATCTCCCGCCGTCACATGAGCCCATGCGTACAGGCGCCCGATCTTCCCCTCTTTCTTCACGATGAGTCCCGAGGCGTGCTTCCAGGTATGGGGCGGGTGGGTGATCAAGGCATTTTCGGGGTAACGGACCTCACGCTTGCCGGTGATCAACAACTCCAGTTTGGGGAACGAGTTGCGGGTATTCCTCTCGAACCGGCTGAGGGCTGTTTCGGGATCCCGGATGGGTATCGCGGCGAAAGCTTCGGCCTGGCGCAAGAGGTTGATCTCGCGGTGCTCCAGTTCCTTATTTACCAGGTACACGGCCATTTGTCCGATGACTACCCAGCCGGCGAGGCCAACCATCGCCAAAATGAGGACGATCGGCACCACGGCGATAAACAGGTAAGCCGCGATCAGCCGGTTCCGCAGCCGCCAGATGGCTTTCCGCATCGCGCGCCGCGCCAACTTGAAAAGGCACAGGAGTCCGGTGACGAAGGCCGCCAAGAGCGCAAAGGACTGTGCCAGGGACGATACGCGTGTGAAATACAGGATGGCGTAGATCAACAGCAAAATGAGAAAGGCTTTCTCGATGCCGCCGATCCGGCGCCAGTAAACCGCGTAGCCTTTCTGCATAGCTCCAGCTTAGCGTGGGTCAGGCAGGAATGCGTTAAGTTCCGATGTGGAGATCGGACAGAGTTGGCCCCGGGGCGTGGGAGTTGGAGATTCTGGAGACTCGGAACAGTGCTATGCTGGCGCGTTGACACTGGAATTCTACCGGTTTCGCTTTCAGTTCCGCTCCGGTGGTGCGCTCTATTTCCCGCCTCACAAGTCAGGCAATATCATCCGTGGAGCGTTCGGCACCATTTTCCGCAAACTGGTGTGCGTGGCGGACTGCCGGGAGGCCAAAAGTTGCGATGTTCGGACCACCTGCCCGTATGCACGGGTATTCGAGCCGCAGGCGGCGCGTGGCGAGGGCCCGAGCGGTCTCGCGGACTGGCCCAGGCCTTTCGTGTTCCGCGCCGCGCACTTAGATGGACGCACCATCCAGAAAGGCGAGGATTTCCACTTCGACGTGCACATATTCGACGTGCACGAACCTCACCTGCCGTACTTCGTGGCGACCTTCGCGCAGCTCGCCCGCGAGGGCTTGGGGCCGGGGAGAGGGCTGGCGGAACTGTCCGCCGTGGACCAACTGGACTTGAGCGGCGCGACCGTAGAACGGGTCTTCGATGGCGGCACCTTCCAAATGGCCGATTTAGCCGCGCCCAATTCGGTGGACCTTTGCGATGCCCCGAACCCCGTGCATCGGGTGCGGGTGCGGTTTGTGACGCCGACGGAACTGAAGAGCGAGCGCCAGGTCGTAAGCCGGCCGGAGTTCGGGATTTTGTTTGGGAGAGTACGCGATCGCGTCAGCACGCTGCGGGCGCTGTACGGACCAGGACCGCTTGAGATTGATTTTCGAGCGATGGGCGAGCGGGCGGCGGCGGTGCGGATGACACGCTGCGAACTGAAGCGGGCGGAGGCGGACCGGCTTTCGTCGCGGTCGGGACAACGGCATTCTGTGGGCGGATTCGTGGGTGAGGCGGAGTATGAAGGCGAGTTGCGCGAGTTTCTGCCTTACCTGGAATTGGGGAAGTGGGTGGGGGTGGGCAGGCACACGGTATGGGGAAATGGGGAAATGGAGGTCTCGGTCTCATGAACGAGCCGCCGCCGCG
>PMTT01000906.1:0-13759 GCA_003167275.1 Bryobacterales bacterium | reverse complement strand
ACTGTCCGAAAATGGGATTGGGTTCGTTCCTTCATATTGCCCACCCACCCCGAGGCCGTTGAGCCTCACCCGTCAGCCCATAATGCCGACGCTGATCGCTGAAAGCCATCCCCAACTACGAGCGGTGGTAGTACCGGCCCGTGTCCGCTAACCTATCGGGTATTCATAAAGAGGATTATGTCTCGATCTATGGCTTCATCTCGCGACTACTTGCGCCTGCCTCTACTTTCGATGGCGCTCTTTGCTCTTATCGCGGCGCCGCTTGCCGCGCAGTCTCCTAACACGGCGTCGATGATCGTCACGGTGGTCGATCAAACCGGCGCCGTCGTGAAGGACGCCAAAGTTTCGGTGGTGAACACCGCCACCGGCGCCGTGCGCGAATCCGTCTCCGGAAGCGAAGGCAGCGCCACGATTGCGGCGCTTTCGCTAACCGGAACCTACAAGGTCGAAGTATCCAAGGAGGGATTCGGCACCGAAGGACTCAAGGACATTGTCCTGCGATCGGGTGAGACCGCGACTCTGAATGTGAAACTCCTCGCCGGCTCCCAGAAGGCGGAGGTCACTGTGTACGGCACTACCGAAGGCGTGCGCGCGGATCCGGAAATCGGCCGGCGGCTCGATAGCCCTCAAATCGACGAGACACCGATCCTCGGGCGCAAGGCGTCCACAGTGCCGCTCCTGAATTCGGCCTTCCGGCAGGCCAAGGGTACGGGAGATCTCTTCGTCAACCAGACGTACTACGTCACCGGCGCGGGTTCTCGCCGTACGACCACCACTACGCTGGACGGTGCGAACAACGATGAGGGTTGGGGCCGCCAGACGGCGATCGTCGCCGTGCCGCTCGGGGCCATCCAGGAAATGACCGTGCTCACCAACGCGTTTTCTTCCGAATTCGGCTGGACCGCCGGCCCCGCGTTGAACATTGTCACCAAGTCCGGCACCAACGACCTGCACGGCGAAGCACTGTACCTGGGCCGTCCCGGTGACATGCAGGCGAAGTCATTCTCCACCAAGGGCTTCTGTCCGCCCTCCGTGCCGAGTTGTGTCACACCCACCACGCTTACCTCGATCAGCCCGGTGGACGTTCCGGATTCGCTCAGCCAGGCATCCGTCTCGATCGGCGGGCCGATCGTCAAAGACAAGACCTTCTTCTTCGCCACGGCTGACTACACGTGGCAGAATCGAACCGCGTTCCTTTCGAGCGCTCTGCCTGCCTTTGTGTTGCCGGCGGATGGCAACCTCGCCTACACCGGTCACTACCGCCAGGCTCTGGTCGACGCACGGCTGGACCAGAAGCTTACGCCCAACCAGACTTTGACGCTGCGAATGAATTACGATCAGTTTCACGATGACAACCCACAGGACGCAGTGGGCGGCACGAGCGCGCCGAGCGTCGCCCGCGAGTACGCGCGGAAGTCAGTGACGGGTCAGGTCAATCATACCTGGGTCCTCACCCCGAGCCTTCTCAACGAGGCGCGATTTGCCTTTCTGGATGGCGACCCTGTCAATCTATGGGAAGCCCCCGTCATCTCTACCACCTACACACGCAGCGGGTCTGTGCCGTTCACCATTGGACAGTCGCGAGCCTCCAACAACTTTGGCCGCCAGGCGCAGTTCTCGGACACGCTGTCGTGGTCGCATGGCAAGCACAACGTTCGCTTCGGCGCAAGCGTGATCCATCACACCTCCGGTGGCTTTGGAAGCGAACCGGGCACCGCGATCCTCGGTACTTTCACATTCAAGAACACCACGACCGCGCCCTTCAATCAATTGACACTGGCCGACGTTCAGAATTACACGCAGCCCATCAACTTCGGAATCAGCACCTACCTGCTCAAGCAGTGGCTCTATGACGGATTCGTGCAGGACAGCATCCACGTGCGCCGCGATCTCACTATCGATCTCGGGATCCGCTACGACCGGCAGACCCTCACCGACGCCACCAAGGACTTCGCGCCGCGCGTCGGTTTCGGCTGGCATCCGCGGGGCGATTCACGATTGTCGATTCGCGGCGGCTACGGCATGTATTACACGCAGATTCAATCCAACCTGATCGCCAGCTACCTGGTGGGCGGGCTGGACGGATTGACGACCTACACGGCCGTTCCCGGCCAACTCGGCTTCCCGACCTGCCTGACCGGATCGTGCCTCCCGCTCTCGTTCGATCCCAAGACGCTGCCGGCTTCGGAATTGCCTGCGCGCGACATCACCATCCAGGCGGGCCGGCGGTCCTTCTACGAGGCTCAGTTCGCGAAGTACGGGCTGAATTTCGACCTGCTGCCGAACTACCCCGACAAGCTGGTGAGTCCCCGCAGTCAGGTGGTATCTATCGGCGCGGAACGCGAGATCGTAAAGGGCCTGTTCGTGGGTTCCGACTACGTGCACCAGCACTGGTCCAACCTCGATCGCACCGTCGATCTGAACGCCCCATCGATCTTCGACCGCACAGCGCCGGGACAGGTCAGGTCCGTGGCCGACGCCAACGCCACCCGTCCAATCCTGCCCGTGAATGGCGGAGTGCGCCAGGTCAACGTGTTGATGAACCTGGGCGTCGGAGATTATGACGGACTGCAGAACCAGATCAGCTATCGCGGTAACTCACGTATGTACGCCGCCGTCAGCTACACGCTTTCCAAGGCGACTGACACCACCGAACCGGACGGCAACGGCACCAGCCCGGATCAGAGTATCATCAGCCGGCTGGGCGAGACCGAACGCGGACCGAGCTTCCTCGATCAGCGTCATCGCGCGGTGATCACGTTCACGTACCGGCTGCCGTTCCACATCACGGCCGGCACCTTGACACAACTCGCGTCCGGGCGTCCGTTCAATGCCACGACGGGCATTGACAACAATGGCGACGGTTTGAACAACGACCGGCCGGTCATTAACGGCAAGGTGGTCGGCAAGTCGGCTTTCCGCAGCACCCCAACATACGACCTGGGAATCTTCGTCGAAGATCGCATCAAGACGTCCGAACGCACGGCCATCTTGCTCAGGTTGGAGGGCTTCAATCTCACCAACCACGGGAACTTCCTCGGACGTGGGCAAACGATCTACGGCGACACGGGCACGCCGAGTCCAACGTTCGGTCAGTTCGTGGCCGTCGGCACGGCCGCGACCGCGATCCCGGCGTTCGCCAATATCGACCCGCCGCGGATGTTCCAACTGCAAGCGCGGTTCATCTTCTGAACCGTGGGGCAGTTCACTTAACTTCGTGGCGCAGGCTGTCGAGCCTGCTGAGCCGAGATTCCTCTCGGCTTTTCTTGGTGTGCTCGACCCAGAAGATGGTCTTCCGCGTTGGCCACGAGTCCGGCTTTCACAGGATGATTCTCAACGTGCCCATGACTCATTAGTGGTTGCGGATGGGGAAGAATCTCCGGAAAAGAGAAGAAAGCCGAGATGACTCTCGGCTCAGCAGGCTTGACAGCCTGCGCCACGCTTCCAGGAGGTCCCGAGAGCGCCCTCAGTACCAACCATTCAGGAAGCTCACCACGTCCGCGATCTCGTCATCATCCAGCGCCGGCGGCGGCAGCCAGACCGTCTTGGCATGCCTGTACATGCTCATCACGTCCTTGGCCAGTTTGGCGGTCAGGCTCTTCGCATCCACGAGCTTGCGGGCGGCATGAAGAGCCGGCGCCGATGGGGTCCCTTCACCGGCCGTTCCATGACAGCTTGCACATCCACTCTCCTCGAATATGAATCGCCCGGACAGCGGCGAGGCTGCGGACCGTAAACGGCTGTTTTGCCGTCGCGCCGGCTGGAGGCTCGCGCGCAGAAGCCGGAAGTCCCTCGTACTGAACTGAAACTGGTCGGACAGGAGTTCGCCCCTGGTAAAGGCAGACTCGGCCACGCCACCTGAGCCGTGGTGCTTCGTTCCCACAAAAATGTGGAACAACTCGTGCGCCAGAACGCGGCCCAGTGCGCGGCCGAACGCCGCTTCACCGTCTTCCGTACGCATGTGGAGCAGGTCTTTCCGCAGGAGTTCGCGAACTCGTTCACAATCCACCTCCGCAAACGGAAGCACGGCATCACCGCTCATGTGCGTAAATCCGAGTGGGCCCGAGTCCGTTGCGGGGGTAAACAGATTCGCGATGCCACAGTTCCCGCGGAAGGTGACCACTGCCAGTTCCGAGGCCATTTCGTCCCCCCGCACCCCATCCACGGACAGCCATTCGAAGGGGAAGCCGAGAGGGGCCATAATGCGAGCCACTTCCCGTTGTATGGAATCGACCACCGCCTGCGAGGGACGTTGTTCAAAATGTGTGAAGAGGAGGACCGGCGCGACCGCACTGGACTGGCCCCACGCCGGCAGCACGGCCAGCCCAAGGCAACATAGAAAATACTTCATGGTATTTTCAGCTATTGATATCTTAATATATTTCCCATCCGTTTGACATATCGGCTGGTGTTTTGTTTGTATTTGCGATATGACGGTCTTGTGATCTTTTTTACACCTAGGACCTTCGGACGACGCTGAAGATCTCTGTAGGCACTGGGGTCGCGGCATAGCAATGCCAAAGGAGCGCTCTGTGGTCGATCAAAAGAAGGAGCCGGAGCCTTTCACAAAGGCTTCCGCCCTGGCAGTCTTACTGTCCTCGATCCTGTGGACCGGATGTACGGCTTCGGGCCAGAAGGTCGGCTCAGCCGATCCCCCACCCACGCCCGTGATGGTGACGGAGGTGTGCCCTCAGGACGTCGCCATCTTCTCCGAGGTCGCCGCACAAACCTACGCGCGGAACATGGTCGAGGTGCGGGGCCGCGTGGAGGGATATCTGGACCAGTGGCTTTTCCGGCCGGGCGCAGATGTTAAAGCCGGGCAGGTGTTGTACGTGCTCGATCTTCGGCCGTACGAAGCCGCCGTCGAGCAGGCGTCGGGGAACCTTCACCAGAGCGAGGCAGACTTGGACTTTGCCAGAAACCAAGTCTCCCTGTTGCAGGCGCAGGCCAACCTCGCCGCGGCGGAGGCGACTCTGCTCAAGGCGCAACAGGACGTCGCACGCCTGACCCCGATGGTGAAGGCGGATGCGGCCTCCAAGCAGGATCTGGATGCCGCCACGGCCGCCCTAACGGCCAACCAGGCCAATGTCAAAGCCCTGAAGGCCAATGTCGACCAGACCGCGTTGTCCACCCGCACCCAGATCGCCTCGATGCAGGCCAAAGTGGAAGCGCTGCGGGCCGCCTTGCGCACGGCCGAACTGAATCTGCAATACGGAACCATCCGCGCTCCCGTGGACGGCCGGATCGGAGACACCCTGGTCCCGGTTGGCGGCCTGGTCAGCCCCAACTCTCCCCAGCCCCTCACCACCATCGTTCCGCTCGACCCCATCTGGGTTCGCTTCAAGATGACCGAACCGGAATACCTGGCGATGGCCGGCCGCGGAGAAGCGGTTCCCGGCGGCAAGCTCCCACTCACTCTCATCCTCGCGGACCAATCCGAGATTCCCTTGACCGGCCACATAGAGAACGCGCTCAACCAGGTAGATCCCAAGACCGGGACGCTGGAGTTGCAGGCCCGCTTCCCGAACCCCAGGCACACCATCCTGCCGGGCCAGTTCGGCCGCGTCCGCGTCGAGGTCACGGAACGCAAGAATGCCATCCTGGTGCCGCAAAAGGCCGTNNCTGAAGCCTGGTGATTCCGTCATCGTCGAAGGCCAGTTGAAGGTGCGGCCGGGCATGCGGGTCGACCCACAGCCTTACCGCGCGCCGAACGATAAGGCGGGCGCGGCCCATAAGGCGGGGGACTAAACGATGGCGCGATTCTTCATCGATCACCCGGTCTTCGCGATGGTGATCGCCATCGTGATCGTCATTCTGGGGGCGGTCGCCGTCCCCAGTCTCCCGGTCGCCAGCTATCCCGAAGTGGTGCCGCCGGTCGTGCAGATCACCACCAGCTATCTGGGCGGCAATTCGCAGGACCTCGAAAAGACCGTGTCGCAGCCCATCGAGGAGCAACTCATCGGTCTCGACGGCATGCTCTATTTCCTCTCGAGCAGCGGCAACGATGGCTCGCTCAATATTCAGGTCACCTTCCGCCTCGGCACCAATCCCGACACGGCCACTGTGCAGACCCAGAATCGCGTGAACATCGCCATGCCGCGCCTTCCACCTGAAGTGCAGCGCCAGGGCGTAGTGGTCAAAAAGGTCTCCACTGCTTTTCTGACCAGCATCAGCCTGATCTCTCCCGAAAGCCGTTACGACTCCCTATTCCTCACGAATTACGCGCAAATCAACCTGCTGAACCAGGTGGCCAGCCTGGAAGGGGTGGGGGAATGCCGCCTCGGGACCAACCAGGTCTATTCGATGCGGGTCTGGGTGAATCCGGACAAGATGGCGGAACTGGGAGTCACCGCCAGCGATATCAGCGACGCCATTCTGGCCCAGAACCGGCAGAATCCCGCGGGATCGCTGGGCCAGCCGCCGGCCCCCACCGGCACGGACTTCCAGTATTCGGTTACCGCGGCCGGACGCCTCGTCAACCCGTCCGAGTTTGAGAATATCGTCCTGCGCGCCCGCCGGGACACCGGGATGCTCCGGATCCGCGATGTCGGCCATGTGCGGCTCGGGGCCGTTAGCTACACCGGCTTCAGCCGAGTCAACGGCGTTCCTTCCGGCAACCTGATCGTCTACCTGTCGCCCGGCGCCAATGCGGTCGCCACCGCCGACCGGGTGCGGAAATTCATGGAACAGGCCAAGCGGAACTTCCCTTCCGGCATGGAGTTCGTGATTCCCTACGATTCCACCGTCTTCGTCCGCGCGGCCATCAAGGAAGTGATGATGACCCTGTTTGAAGCCACGGGGCTGGTCATCATCGTGGTCTTCCTGTTCCTGCAAAACTGGCGCGCCACCCTGATCCCGCTGCTCACGGTCCCGGTGGCGATCGTAGGCACCTTCGCGCTGTTCCCCCTGCTGGGGTTTTCCATCAACATGACCAGCATGTTCGGACTGGTGCTGGCCATCGGCATCGTGGTGGATGACGCCATCGTAGTCGTGGAGGCCGCCCAGCGCCACATCGATGAGGGCGTAAGCCCGCGTGACGCGGCCATCCGGGCCATGGAGGAGGTCTCCGCTCCGGTGGTCGCGATCGCCTGCATCCTGGCCGCCGCCTTCATCCCGGTGGCGTTTCTGGGCGGCATCAGCGGGCAGATCTACAAGCAATTTGCGCTCACCATCGCCGCGTCGGTGCTGATCTCGGCCTTCAACGCCCTTTCACTGAGCCCTGCCCTGAGCGCCATTCTGCTTCGCCCGAAGATGCAGGGCCGCGGCCTCGCCGGGCGCTTCTTCGGCGGGTTCGACCGCGCGTTCGACTGGACCCGCAACCGCTACCTCACGGGCGTGGGGGGATTGATCCGCAAGCCCGTGCTGGCGGTATTGGGATTGTTCTGCTTCTGGTTTGCGGCGGGCTCGCTCTTCCGCCATCTTCCTGCCGGCTTCCTGCCGGAAGAGGACCAGGGCACCATCTTCGTTTCCATTCGTCTCCCCGATGCGGCTTCCGTGGAGCGCGCCGATGCGGTCACCCGCCAGGTGGAGGAGATCGTCAGCAAGATCCCCGGAGTGGCGGGAACATTCACCCTCGGCGGACTGGATATCGCCACCCGCACCAGCAGCTCGAATGTCTCGACTGTGATTACCCGCCTGACTCCGTGGGACGAGCGCCAAACCGCGGATCTGACGCTGCACGCGATTCTCGCGCACATGCAGACAGCATTCGCGCGCGTGCCTGAAGCTACGGTTTACGGCTTCGGCCTGCCGCCGATCCTCGGCCTCAGTACCACCGGAGGCTTTCAGTTCATGATGGAGGACCGCGCCGGCACCGGCGTCGACGATCTGGCTCGGACTGCCGACCTGCTGGTGCAAGCGGCGCACGGCCGCCCGGAGCTCGGCAACGTGGTCAACACGTTCCGTTCCAATGTTCCGGCCTACAAGATCGATGTCGACCTGGACAAGGTTCAGACGCTGGGGATTAGCGTCACCGATGCGTACAACACCCTGCAGACCTTTCTGGGCGGCCTCTATGTGAACGACTTCAACGTGTTCGGCCGGACCTGGCAGGTTATGGTTCAGGCCGAGCCCGAATTCCGCAGCCAACCGCGAGACATCAACCGCTTCTATGTGCGCAACGACGAGGGCAGCATGGTCCCGCTGGGCACGCTCTCGACCGTCACCGCCACCGCGGGTCCCGACGTGATCTACCGCTACAATCGCAACCGCGCCGTCCAGTTGCTGGGCGGACCGGCCCCCGGATACAGCAGCGGCCAGGCGTCCAGCGCCATGGAGGATCTGGCCGCTACCGTGCTGCCCGCCGGCTACGGCTATGAGTGGACGGGCACCACCTACCAGGAGAAGGAGGCCCAGGGGCATGAGGGCGTGATCTTCGGCTTCGCCGCGGTGCTGGTCTTCCTGTTTCTGGCCGCGCTCTACGAGAGCTGGTCGATTCCGTTTGCCGTTCTGCTGGCGCTGCCCCTGGGACTGTTTGGAGCGCTGGCCGCGGTGTGGCTCCGATCCTATCCGTACGACATCTACACGCAGATTGGAATCGTGACGCTGATCGGCCTCGCGGCGAAGAACGCCATCCTTATCGTGGAGTTCGCCCGTACACGCCATGAGGCCGGACAGTCCATTCGGGACTCCGCCCTGGAGGCCGCCCGCCTGCGCCTGCGGCCGATTCTGATGACTTCGTTCGCCTTCATTCTGGGAGTCACGCCTCTCATCATGGCGAGCGGCGCCGGCGGCGCGTCCCGCCGATCGCTGGGCACGGCGGTGTTCGGCGGCATGAACGCGGCCACGCTGCTGGCTATCTTCATCGTGCCGGTGCTCTTCGTCGTAATCCAGCGGATCGTCGAGCGGAACCCGAAGGTCGCTCCCGGCGCAGAGCCTCTTGCGGAGCGTGCCAAATGAGAAAGTACTGCTGGTGGATGTGCGACTGGGAATTGGAGAATTTGCCTGAACGGCTTCATTGGTGGGCTGGCCGATGGTGGGGCGGACCCCCCGGTCCGCAGGCGACCCCCTGGTCGCCTTTCTGGCGCTCGACCACCTCTATTCCCGTGCTCGCGGCAACGAGCCGACCAGGGGGTCGGCTGCGGACCAGGGGGTCCGCCCCACAACGCACCCGTAGCTGGTGCCTCCTGCCCCTGATGCTGCTGACCGGATGTACCGTGGGTCCGAACTATAAGCGGCCTTCCGTGCCCGTGCCCGCCGCATATCGCGGCGCGCCTGGGCCGGCTTCGGCCGCGTCACTGGCGGATCGGAAATGGCCCGAGCTCTTCCAGGACGATGCGCTCAAACAACTCGTGGCGCGGGCGCTCGATCACAACCTGGACCTTGCCCTGGCCGCGGAACGCGTTGAGGAGGCCCGCGCCCGGTTTCGCATCGCCAGCGCCAACCAGTATCCTTTTCTGTACGCGGCAGGCCAGTTCTCCGCCACCCGGTCATCGCTGATCGGCGCCAATACGGAAATCCCGCCGGGCACTTCGCTGGATGCCAGTTACACACAAGCGGGAGCGGCGCTTTCCTGGGAGCTGGACTTGTGGGGCCGCCTGCGGCGTCTCAACGAATCGGCTCGCGCCCAATACCTGGCGACCGAGGAAGGCCGGCGCGGCGTCATCGTCTCCCTGATTGGGGATGTAGCGGCCGGCTACTTCACTCTCCGGGAGCGCGACCTGGAGTTGGAGATCGCGCAGCGCACGCGCGACATCGCGTCCCACAATCTCGAATTGGTGGGCGTGCGTCACGATAACGGAGCCGCCACGGCGTTGGATATCCACCAGGCGGAGCAACTTCTCTACATCGCCTCCGCACAAATTGAGAGCACCGAGCGCGACATTGGCCAGGCGGAGAATGCGCTGAGCCTATTGTTGGGCGGGGCTCCCGGCGATATCGCGCGGGGAAAACCGATGGACGATTTCGGCCTGCCGCCCGAGTTAGCCCCTGGACTTCCATCGTCGTTGCTGGAACGCAGACCCGATATCCGCGAAGCCGAGCAGAGACTGATCTCCGCCAACGCGCAGATCGGCGCCGCCAAGGCGTACTACTTTCCACAGATCTCGCTGACCGGGTTCCTGGGCGGCCAGAGCCGCGCGCTGTCGGACCTGTTCACCGGACCCGCCCGCTTTTGGACCATTACCCCCGGCGCCGTGCTGCCGATCTTCACGGCGAACCAGGTCCGTGTGGGCGTGCGCTTGACGGAATCGCAGCAGCGCGAGATGGTGATCACCTACCAGAAGACCATCTACAACGCCTTCCGGGAAGTCTCGGACGCGCTGGTCCGCTACGAACGCACCCGCGAGCAGCGCCGCCAGCAGGATCGGCTGGTGCACGCGCAGCAGGAGACTTCCAGGCTCTCCAACCTTAGGTATCAGGCTGGGATGGACAGCTACCTTCAGGTGCTCGATGCGGACCGCAACTTGTTTCAGGGCCGGCTGGCGCTGGCTCAGTTGCGGCTCGGGGAATTGCTCACGTATGTGGAGCTCTACCGTGCTCTGGGAGGCGGCTGGCAGTGAGAGGAACTGCGCCGGATCAATCCAGGATTGGGAAGAATAGTTCGGGCGACCTCTCTGGCCCGACGCCCGTCGGGGGCTGAGTCAAACCAGCTACACTCAACAAAGGAGCATTGCCGCACTCCCATGACCACCGAAGGACGCTTCGCCCGCATCGCGCACGTCCCCGCCGCCCTCGCCGAAGAGCGCCGCAAAGTCCGCGAGGAAGACCGCCAGCTTTGGCGCGACACCCAACGCCAAATCCAGGAGACCAACGCGGCCATCGCCAACACCCAACGACACCTCGATGCCCTCACCCTCAAAACAGAAGACGCCATCGCCCGCACCAATGCCGCCATCCGAGCCGAAAGCGAACGCGCCAAGGCCGCCGAAGACGAGCTCCGCGACCGCATCGGCTCCCTCGTCTCCGCAATGGGCGAATTCCTCGCGCGCCTCCCCACAAAGTGACGCCAGGTCGGTGACCTGCCCCACGCGTTGCCGGCTGAGATAAAATGCCTTGCAGGATCTCGGCGTGCTTTGGGAACTTGGGGTCTCGACCAGGAGTTTGACGGTTTGCCTCCTCTGCATCGCAAGCGCATGCAGCGTTTTGTCCGCCCAATCCGTTCTCAGCGGCCACGTCCGCGATGATAACGAAGCGCCCGTTGCCGGTGCGCGGATCACCGTTCGTCCGACCCCGCCTTCCACCGCCGGTCCTTGGCGGACTCAAACGGACCTTACCGGCGCCTTCTCGCTCACGCTCCCCGAGGCCGGCGACTACGTGGTGGACGCGGAGCGTGACGGCTATTACGAGTGGAAGGGCCACACTGTACACGTCGATCCTACCCTGGAATTGACCGTGGTGCTCAACGAGGTGCGCGAGGTATTTCAATCGGTCGACGTCAACGAGCAGCCTTCCCCGGTGGACATCGCCCAGACTCGCACCCAGGAGCGTCTGACCGGCACCGAGGTCAATGACATTCTCTACCCCAACAGCCATAGCCTGCGCAACTCGATGAAGCTGATGCCGGGCGTGGTGGAAGACGCGGCCGGCGGCATGCACTTCAACGGATCGTCCGAGAATCAGGTGCAGTATGTGCTGAACGGATTCAACATCACCGATCCGATCTCCGGCCAATTCCACAGCACTCTGGCGGTGGAGGGAGTTCGTTCCGTCGACTATTCTTCGGGCCGCTATTCCCCCGAATTCGGCAAGGGCACGGCTGGCGTCCTGGCCATCGCGACCGAGAATGGAACCGACTCCATTCACTACACGGCGACCGATTTCATTCCGGGCCTGAACTTTCAGCAGGGGGTGCGCCTGGGCAACTGGTATCCGCGGGTAGGGATTTCCGGCCCGATCGTGCGAGGGCGCGCCTGGTTTTCCGATACCTTCGATTTCGAATACAACACCGCGCTCGTCACGGGTCTTCCCAGCGGACAGAATACCCGCAGCGGCTGGGCCGGCAGTAATCTGCTCCACACCCAGATCAACCTCACTCCGCGGAACATCGTATTCGCTGATTTCCTGGTGAATCTCGACAACGAAGGGCGCGTCGGCCTCGGTCCGCTCGATCCGGTTTCCACTACGCAAACCGTGCGCTCGCGCGAGTACATGGGCAGCCTGAAGGACCAGCTTTATCTGGGACACTCCCTGATCGAATTCGGGTACGCGCACAATGCGTTTTCGACCAGCCAGACGCCTCAGGGGCAGAGCCTCTACGTGTTTTCGCCCGAAGGTCGCAGCGGGAATTACTTCGTCACCGGCACTCAGACATCTTCCCGCGATCAGGGACTGGTTCACGTGTATGCGCCACCATTCCATCTGGCAGGATCGCATCAGATCGAAGCCGGCACAGATGCCGATTTTCTGCGCTACCACGGCGACTTCCACCGCACCGGCTATGAACTGGCCGGGCTCTCGGGCCAGATTCTCTCCGAGACTTCCTTTGTGGGCTCCGGCCTGTTCGGTGTCGACGACACGGAAATGGGCGCCTGGGTACTCGACACCTGGCGGATCTCAAAGCGCCTGCAGATCGACGCGGGAGTGCGCGAGGATTGGGACCGCCTCGTCAACCGCATCGGCTGGTCCCCGCGCCTCGCGTTCTCGTGGGCGCCGTTCGCCGCGGGACACACGCGAGTGGCCGGCGGATACTCGGTGGCGCACGACGCGGTTCCCCTGGACCCNNCGGCATTCCCGTGGGTCCACCGGTGCTCACTGCCTTTGCGCGTGCATCGGGGCCGTTGCAACTGCCGCGCGCCGTCAGTTGGAGCCTCAGCGTCGATCATGAAATCTCCTCTCATCTCTATGCCACCGCCAAGTACCTGCGCCGCCGCGGCACGGAGGGTTTCGACTTCCTCAACACGCTGGTGCCGGATGCCCCGCCATCGCTGCTGCCCCTGCCGAACGGCGCCTCCGCGGGCCTCTATCAGCTCGCCAACCTCCGCCGGGACGATTTTGACTCGGTCGAAATCGGCGTGCGCCAGACGTTCTCGGGCCAGTATGAGTGGATGGCCGCCTACACCCGCAGCCGTGCGCAGTCGAATGCGGTTCTGGATGCCAATGCGGCAGAACCGCTGCAGGTCCTTCCGGGTCTGGTCCCCATGCCGTGGGACTCGCCGAACCGCCTGCTCGCCCGGGCCTACCTGCCGCTGCCGTGGAAGAACTGGTCGCTGGCGGTGCTTGCGGATGCGCGCAGCGGATTTCCGTTTTCCGTCCAGCAGGCAAACGGCGTGATCGGCGGAGCGGTGGACAGCTACCGGTATCCATTCAATTTCGATTTGAACCTGGCGATCGAGCGAATGGTCACGCTACGAGGCTACCGCTTTGCTCTGCGCGGCGGGGTGGACAATCTGACCAGTCAGAAGAATCCCACGGCCGTCAACAACGTGATAGGTTCTCCGCAATACCTGCAGTTTCTCGGGAGCGAAGGCCGGCACTTCATAGTCCGCATTCGCTTCTTTGGCCGTGCGAAACTGTAGCGTATGCTGTACGGTATGCTTTAGCTTGCCCACCAAAACATTAAGGTTGGGCAAGCTAAAGCATACCGTACAAAAAATCAAGCTTTGGCAAGCTAAAGCATACCGTACACTACTTTTGCAGCGGCAACTGCAAGTAAGTCCCCGCCAGCGGAACCTGCATCACGCCGGGCTTCGAATAGTCGCACACGCCGCCGGGGAAAATCTGCGACAGCTCTGCCAACTCCTCACCCGTGAACGGGACCTTGTAGTCCTTTGGATCGATCGGCTTGAGCTGGCACTTCATCACGTCATCGGTGAGCGGCGCT
>PMTT01000657.1 GCA_003167275.1 Bryobacterales bacterium | reverse complement strand
ACGGTCGTGGCTCGGAACCGAGCCGCGCGCGTCAGCAAGCGGTGTCCCCCTTGGAACGAATTTTGCGATCCAGGAACGAGCAGCCTACGCATTGGTCACGCTCCCATCACCCATCACCTTCCAAGGCTTGATGCCGTTGAAATGATACTGGGAATTCAGGCCGCGGACCGCCACCAGTGGCTCCTTGGCGGGCTGCACGTACCCGGTTTCATCGGTCGCGCGCGACTGGAGCACCGTCTCTTTGCCATCCCAATTCCAGGGGAAGTTGAAACGCGTGAACGCCATGGAGAGGCGCGGTTCCTGCAGGGTGGCGTCGTGCCAGGTCTGACCATCATCGGTCGAGACTTCCACGCGTTGGATGCGCCCGCGGCCCGACCACGCCAAGCCTGTGATCTCGTAGAAGCCGGGGCTCGTGAGCTTCTGGCCGCCCGACGGAAAGGTGATCAGCGACTTGGCCTCCATCACAAACGTGAAGATCCTGGCCGTGCCGTCGGGGAGCAGGTCCGTATAGTGCGAGGTCTCGTCGCGAACCATGTAAGGCTCCTCCACCGCCTTGATGCGGCGCAGCCATTTCACGCTGATATTGCCCTCCCACCCCGGAACTACCAACCGCAGTGGATAGCCCTGTTCCGGCCGCAGAGGTTCGCCGTTCTGGCCCCAGGCGACCAGCACATCGTCCATCGCCTTGTCGAGAGGCAGGCTGCGCTGCATTTTGCAGGGATCGGCGCCTTCGGCGATCAGCCACTTCACCTGTTTCTGGACGCCGCACTCCGCCAGCAGGAGCGAGAGCGGCACGCCCGTCCATTCGCTGCAACTGGCCAGTCCGTGACTCTGGGCGGCGTTGCGGCCGGTCTTTTCGCCCCACTCCCCGCTGCTGTTGCCGGAACACTCCAGGAAGTAGATGCGGGAAACCGAGGGCAGCCTGCGGATCTCTTCCACGTTGAAGACCAGCGGACGATCCACCAGCCCATGGAGCAGCAGGCGATGCTGGGCCGGATCGATCTTGGGCACTCCGCTATGGTGCCGTTCGTAATGGAGCGAAGAGGGCGTCAGGATTCCGCAGGAGTCCTGCAGCGGAGTGCGGCTGGCGGCCGTCTCGGGAGTTCGGGTATCGGGTAATGCCCGCGCGGCGGTTTCGAACGGAGAGCGCTCGCCATAGGCGGTGACAGGCTTTCCCAACAGGTTGGGACCTGTGTCTGCCTCGGGCGCGGGTGCTGACCGGCGGCAGGCGGCGGTGCCCGCGGCGAGGGCGGTCAGTTCCAGCCAGCGGCGGCGGGTAGTGGAAGGGGCGTTCATGAGTGACTCCTAAGGTTGTGGCACAGGCATTCCTGCCTTTGTTGGTTTTCGGGGCAACAGAAAACCAACACAGGCAAGAATGCCCGTGTTACGGGTGGGCTAGCATGGCGAAGCCAAAGAGCGTATCGCCTGCGGCTACCACCAGGTATTGCGTGCCATCCAGTTCGTAGGTGATCGGGCCGTTGGTCACCGAACTGCCTAAGTTCGCGTGCCACAACGGCTCGCCGGTCTCGGTCTGCATGGCCACCAGATTGTCCGAGCCATCGCCCGCGAAGAGCAACTTGCCTGCCGTGCTCAACAGGCCCCCGCGGCCGCTGCCGCTCTCCCATTTGTGACTCCAGCGGATCTTGCCAGTCTTGTAGTCGATCGCCTGCACCATCGATTCCGACCATCCGCCGCGGTCGTTGCCGCCCCATCCTTCGGGCTTGTCGCTGGGGTCGTAGATGTAGTAAACACTGAAGGCGCGCGTCGCGCTCACGTAGAACAAGCCGGTCTCGGGATCGAAGGTCGGCGGGGGCCAATTGGTGCCGCCGCCCTGGTTGGGCGAAACCAGCGCGCCATCGAGCTGCGGCATCTTGGCGGGATTGGGAATCGGCTGACCTTTGGCATCGAGGCCGCTCGCCCAATTGGTCTTCACGTATTCGGTGGAGACGATGTTCTTGCCGTTGGTGCGGTCCAGGACGAAGAACCATCCGTTGCGGCTGGCCTGCGCCAGCAGTTTGCGCTTCTGCCCGTTGATCTCTCCATCGAACAGGACCGGCACCTGGGTGGCATCCCAGTCGTGCGTGTCGTGCGGCGAAGGCTGGAAATACCAGGACATCTTGCCGTTGTCGGGATTCAGCGCGACGATCGATTCCGTGAACAGGTTGTCTCCCGCCCGCGCCTTTCCGGCGATCACCGGTTGCGGATTGCCGGTGCCCACATAGATGAGATTCAACTCCGGGTCGTACGTGACGGGTTGCCAGGTCATCCCGCCGCCGTGTTTCATGGCCTCTTCGTTGGGCCAGGAGTCGGAGCCCAACTCCCCCTTCTTCTGCGGCACCACGTACCAGCGCCACTGCAAATCGCCCGTCTCGGGATCGTGCGACTCGACGTAGCCGGGCTGGTCGAGGTCGTCGCCGCTCACACCCGTAATCACGTGGTTCTTGAGGATGATGGGGGCCACCGAACCGTAGTAGAACAGGTCCAGGTCGCAGATCGGCTTGCGCCAGCGCTCGGTGCCATCCTTCATATTCAGGGAGACCAGGTTGCAGTCGGGCGTTTCGTAGTACAGCCAGTTGCCATAGGCGCCGAGTCCGCGGTTGCCGATGTGCATACCGCCCTTCGATTGCAACTGGCGATGCCAGATTTCGCGGCCCGTGCGGGCGTCGATGGCCCACAGATGGTCGGGAATGCTGAAGTAGAGGACCCCGTTGATTTCGAGCGGCGTCGCGGAGATCCGGACCCCTCCGCCACCCGCCTGGCCCATGTTCTCGCGGTACACCCACGCCAGGCTCAAGGAAGTGACGTTGGAGACGTTAATCTTCGAAAGCGTGCTGAAGCGGCGCCCGGAGTAGTCGCCGTGGTACATCGGCCACGTGTCGGTGGGGGGCTGCGTCAACTTGGCCGGGTTCAGAGTGCCCTGTCCGAACAGGATGGCGGACGATACCGCAACGCAAAAGATCACTGATACAGGCTTCATTTCAGGGTCTCCAGGTAGGCTACGGTATCGTGCATGTTCTTGTCGGTGATGGTATCGAGCAAGGCTTCATGCGCGGCGAAAGGATCGTGCTTCACGACCTTGAGAGACGGGGTGCGCTTCCACGAGTAGTATTCTCCGGAAGAGTCGCGCAGGGAGACGTTGAAGTCGTCGATCTCCACCAGCACTCCCGAGACGGCCAGCCCGGAGGCCGGAGTGACAGTAACCGTAATCTGCGCGGGAGGAGCGCCAGCACGGCCCCCACGTCCTCCGCGGCCTCCACGACCACCACCCTGCGGGAAAAGAAATCGTTGCTGCAAGTTGACCGGCGTGTACCTTCTGCCGATACCGGCCAGGTCGCCCGTGGGGGAATGGCAGGTGTTGCACTTCCCCTCGCCCGCGAACCAGGCGGCTCCCGCCTTGGCGTCGCCTGTGAGGACCTCCTGCACGTCGAGCGCGCTGCGCATGGTCTGGTAGACCTCGAAGTGGACGAATTGGGACACATCCTCGATCTGAGCTTGGGTCAGGTTGGCGGCCGGCGTAGTCTGAGTGGGATGCCCTTTCTTCAGGAAGGGTCCGATCTCACTGGCGTAGCGATCGTGCAGCACCAGCACGGAGCGAATCAGGTCCGCTCCCCGGTCGGTGCCTCGGGCATGCGTGCCGTGGCAATTGATGCACTCGGCGGCCCAGACCTTTCGACCGCGGTCGGCGGCTGCCGTATCCACCACGTGCTTATCGTCGGAGCCCACTCCACCCGGGCTGATCCCCCGGGGGGCGCCTCGTGCGGGTGCCCCACGCCCAGGCGGCGTTTGGGCGCTCAACACCATCGCAGCGGCCGCGAGGGCGGCGATCTGCGCACAGGTTCTTCCGCCTTTACCCATTTCGTATGTCTCCCTCGGAACCCACCATCGCTAAGACCGCCCGCGCTGCCTGCGTCCGGTCCCGCTGCCGGCGCTACTCACCTATCGGCGGCAGAGACCTGCAGCATTACAGGCCGCACGCTAATAAGAGATGGCGTCCCGACTCTTCTCCAGTTTTTTCGGATCGACGCCTGGGACCTTGCCGAGCGCCTCGAAGTCCGCGAACTTGCCGTTGTCTTTTCGAAACTTGACGATGGCTTCGGCCTCTTTTGGGGACAGCCCGATAATCTGGGCGATCTCATCGGCCTGGGCGGTGTTCACATTGACCTTGCCGTACACCGACACGAGGTACTCCAGGATGGGGCTGTATTCCTCGTCCGCGATCTTGGCCCCTTGCTGGGAGACCATTTCCTCAATCACGTCTTGCCACTGGTCCCGGGTGCGGCGCGCCGATGCGACACTTTCGGAGGTGTGGCAGGCGCTGCAGGTCTTCTCGAACATCACCTTCGACGCTTTGGCGGCGGGCGTGTCCTGAGCTTCGCCGGCTGCTGCGATGGCCACGAGTGCCAGGGCTGCCAGGACGCCTCGCGCCCGCAAGGGGGTTCCCGAACGTTCCCAGATTGCTCTCATAGTGCGNNAACTCGGAGTCTTGACCCGGCGACCGCTCCTGGTGCTCAGGGATAGAAAATCGCCCGCAAGCGGGCGAGACAGGGCGGAACCGCCTGTCCCACCAGGTAGTCCAAACTGTTCTCGCTTGAAGCTGGGTTCTTCGGCTGGAGAGTAAAAGCCGCTTTGCCCGGGGGCGCGAACAGGGGGTATGGGAGTCGTCGCGCCCCTTTCTCGGTCTGTGAATTAGACTCCAGCTTTGCGGCGGGTGTTGAGGGAATCGGGCTACACCAATCTCATTTACGTGCGCAATCGTACTTATCTGAGGTCATGCCGGGAGTTGGCACTGACACGACCGTTTTGCCGATTCCCGCAGCCTAACCCTCAAATATCATCGCCGAACGGCCCTCATCGCGTCCGCAAGCTGGGAAGCGGCTTGATACAATCGATTTGATGAGTTCACGAATGGAGGGAGTGGGACAACTGGAGATTGACGGCCAGTTGCAGGCCGCCGAGTACCTCATCGAGTATTCCGATCGCCTGGGTGAGAAGTTGCCCGATGGCCAGCGAGGCCCATCCAAGAGATCCACGCGCGGCCGCTTTGCCAACGCCGCCCTCTTTAGTGCCGCCCGGCGCGCGGAGGGCTCCGGAAAAGCCGTCTGGCTGGTGCTCGAAGACCAGAGCAGGCACCGTCTGACCTTCGACTTCAGCGGAACGTTTTCACTGGTTTCGAAGGCCTGAACCAAGGCCGTCCGAGGCCTGCGCCGGGCGCCGCAGCGGGCATGAGCGGGCCGTGGGTGTTCCTCGCCCGCTACGATAGGCAAGGATTCGGCGAAACCGGCATGGCCCACCTGATGGAGCACATGCTCTTCCTCCGCAGCAAAAGCGGACGCGACATCAAGAAGGAACTCAGCGACCGCGGCGCTTCCTGGAACGGCACCACCTGGTACGACCGCACCAATTACTTCGAGACCGGGACTGCCTCCGACGACAACCTGCGATGGGCCGTCGGCCTGGAAGCCGAGCGCATGATCAACATGCGGATCGAAAAGGAACTGCTCGACAAGGAAATGACCGTGGTGCGCAACGAGTTCGAAATGGGCGAGAACAACCCCATCGGCGTGCTCTACCAGCGTACCCTGGAGGCCTCCTATATCTTCCACAGTTACGGAAAGCCCGCGATCGGCAGCCGCTCCGATATCGAGCACGTGCCGATCCAGCGCCTGGACGCCTTCTATCACAAGTTCTACCAGCCCGACAACGCCATCCTCACCATCGCCGGTAAGTTCGACGAATCCAAGGCGCTGGCGCTGGTCGCGGAATCGTTCAAGGCGGTCCCCAAACCGCAGCGCGCGCTCGAACAGACCTACACCGTGGAGCCCACCCAGGATGGCGAACGCCAGGTGACCCTGCGCCGCGTGGGAGACAACCAGGCCATCTTCGTGGTCTATCACACGCCCGCCGCTTCGCATCCCGATACCGCCGCCCTGGAGGTGCTATCCACCATCCTGGGTGATACCCCCAGCGGCCGCCTCTACAAGGCCCTGGTTGAGAACAAGAAGGCCGTCAACGTCGGCGCCGACCAGCAGGAGATGCACGACCCCGGATTCTTTCTCACCGACACCATCCTCCGCCAGGACCAGTCCATTGATGACGCCCGCGAGACTATGCTAAAGATGATCGCCAGCGTGGTCACGGAGCCTCCGGCCAAGGACGAAGTGCAGCGTGCCAAGAACAAAATCCTCAAAGAGTTCGATCTGGAGCTCACGAATTCGGAGAGCATCGGCCGGGTTATGAGCGAGTTTGCGGCATCCGGCGACTGGCGCCTGCTGTACCTCCTCCGCGACCGCATCAAAGACGTGACGCCCGAAGACGTCGCACGCGTCGCCAAAGCCTACATCAAGGACAGCAACCGGACACTTGGCATGTTCATTCCCACCAAGACTCCCGACCGCGCCGAAATTCCCGCCGGCCCCGATCTGACTGCTGTTTTCAAGGACTATAAAGGCGGCGCAGTCATGGCCAAAGGCGAGACCTTTTCGCCCACCCCCGCCAACATCGAAGGCCGCGTGATCCGCGCCAAACTGCCCGGTTGGGGCGCACATCGTGCTGCTGCCGAAGAAGAACCGCGGCGGCGAAGTGATGGCCGGTGTAAGGCTGGATTTCGCCGATGAACAAGCCGTCCAAGGCCGGACTTTCGTGGGCAACATGACGGGCAGCATGCTCATTCGCGGCACGAAAAGTAAAACCCGCGAGCAGATTCAAGATGAGTTCGACCGGCTCAAGACCCGGGCGGGCGTGGGCGGCAATTCCATCAGCGCCACCGCCACGCTCGAGACTACCGAAGAGAATCTGCCCGGCGCCCTGCGCATGGTCGCCGAGATCCTGCGCGAGCCTTCATTCCCCGAGCGAGAGTTCGAACAACTCGTCCAGCAGCAGATTGCCGCCGTGGAGGCCAGCCGCAGCGACCCGCAATTCCTCAGCTCGAACGAGCTGAACCGGCGCCTCAACCCCTTCCCGCGCGGCCACTTCCGCTATGTCAGCACCCCCGACGAGCGGCTCGAAGACATCAAGAGAGTGACGCTCGACCAGGTCCGCCAGTTCTACCGGGACTTCTACGGCGCCTCCAACGCGGAGATCACCATCTCCGGCCAATTCGACCCGGCGCAACTCCAGAAGGTTGTGGCCGAGTTGTTCGGCGATTGGAAGAGCCCCGCGAAGTTCACCCGTATGCCCCAGGCCTACCGCAAGGTGGATGCGTCCGCCCAGAAGATCGAAACGCCCGACAAACAGATGGCGGTCTTCACCGCCGGCATGCCGGCCCGGATGTCCGACAGCGACCCGGACTACCCAGCCATGCTACTGGCCAACTTCATGTTCGGCGGATCGGGCGCTTCCCGCCTCTTCAAACGTGTCCGCGACCAGGAAGGCCTGAGCTACGGCGTCTACTCCAACTTTTCGGCGCCCGAGATCGACGACGGCGGGCGCTTCGTCGTGACGGCCATCAGCGCGCCGCAAAACGTTCCCAAAGTGGAAACCACCATCCGGGAAGAACTGGCGCGCGCGTTGAAGGATGGGTTCCCCGCCGACGAAGTTGTCGCCGCCAAGACCGCCTGGCAGGAGGAGCGCATGGTCGGCCGAACCGAAGAGCCGTCGCTGGTCTTCACCCTGACCCAGCGCGAGCGCTTCGACCGCACGCTGAAATGGGACGAAGCGCTGGAAGCCAAAGTCGCCGCCCTGACGCCCGACCAGGTGAGCCAGGCCTTCCGCCGCCACATCGACCCCGCAGCCCTTACGGTGGTCCGGGGCGGCGACTTCAAGAAGGCCGGCGTGCTCCAGTAATTCCCAATGAGGGCAGGCGGTCTCCGCCTGCCCTTGAGCCCTTGCCGTCGCGCGAGGCGACAAGGCGACTGGGCCAGGAGCTTCTTTATTTCCGCCGGTCGGCGCAAATGTGGGCTCGCTTCGTTAGAAGGTGGCGTTCGCGTTCGTTCCGCGTAAGGGACGCGGCTCTCTCGAACTCTCGACTTGCCTCTTCGAAGCGGCCGAGTTTCTCAAGAAGGTCGCCTCGGACGCTCGGCAAAAGATGGTAGCCGCCAAGCACAGGATCATCCTGCAGGCGGTCAACCAATTCGAGACCCGCTGCCGGGCCCAAGGCCATGCCAACGGCAACGGCGCGATTTAACTCCACGACCGGGGAAGGCGCTACTTCGGCGAGTTCCGCGTACAGAGCCGCGATGCGCCCCCAGTCCGTAACGGCAGCAGTGGCGGCTCGCGCGTGGCACGCTGCGATGGCCGCCTGTATGGCGTACCAACCGCGTTTCCCACCAAGCTGCCCGGCCCGATCGAGCGCTCGAAGACCGCGGTGGATCAGCAACCGATCCCAACGCGCCCGGTCCTGGTCCAGGAGCAGGATGGGTTCGCCCGACTTGTCCACGCGCGCCGCCGACCGTGATGCCTGAATCTCCATTAACGCTACCAGGCCGTGCACCTCCGGCTCCTCCGGCATCAACTCGGCCAGAATTCGCCCAAGCCTCAATGCTTCCTCACACAGGGCGGGCCTCATCCAGTGATCGCCGGAGGTTGCCGAATAGCCTTCATTAAAAATGAGATAGATGACCTGGAGCACCGAGGAGAGGCGAGCGGTGAACTCGGCTCCGCGCGGAACCTCGAACGGAACTCGCGCTTCCGCCAGTGACCGCTTCGCTCGAACGATTCGCTGCGCGATTGTGGTTTCCGGGACCAGGTATGCACGCGCGATTTCGTCGGTCGTGAGGCCGCCCAGCAATCGTAGGGTGAGGGCGACTCTGGCGTCGGTCGAGAGTACCGGATGGCAGGCGACGAAAACCAGTCGGAGCAGGTCGTCGCCGATGTTGTCATCCATGGCAGCAGCAAGGTCAGGGATTGCCCTTTCGCGTTCGGCGAGTTCCCGGCCGAGAACCTCATGCTTGCTCTCAATGAGCGCGTTTCGCCGGAAATAATCGACGGCCCGGTGTTTCGCCGTGGCCGTGAGCCAGGCACCCGGATTCTCGGGGATGCCCGTCTCCGGCCACTGCTGAAGGGCGGCAACCAAGGCGTCCTGCGCGAGTTCCTCGGCGACGCCCACGTCGCGCACGATGCGCGCAAGCCTCCCAATCACCCGAGCCGACTCGATTCGCCATACCGCCTCGATTGCGCGATGTGTCTCGGCAGCCGTCACTCCTACCGATCACATCACGTTCCTTCCGTCTGAGGCAACCGAGGCGGTCGCGACTGCCGCTTAGTTCTGCCCCGCGGAAGGAGGCTCGTAAAGCTGGCGCAACTCGCACTCGCCCTGTCCGACATGGCCCAGAAAGTGCTTGGCGAGTTCGATTGCTTCCGCCTTGGTGTTCGCCTTCAGAATGGCGAATCCGCCCACTACCTCTTTCGATTCGGTGAATGGACCGTCGATGACTGTCACCTTGCCGTCGGAGCGGCGGACCCGCGCACCCGATGCCGTGGAAAGGCAACCTTCGGTCGAAATCAGCCAGCCCGCCTTCATCCCCTCTTCGATCAGCTTTCCCATCGCGGCCATTTCCTCCGGCGCGGGAGGGGTGTTGCACTCAACCGTCTTATAGATACTCAGGAATCTCATTGTTTCTCCTTTGTGCTTCAGTTTTACAACCTGCTCTACCCAGTGCGTCGAACCAGACAGGGCCGAATCGACACGAACGCGCGAAAAACCGTTACTGCCTCCCTCGAATCTGTTCGCGAAGGCGCTGGTCCCGTTCCCTGAGTTCGGGAGTGAAGTTCTCGCCGAGGTCGGCGGCCTCGTACACGGGACGAATTTCGACTTCAGTTCCGCCATCGAAGGGAGCCCGCTTGAGCCATTCTACGGCCTCGTCCATCGAGCGCACCTGCCAAAGCCAATAGCCTGCGATCAGCTCCTTGGTCTCGGTAAAAGGGCCGTCGATTACGGTTCGACTCTCTCCGGAGAACCTGACGCGCGTTGCCTTCGACGTTGGCTGCAGCCCGTCGCCTCCGAGCATGACTCCCGCCTTCACGAGCTGTTCGTTATACCTCCCCATCTTCGCCAGAATTCCCGCATCCGGAAGAACCCCGGCCTCGGATTCCTTGCTTGCCTTTACGATGACCATAACTCTCATTGTGGTAGCTCCTGTCTTATAGTGTGAGCCGGTTTGATGTCCGGTCCTATATAGACGTCGAACGAGGGATGTCTCGATCGACAGTCCTCCGAGTTCTTGCCCGTCTTATTTTCGTCCAGGGAACTTGGAAGACTTGTCCTGGACCGTGGCGGGCCGAGGTCATTCAGGCGAAACGAAGCCCGGGAGCGTACAGGTCGGTGACCTGCCCCACACCACTACAAACCATTCGCCCGTTCCGGAGTCTTAATCCTCAGGCCACCAGCCCGGAGGTATGCCCGAATGAACGCTTTCTTTCAGGATCTGCGCTATGGATCCCGCACGCTGTGGAAAAGCCCCGGCTTTACTGCCGTGGCCGTGCTCACGCTGGCCGTCGGAATTGGCGCCAACACCGCGATCTTCAGCTTCGTCGACGCCATTCTGCTCAAACCGCTGCCCTATGCCAATGCCGACCGCATCGTGCGCGTTCTGGAGAAGCCGCCCGGCGGCGGACGCAACGGAATCTCGGCGCTCAACTACCTCGATTGGGCCCACCAGAACACCGTCTTTTCCTACATGGCCGCGCAGACCGGCGGAGGTGTGTCTCTCTCCGGCGTTTCCGAGCCGGTGCAGTTGCGGGGAGCCCTGGTGTCTCCGCACTATTTCGATATCTTCGGCATCAAGGCCGTGCTCGGGCGCACGTTCGCCGGCGACGAGGATCAATTGGGGAAGGAGCGGGTCGCCGTCCTCAGCCACAAGCTGTGGGAGACGCAGTTCGGCTCCGACCCTGCCGTTATAGGCCGCAAGATCATCCTCAATGGACAGCCGCACGAGGTGATCGGCGTGCTCGCGGCCGGCGGAGTCTTCGACCGCGCCTTTAACCAAATCTGGCGGCCCCTGGCTTTTGAGCCGCCGAACCTCACCCGCAACTTCCACTGGCTGGGATCCTACGCCATCCTGAAACCCGGCGTCACGCTACAGCAGGCCCAGGCGCAGATGGATGGCATCGGAGCGCAGATTGCCGCTCAGTATCCCGACTCTAATAAGGGTTGGGGAGTCAACGTCGAACGGTTTGCGGACACGCTGGTGGGCAACGACCTGCGGCGTTCCGTATGGATCATGATGGCGGCGGTCGGGATGGTGCTGCTGATCGGCTGCGCGAACCTGGCGAATCTGATGATGGGGCGGGCCGCGTCGCGGGAACGCGAAGTGGCGGTGCGCGCGTCGCTGGGCGCGGGGCGATGGCGCCTGGTGCGGCAATTCCTCACGGAGAGTGTTCTGCTCTCGTTGTCGGGCGGAGTCTTGGGCGTGGGCCTCGGCTACGCCGTGATGGCCATCCTGCGTCTGGCCCTGCCGCCCTTCAGCCTGCCTCGCGAGGTCCACGTCACCATGGACGCGCCCGTACTGCTGTTCTCCCTGGCGCTCTCCGTGCTGACCGGCATCCTGTTCGGCCTTGCCCCGGCCCTGCAGGCGGCGCGGCCCCAACTCGCGGCCACCATGAAGGAAGGCGGACGCGGCTCCACCACGGGGGGTACGCGCCGCCGTGTCCGCAGCGCCCTGGTGGTGGCCGAAGTTGCGCTGGCCTTCATGCTGCTGAGCGGCGCGGGTCTGCTGTTGCGCAGCTTCCAGCGGCTCATGCACGTGGATGCCGGCTTCGACATCGCCAACGTGATCACCGCCGGTCTGCCGGTTTCCTCCAAGCAGTTTCCCGATCCGGACCGCCTCAACTCCCACTACCGCGAAATCGTCGCCGCCGTCGAAGCGCTGCCGGGAGTGCGCGAAGCGGCGCTCGCTTCGGTGCTGCCACTCGAAGGGTGGAGCTACGGAATGCCGTTCCAGATCGCCGGCCAGCCGCTGGTGGATGTCGCGCACCGGCCCGCCTGCTTCTTCAAAATGATCAGCCCCAACTACTTTTCGGCGCTCGGAATCAAACTGCGCCGCGGACGCGCCTTGAGCGACCGCGACGGCAAAGGCGCGCCGCCCGCCACCGTGGTCAACGAGACCTTTGTCAGGCGGTACTTCAAGGAGCAGGATCCCATCGGGCAGCGCATCCTGATTCAGGAAATCGTACCCGGCAAGACGCAACTCGGCCCCGAGATTCCCTGGCAGGTGGTAGGCGTAATCGCCGACGAGAAGATCGACGGTTTGAACGATGACAACAGCCCCGGCGTCTACGTCTCCAACGACCAAAGCCCCCTGTACGGCATGACGTTGATCGTGCGAACGGCCATGGACCCGCTCACGCTCGATCACGCCCTTCGCGACGCCATCCACGCAATCGACAAAGACCAGCCCTTGACCGACGTGCGCACGCTGGAGCAGGTGAGGTCGGAATCCGTAGCGAACGACCGCTTGCAGACGCGGCTGCTCGCCATCTTCGCGGGCGCCGCGATGCTGCTCGCGGCGATCGGCATCTACGGCGTGATCTCCTACGCCGTCACGCAGCGCACTCATGAGATCGGCATCCGAGCGGCGCTAGGCGCGACTACGGGGAACCTGTTGCGCCTGGTGCTGACCAGCGGCATGGTCTTGGCTGGCGCCGGCCTGATCCTGGGATTAGCCGGATCGCTGTTAGTTACCCGGCTGATGTCGAACCTGCTGTTCGGAGTCAGTCCGCGCGACCCGATCACCCTGGCAGCGACCGCCGTGCTATTGGGGTGCGTGGCTTTGTTGGCATGCCTGATTCCCGCCCGCCGCGCCACGAAGGTGGATCCGGTGGTGGCGCTGCGCTACGAATGAGGGCGATTCTTTCATCTCTTCTGACGGTCGCTGCCCGGCAACAAACGCCGCATCAGCACAGCCGCACCGAGCCGCGACCGTAAGGGAGCGGTTGTCGCGGTAGGAACCAGGAAATCCCGAACCCGTTAAGCACCCCCTACTGGCCTTCCAGCATCTTCAACGCCTTCTCCATGCTCCGCCGCATCCGGTTGAACGAACCCGCCAACACCGAGATTTCCCCCTTCCCCGAAGCCGGCAGTTCGGGGGTGCTGAAATTGCCCATGCTAATTTCATCCGCCATAGCGGAGAGCCGGCTCACCGGCCGCACCACCGTGAAATAGAGAAGCACATCCAGCAGGACCAGCGTGAACAGGAAGATCGCGGCCAGGGAAACCATCAACTCGCGAAACCCCATGTTCGCCATGCGAATCGGGATCGCCATGGGCACCCAGACGATCTGCGCGCCCACCACTTCTCCGGCCTTCCATCCGAACCCATTCGCGCTTCCGTAGGTCCGGATCAAAGCCGGCGGCGCTGTTCGCGCGCGATCGTGGCATTCCAGGCAGGGCGGCTCCGCCGTGAGGGGACGCGCCAGGAACAGGGCCGGCCCGGTTGCCGCATCGCGCTGCCCCGTGAGCTCTTTCTGGTCGCTGTGGTTGCGGAACGTATTGATGACGTCGGCCTCCCAATCGGTAGCCCGGTCGCGCGGGTTGGTGGGGTTCAGGGTGGCCTCTTTGTACCCATAATCCGGGTAAGCCTCGCGCAGATAGTTAAAGCTTTCGGTAGCCGCGTAGGACGGGACGGTCTGCGGCAGGAAGTTGCGCTCGTGAGCCTGATCGTTGGAGAGCAGGGGCGCGATCTGGGCGGACGTGTAGGTGCGCGCCGAAAGCGAGGTCTGCATCATGAGGCGGGCCTGCGCGAGCACCTGATCCTGAGCGCTCTGCCAGATGAAGCGATAGGCGACCACCCCTGCCAGCGCCAGTCCCGCGCCGAATACCAACACAAAGATAATAGTGAACTTCGCCAGAAGCTTCATCGCTAGAGACAATCTTAGCGCGTAGGGTATGCTTTAGCTTGCCGTGCACATCGCGGCCAGCGGGTCACCGTGGGGTGCTTTACGCCACCCTCGACCGCCTGGAGGCCAAGGGCTTGGTCCATTCCAGGTTCGCCGACCCACCGCCTTTGCCATGGCTCTGCTCCCCAATCCCGGGGAGGACCTGCCGGGCCGTGAGTGGTTTCTCAGGGCCGCTGTTTGCCGAGCAGCATAGCGAGGAGGTAGTTGCCAGCCATGGGATCCGTGCGAATGGAATACCAATGCTGAAAAGGTTCGCGAGTGGTGTTCAGTACTTCTTGGACGTCTGTCCCAGTCCACTGCTCGTGGTTATCATAGTCTGCCGTATGGCGCTCCTCTTGCAAATACACGAACGCATCGGCGATTTTCTGAATGGCCAGGGGTATCGACTGCTGGTTGCCGTGCCAATCCTGCCAAGCCTGCTTTCGAAACTGGTTCGAAACGGTCTTCATGGGGCCGTGTTGAAACCCGCGTTCCATACCGGTTCGCGCTTCCGAAGAACCACTCCAGCGCTGTGCGGCCTCCTCGACCAGAAGATGATAGAGTGCGTAATAGGCCGTTGAAACCGCGCGCCGCAAGCTCGCTTGACTAGGGTTGAGACCTTCGTACGTGGCGAGATGATCCGCCTGCTGCAGTAAATCCTCGGCTAATCCCATGCCGGGTCACATAGCTTGGCTTGTTCACTCTGGCTGCGAAATCTGACGTAGGGAATATGATCCAGCTCATCGAGTCGAAGTTCAGCAGAAAGCTTCCCCCTCACCAATTCGGCGACACTAGCCAGGCGATCGCGTTGGCTCGCCTCATCGGACAGGATCACACGGAAGTAAACAGCGGGATGGTCCGACCAATCGGGTCTCACGTTGAGACGAATGTGCACGACATCGGGAGCAAGATCACGCACGATGCGGTCAACCTGTTCCTGAGTGGGAAGAGTAGCGATCATTCAAGCACCTGCCAATAGAATACACCGTTCAACGATCAACGCGATTCTCATCGTAGGTGTTGCGCCCTCGGCGTTCCACGGACACCACCCGTCCAACGCCGTGGGATGTATGGATGCCGGAGGCGTGCTTCCAAATCGATATTCGCCGGGCTCGATAGCGCGAAGGCCTGAAAGTCAGCCCGATCGCGCGCCTTTCCGCCGGAGGCGACACTCGAGAACTCGGTCGCCAAGACCGGTCGAATCGACTCAGGTCTGCAGGCCAGTGATCCGCTCTCCACCGATCCGGCTCGCGTCCAACCCGCGTCCGGCTTTCTCTGGAAGCACCGCCGCCTGGCCTGCCGGCCTCCGCGGACTCTGCCTTTTCCTAAATCATGTCACTGCCAAAATGACCGGGCCCGGGTCGCGCCATGTGGCAGATGATCGGCGTACTTGCAGAGCTTGAGCGCAGCCTGATCGTTGAACGCACTCAGGCCGGGATGAAAGAAGCCCGCCGCCGCGGCGTGAAGTTAGTCCAGTTCCTCCAGGGTGATGCCGCGTTAGCCGCAAGAAGAAGTTGAAGCCCGCGCAGATTGCCAAGGCCCGCAAGTTGATCGGTACCGGCGAATGGGTCGAGGACGTGGCCGTACTCTGGAACGTAGCTCGGACGACGCTATACCAGGCGCTTGCCTGTTAGAAGCCGGGCGGCGGCGCAAGGCAATCTCCTGGCTCGTTTTTTGAAATCTATCCAAGGCGTCGTATACGTCGGCCGCGTGACTGACCAATCACTCGGACACCGTTTGTACCAGCACACGGTGGACCGGCTAAACGGACGGTGGACCCGTTTCTCGTGGTTCGGTGTTTATCGGGTCAATTCTGACGCAACCCTATGCATGAATGATGGAGTCGGTCTCGACATGGAGGTTGTGATCGTGACTATGGAGGCCGTTCTGATAGAAGGATTGGAACCCCGGCAAAACCGAAAAAGGGGAGATGATTTTCAAGCCTTGGAGTTCTTGCAGAAAGAGGACCCAAATCTCTTAAGAGACCGCAAGGCTGCCGTAGCCCGTGAACTACTGGAATCGATTCAAAGGGCCTGACTGGGGCGACGCATCCTGCTTGCCCTATCGTCAAACACACAACGTCCAGGATTCTATCCGCAATGAACCCACCATCGGCATTCCGTAGAAGCGCCGCGGCCCCCAAACGGCCTTCCGGGAACCAAGCAAGCCGAACGCGACCCTAGGCGAAGCCAGTCGCCACCTCCGCGCACCTTCGCCCATAAGGCAGAGATCCGCTTGAAAAAGAAAGCCCACCCGCCGATCGGCCGCTAAACCGATCACACCATTTCCCAATTTCTTTCGGCAAAAATATACTTGACAACTCCACAACTATGCGATAGGATAAATACCTGACGTGACAGGTCGGACTATCGGTTTTGGTGGTTTTTGGGATAGGATTAGGGGATACAAAGCGAAAGGCCAGCCCTGGCAGGCTGGCCTAGAAATCCTTGGGTGACAATCCGAGACTAGCATGGAGTGTGCCCAATGGCAACGAATAGAATCTAGGCCCTACCACATCCGATGCGTTACGCGCTCAGCATGATAAAACGGCTTTGGAATCTCCTTCAACTCATGGCCGCAGCGAGCCTTCCATCCAGAAAGAGCATTTTTCAATGCGTCTATGGCGTCTCTGGCATCGGCTGTATTGGGTGTACCGCGATAATCGCGCATATCTAAATGCACTGAAATTAGAGATCCGCAGTTTTTGTCGGCGCATGGCACTGTTACGCGCCAGACATCTGCATGTGTGTGGTATATCGATCCTGAGTTCTTCTGAACGGGCCACATTTCCACTTGACGTCCAGCGTAGGTTGATATCCGCCCGCATGCAATGCATCCGAAATCTTCAGACCATCCATCCGGCGGCAACTGTACTGGATCGCTATCTCCTAGTGGCGTCCCTCCCTCATCCGACTCCGGAAGCCTCCCATACGGCAACCAAATGAGCTTCTGCTTCAGCCTGCATTTGATGGTCGGGCATTCTAACGCTGGATTTAGATAGAAGTACGGCTCATCGTCAGGATCGGGCTCCTGATGGAAGAGCGCATCGAAATCTTCTTTCCCCATTTGCTGTTCATATGCTTCATTTGAGCGTGCCACCGCGTTGACGTGCGGCGGCACGCATGATGGAGGTTTCGCATTGACAAACGGGTGGCGTTTAGGTTAGGATGGAAGTGTCTGCTACCATCTATCCGGTGGTCAACGCTGTTAGATTGTGCGGCTTACATTCTACGGTGGTTCGATAAGCTACCTCGCTTTCTTGAAGGCTCAACGTTGGCGCGTTGAGCCTTCGGCGTTTCCGTGCGGCGAGCTAAAATACCGCCCTGCCGCCCGATCTGGTTCACAGATTTCATTTTGAACTTTTAACTCTGCCCCCCAAAATAGCGCCCACCCTGCTTATGAATATGCTTCTTGTCGCTAAGCTTCTTCAGCGCAACATACACGTAGTTTTGGTGCATCTTTACACCATCCCTATCGGCCTTGGCGCGAATTTCGGTGGGAAGAATCCCAGCACTCCCGCTAGCGGCCACAGCCGCTCCGATCCACTCTTGCACGTTAACCTCGGAAGTATCGCCATTTCTCGACACGGGCTGAACAAGGGTCCCGCTTTGGTCGCCGTCCGTACGCTCTCCAACCTTGATCGAATCGGCATGGCCGGGATCGTCAGTGGACTTTAGGTTGCCTGTAACCTGTCCGCCAAAGAATGTGGTGGCCTTCGAGATTATGTCCTTGGGTAAGGGATGGTCTATTTCTTGGGCACGTGCGGTCAAGAGTTGCAGTAAGGATTTAATCTTGGCATTTGATCTAGTTTCCTTCTCTGCCCATTCCTCCCGTTTCTGGCGGGCTTCGGATAGTGTTTTCTCCTCTTGGGAGAATTTGGCTAGGTAGAAGGTAATGTCCTGATCCATGAATCACATCTTACCACACAATTGGATGGAATCCACGGGAATCCTTGTAGATGGGATTTAGCGGACGGGGTTTTGGGAGGTTGGATCGCCCGCTCTCTGTATGGCATGATGGAAACCATGAAGTCCCACCCGGAACCAACCGAAGGCCCGGAAGCCACCGCGCGCTTCGATGCGCTAGTGCGCCACGTGCTCAACGTCCCCCACGCAGAGATCATGCGGCGAGAAGCCGAATACAAAAGGCAATCAGATCTGAATCC
This sequence comes from Bryobacterales bacterium, assembly GCA_003167275.1. Taxonomy (GTDB): domain Bacteria; phylum Acidobacteriota; class Terriglobia; order Bryobacterales; family Bryobacteraceae; genus JAIQFL01. The sequence continues at coordinate 24,191 of PMTT01000657.1, read as the reverse complement.
ACGAAAGCGCGGGCCTAAGAAGAAGATCAAGCCATCGGCCTAGACCGACCGACCGATCCTCGAATGGCGATTTCGCGACCGGATTCAAGACGAATTCCCATTGCCTGCTCCGATACCTGGAACATTTCGGCCAGCGATGGAATCGGTATGTCTATTGCGGGCATCAGGAGGTGCCAAGGCATTAGTAATTCCGCTGCCAGCCCATTTGCTTGGGCCTCAATGGGCGTTGACAGCCCACTTCGATAAAGGGCGTCATCAATCAGTTCAGTAGCAAATAGGTGACGATGCAAGAGGTAGTGTGCGAGTTCATGTGCCACCGTGAACCGCTTGCGTACTAAGGGGTCTTGCGCCCTAACGACAATGTTGTATACAAGGGAATTCGGTGCCTTTTCTTCTCGGAAGAGCTTTCCGGCTATGCCGCGATCAAAATTGCTTGATTCCCAAACTTTGAGTCCTAAGACCTTGGCAATTCCCGTGATATCCACGGGGGCACTCGTCTGGAGCCGCTTGATGAACTCCTGAACCTCTTTGTCGAGCCTCATTTTGGCATGTCTCCGGGGAACTGATCCGCGATTCTACTCGAAGCGGATTCTCTGGCGGGGCGCTCGGCATCGGAAGACTGAGGGAACGCTTCCGCATAGAGCATCGCAAAATCCGTTTTTACCTGCGCCCGTACCTCTGAGCGAACAGATCGGATCTCCTCGGTTAGCATAATTTTCAGTTCCTTTTTTATTGTAGCCCCCATCTCAGCTTCGTTGAGGTGCTTGTCTAGGGCAGACTTGATGGCGGCTTCAACGGCAGCGTTCGCGGCAGATGCTGCCTCACGTTTGATGTTCGAATATCCCCAAAATGCCAGAACCCCGGCGATGGCAGCAAACAGAGCGAAAGCGACCGTCAGGCCTGTGAGGATAATCGTAACCAATTCCGCATAGGTTACCTTCGGCCATTCCCCGTGCGTGGGAGGCAGAACCCTATAGCATTCCCAAAGAGCCATTGGGAAGCCCAAGCAGAATATCACCAAGGCAGCCATCTTCAATCGAATCACGGCCTTGATAGTAGCGCGATGCGTCGAGAACTACAAACGCGACAATCCATTTGCGGGCTTAGGCCCACGGGGAAGCCGCCCCTTAGAAAGGGACGTCTTCCGTGTTCGGCCCCTGCTCCGTCTTGCCGGTCAACTCGGCATAGGTGAGGCGCTTGCCGGTAATTTTGCGGACAAGGTAGCTGAACCGGTCAGCATCGCTCAAAGGCAAACGGTTATTGAACCGGAAGGCCGCTTCATCGACGTACCGGAACAGATGGTAGGGTTCGACCGAAACATATGTTCCGTTGATACCGCGCTTCAAGAGGCTCCAGAAGTTCTCCATACCGTTGGTATGAACGTTTCCATCCACGTAGCACTCAAGGTGGTTCACCACATTGTGGTAGTACTCGCCGGGCATCTTCCAGCTTTCCAGATGTTCGTCGGCAAAGATCTCAGCACCCTTCTGGACGTTCTCACGGATAACGGGCTGCATGGTCTTCTTGGTGCGATCAGGGATAACGGCGGTGCGGACGGTCTTGCCGCGTTCCAGCATGCCCATGACAATAGCCTTGCCGCCAGTGTTGCGGCCTTCCCTCTGATAGCGCTGCTTGCGCTCCGTGTGCATGTTCCTAGCCTTGCCGCCGATGAACGTCTCATCGATTTCGACTTCTCCACCACCACCGCCAATCTTGCCGCCGGTCTTCTCATCTTGCATGGCAAGGCGCACACGGTGGAGGAGAAACCACGCGGTTTTCTGGGTCACGCCAAGCGCCCTGTGGAGTTCCCACGAAGAGATGCCGTTCCGATTGCTAGCAACCAACCACATCGCGGGCATCCATTTGTCTAGGCCTAGGGGCGAGTCTTCCATGATGGTTCCGGTCTTCAGCGTGAATTGCCTCCGGTCATGGTGGACCGCACATTGCCAACGATTGTGCGCTGGCTGGAACTTCACCCTATCGCTACCGCAGGTGGGGCAGGTAACGCCATTGGGCCAACGGCGAGGAACGATGTACTCGCGGCAATTATCGGGGCTGGCGAAATAGAGTACCGCTTCTTGAAGGGTGGTGGGTTCGGTTGCCATAAATTAAGTATGGCGGATTGCGGCGGAGTTGTCAAGTATATTCTTGCCTTTCTTTCCTCAACCCCCTCAACCACTTACAGCCCCCAATTTCAGACTCCCCCCTCCCCGTCTGCTATCCCTGGTAGATGAGTACCCCCAAGCAAACCGCCGCCAACCGCCGCAATGCGCAATGCTCCACAGGCCCACGCTCCGCCGCGGGAAAGGCCGCCTCCCGCGCCAATTCCCTCAAGACCGGCCTCTACGCCCGATCTCAGATCATCTCCGGCGAAGACCCCGCCGAACTCCGTGCCCTCGCCGACCGATACTTCCTCCGCTGGGAGCCCGCCACTCCCGAAGAGTCCTTCCTCGTCTCCACCCTCATCGACTCCGACTGGCTCCTTCGCCGCTATTCCCTCGCCGACGCCCAAATCTGGGACCACGAAGCCGATAACGAGTACGTGCTCGAAAGCCCCCACCCCAAAGGCCTGAACTTCATCCGCTGCCGCGAATACTTCCCTCTCCTCCAGCGCCGCTCCGATTCGGCCCAGCGCACCTGGCACCGCGCCTTGCGTGACCTCGAACGTCTCCAGGCCAAACGCCCCGCCCCCACCCTGCCCGCCGAAAAGCCCGACTCCGGCCCGCCTCCGAAATCCAAACCCAATTCCGCACAACCCCAATCCGTTCAACAAAGAATTGGGTTCGTTCCTCCATTTTCCCCCGCTCCGGACCCACCTCTGCCCGAGCCCCCTACCACCTCCGCCGACCCGCAAAGCCCCGAGCCACAGCCCCTCGAAGCTTCAACGAACTGCCCGGACGAAGCCTCACATCCACCGGTCGGAGAGGCTCATAACCCCGCCCGTCACATTCCGCCTGGTGGGGCGGACCCCCTGGTCCGCGGCCGACGCCCCCGGCGGCCTGTTCGCATCGCGCCAGATTCTGATTCCAGGGCGACAGCGGGTCCGGGGGGACCCGCGCGATCCGTGCCCTCCGCCGTCAGGCCAGGAACACTCTTGCAACCACCTCCAATATGATCTACGATATAGAACAAACATGCGACCCAGCTATCTTGGCGAGTTCGAACAGGTGGTCCTCCTCGCCGTCCTGCGTCTTGGCGAGGACGCCTACGGAGTCCCCATCCGCATGGAAATCGAGAAGCGCGCCGGCCGGCGCGTCACCGTCGGGGCGCTCTACGCCACCCTCGACCGCCTGGAGGCCAAGGGTCTGATCCATTCCTGGTTCGCCGACCCGACGCCGCAGCGCGGCGGACGGTCGAAACGCTACTTCCAACTCCTGCCCAAAGGCGTACAGGCCCTCTCGGAGTCCAGGGACATGTTCAACCGCATGTGGCAGGGGGTCAGCTTGAAAGGAGAACCCGATGCCTAAGCACCCCCCCAAACTGGCCGAGCACCTCTTGCGCTGGCTGGTGGGCGGACGCGATGCCGATGCCGTGGCCGGCGACCTGCGGGAATCTTTCGCCGCGCGTGGCGGCGGCCGCCTTTGGTACTGGCGGCAGTCTGTGAGCTGCATCGCAGTGCGTCTTTCGCTCAACCGCCGCATGCTCCCGGGCTTCGGCCAGGACTTTCACCACGCCCTCCGCATGATTCGCCGCAACCCCGGCTACGCCCTCACCGCCATGCTCTGCCTGGCGCTGGCGATGGGCGTGAACACCGTCCTGTTCAGCTTCCTCGACAGCATGTTCTTCCGCCCCTTGCCGGTCCCGGACGCCGGGCGAATCGTCCAGATCCATCGTTCGAAAACGCCGTTCTGCACCTGGCGCGAATACCTGGACTTTCGCGACCGCTTGCAGTCGATTCAGGCGGCATCGGTGATTCGCTTCGGCGGCCAGGCGCATGTCGACGGGGTCAATCTGTTGCTGGTTCCCGAAACCGTTTCGGCGAACTTCGCGAGCGTCTTGCGCCTCGGTACCACTCTCGGACGGTGGTTCACGCCGGAGGAGGACTCGCCTTCCAGTGAGCCGGTCATCGTCATCAGCTTCCATTTCTGGGAATCGCAATTGCACAGCGAGCCCGCCATCATCGGAAAACAGGTCCAGTTCGACGATCTTCAAACGTTTCGCATCGTGGGCGTGGCGCCGCGCCGCTTCACCGGAGTGATTCCGCCGGTCGCAGCCCAGGCCTGGATTCCGGCGGGTGCTCTGCAGCACGTTGGACGGGGCGCTTCCGGCCTCAGGGTGAACTTGATCGCGCGCCTGGCCCCTGGGGCAACTCTCGAAACGGCTGCCGCGGAAATGCGGGTCATTGATGCCGGCCTCCGCGCCGGAGATTCCCGCGACCCGCGCTCGTCCGATCCGGTTCGGGTGGAAGACACATATGGCTTCTTTGCCAGCTACCGGAGCCCGTTCAAGCCGCTCCTCTGGATCATGAGCGTGGTATCCGGGATGGTGTTATTGATCGCCTGTGTGAATGTGGCGAATCTCCTGCTGTCCCGCGCGGCGGTGCGGCGGCGCGAGATGGCTTTGCGGCAATCCCTGGGCGCCAGCCGCGCCCGATTGTTGCGCGAGACACTCGCGGAAGGGTTGGTGCTAGCGGCGGGCGGAGTGGCGCTCGGTGTCTTCTTCGGGTATTGGACCAGCCGCGCTCTCGAACTGACTCTGCCTGGCATTCCGGGGCCCTTCTACCGTGGCATCCAGTTGGAAGTCGATTGGCGGGTGGCGCTGTTTCTCGGTGCGGCGGGAATCGCCAGCGCCATCCTGTTCAGTTTGCCCCCGGCGATCGAGAACAGCCGCCGCGACCTGAGTCCCGCCCTCAGCGGGGCCGATCGGGGCCGCCCTTCGCGCCAGCGGGAACTGTATTCGCTCGCGCAGGTGACGCTCTCGCTCACCCTGTTGATAGCGACGGGACTTTTACTGCGAGCCTTGCAGCATGTGGAGAGTGTCGACCCTGGATTTCGAGCGGACCACGTCCTCTACGTGGACCTGTCGGTGGCTCCGACCGTTCGCACCCCGGCAGCCGCCACCCGATTGTTCAGCTCCGTTCTCGAACAGGCCCGGGCCTTGCCGGGCGTACAAGACGCGACGCTCTCCGCCACGCTCTTCGGACGCTTCCACGAAGTCTGTGCGAGCACGTCTTCGGCTGCGCCCCCGCGAAGGCTCCAGGGCAACACCGTGGAGCCCAACTATTTCGAAATGCTGCACGTGCCCATCGTGGCGGGCCGCGGTTTCGCGCCGGGCGGCAGCCTCGGCGAGCCGCCCAATATCGTGGTGAATGAAACCATGGCGCGAACCTGGTGGCCCGGCGAAAACGCCATCGGCAAACCGCTCTGGGTGGGCTGTGAGCAGTCCAAGCGGCAACTCGGCGAGGTGATTGGCATCGCGCGCGATAGCAAGTACATAGCGCTGGACGATGACCCGCAGCCTTACTACTACGTGTCGCGGCGGCAGAACGCGGGCGACGGCCAGGCGACCTTGAGCATCAGCACCGCGGGCAATCCGTACCAGTGGGCCAAACCGCTGCTGAACATCGCCCAGGGCGCCGGCCCGAATCTGCGGATTCATGGGACCGCGAGCCTGGAGGACGCCATTGCCCTTTCGCTGTGGGAAGTGAAATGGCAGGCCGCGCTGCTGGGGAGCGTGGGGCTGCTGGCCGCGCTGCTGGCGTCGATCGGTCTTTATGGCGTGGTGGCCTACGCGGTCTCGCAGCGGACGCGGGAGATTGGCGTGCGCGTGGCGATGGGAGCCACGCCAGGCGATGTGCAGTGGATGGTGCTGGGGCGCGGGCTCCGGATCACCGTCGCTGGAATCGCCGGCGGCCTGCTGCTCAGCGCCGCAACGGTCCGCTTTCTGCGCTCTTATCTCTATGGATTGAGCCCCTTCGACCCCATCGCATTCGCGGGTGCAAGCCTGGCCTGGGTGATCGTCGCGATGCTCGCAAGCTGGTACCCGGCACGCCGGGCTACGCGCGTAGACCCCTTGACCGCCCTGAAGTACGACTAAAAGGAGATCCCATGCCGCAGCCCCCTAAACTTGCCGAACGACTCTTGCGCTGGCTGGTCGGAGGCCGCGATGCCGACGCCGTTTCGGGCGACCTGCGGGAGACCTTCGAAGAGCGAGGCGGCGGCAGTCTGTGGTACTGGTGGCAGGCGGCTAGCTGCGTCGCGGTGCGCCTTTCCCCCAGCCGTCGCATGCTGCCGGGACTCGGCATGGACTTCCACTACGCTTTGCGCATGATTCGGCGCAACCCCGGGTACGCCCTNNTTCCGCAAGTTGCCTGTTCCGGAGGCGGACCGGATCGTGCGCATCACCCGCGGCGATTTCAATTTTTCCACGTGGTCCGAGTATCTGGACTTGCGCGACGGCTTGCGTTCCGTCCAGGCTGCGGCGCACGTTCTGTACTTCGGAGACATGGAATTCGACCGGGTCAGCCGGTACGTGAGTGTGGAGCAGGTTTCGTCCAATTATGCGAAGGTATTGCGGCCGGGGGCCGCGGCGGGGACGTGGTTCACACCGGAGAACGATACCGCGGCGGCCGAGCCGGTCGCGGTGCTCAGCCACCAGTTTTGGCAAACGCGTCTGCACGGCGATCCCGCCGCGGTTGGCCGGCAGATCCGCGTGAACGACCAGTCCTATCGCGTGGTGGGGGTGGCGCGGCCGGATTTCCATGGAGCGATTCCGCCGTTCGCCGTGGATGTCTGGGTGATGGCTCCGTCCAGGCGCGGACGGCCGGGCGGTTCGAGGGTAAGCTGGGTGGCCCGCCTGGCGCCGGGCGCGAGCCTCGAGAGCGCTACGTCCGAACTGCGGGTGGTGGCCGCTCACGTTTTGCCAGACCCGCAAAGGGAAGGCCCGGACGGTCCGGTGCGCGTGACGCCGTTCGTTGGGTTTGGTGTCAACTTCTGGAGAGTCTTCGGGCAGTTGATCACGATCTTGAGCGTGGTGTGTGGAGCGGTGCTGCTGATCGCCTGCGTGAACGTGGCCAATCTGCTGCTCTCCCGCGCGGTGGTGCGGCAGCACGAAATGGCGGTGCGCCGGTCGCTCGGAGCCAGCCCGGCGCGGCTCTTCCGCGCCACCCTGGTCGAAGGACTGGTGCTGGCGGCCGGCGGTGTAGCGCTCGGGCTGCTGGCTGGCTTTGCGACGGGCCGCGTCCTCGAATGGGCGCGGCCTTCCGCTCCACAGGCGGTATACTATCAGGGAATTCAACTCGGAATCGACTGGCGGGTGGGGCTGTGGCTGGCGGCGGTCGGAGTGGCCAGCGCGGTGCTGTTCAGCCTGTCGCCGGCGGTGGGGAACAGCCGCGGCGACCTCAGCCCCGCAATGAAGGGGGCGGGCGGCAGGCTGCGGTCGCGGCAGCGCGAGGTCTATTCGCTGGTCCAGGTGGCGCTCTCACTCGCGCTGCTGATCGCCACGGGTCTGCTGCTGCGAGGCTTCGAGACCGTCCAACGCATCGACCCCGGGTTCGCCACCGACCACCGGATCTTCGTGACTCTGTGGGCCTCTTCGCGAAACCTCAAGCCGGAACAGGTGACCTTGTTGTTCAGCAACCTCTTGGAGCAGGCGCGCGCCCTGCCAGGAGTGCTGGATGCCACGCTCGCCTGGGAGGTGCTTGGCACCGAAGGGAACGCATGTGGGAGCACATCCTCCACCGCGCCGCCGCGGGACGTGGGCGGCAACGTCGTGGAGCCCAACTACTTCGAGATGATGCGCGTGCCGATCCTGAAGGGCAGCGGCTTCCCTCGCACGGGAGCGCTCACCGACGCCCCGCTCGTGGTGATCGACGAAACCATGGCGCGGACCTGGTGGCCGGGCGAAGACCCGGTCGGCAAAACGCTCTGGCTTGGCTGCGAAGGGGAGACGCGGAAGATGGGGCAGGTGATCGGAGTTGCCGGCGACACGCGGGATCCGGCGTTTGCGGCGGACGTGAAGCCGGCCTACTACCGCTCGCGGCTCCAGTACCCGGGCAACGGCTACTTCGGATTGATCGTCCACACCACCGGCAATCCATACCTCTGGGCCAAGCCGCTGATGGCCATCGCGCAGGGCGGCGGTCCCAACCTCAGGATCTTCGACGTCCAAAGCATGGAGGACGCCATGGGACTGCGGCTGTGGGAAGCCAAGTGGCAGGCGGGGTTGTTGGCAAGCCTGGGTCTGTTGGCCGCAGTGCTGGCGGCGATCGGCCTCTATGGCGTGGTGGCCTACGCGGTCTCGCAGCGGACGCGGGAGATCGGCGTGCGGATGGCTCTGGGAGCGGCGCCCGGCGATGTGCAGTGGATGGTATTGGGACATGGCCTGCGCATTACGGCAGCCGGCATTCTGGGCGGCTTGCTGCTCAGCGCAGCAACGGTGCACTGGCTGCGCAGCTATCTGTACGGCCTGAGTCCCTTCGACCCGGTCGCGTTCGCGGGCGCAAGCTTGGCGTGGCTACTAATCGCGATGCTGGCAAGCTCGTGGCCCGCGCGCAGAGCGACGCGGGTAGACCCGATGGCGGCCCTGCAGTATGAGTAGGGTATGCTTTAGCTTGCCGGGTGCAAATACGATAGAACCTTGCATGGGCAAGCTAAAGCATACCCTACGGCATCCGTTCTGCTAGAATTCCGGTGATGTCACAACTCTTTCAGCGGAAGCCGATTGCGGCGCTGATCTCCGAGACCGAGGACTCCAGTGGCTTGAGACGCAGCCTCCGCGCCGGCGACCTGATCATGCTGGCGATCGGCGCCGTCATCGGGGCCGGAATCTTCGGCGCCATCGGCACGGCAGCAGCGGGGCAAATGGGCCCCAACGGCGAAGTGATCCGGGCAGCCGCTGGACCCGCCCTGGTTTTCTCGTTCCTCCTTCTGGGTGGCGCCTGCGCCTTGGCCGGCCTCTGCTATGCGGAACTGGCATCCATGATTCCGCAGGCCGGCAGTGCGTACGCCTACTCGTACGCGACCTTGGGCGAACTGGTCGCCTGGATCATCGGCTGGGATCTCATCCTCGAGTACGCCGTGGGGAACGTCGCGGTGGCGATTTCCTGGGGCGATTACTTCAACACGCTGTTGCGCGGATTTGGAGTCGAGCTTCCCGCCTGGACGACTACCGGCTATCGCACGGCGTTGCTGAGCCCTGACCCGCAGATTCATGGGTTGCTCAATTCCGCTCCGCACCTCGCGGGGATTCCCATTCTGATCAATGTGCCGGCCGCTGGTATCGTGATGCTCATCACCTGGCTTCTGCTGAGGGGCGCGCGGGAAAGCGCCACTGCCAACAACATCATGGTTGTGATCAAGCTGCTGGCGCTCTCGCTTTTCGTAGGTGTGGGCATGACTCACTTGAAGAGCGCGAACCTGCATCCCTTCGCGCCGAACGGTTTCACCGGTATCCATCAGGGGGCGGCGATCGTCTTCTTCGCCTACATCGGCTTCGATGCGATTTCCACCGCCGCCGAGGAGACCATAAACCCCCAACGCAACCTGCCGATCGGGATCTTGGGTGGGCTCGGGATCTGTACCCTGATCTATGTGGTTGTCGGTTTCGTGCTGACCGGCATGGTGCCGTACAAGCAACTGGAGGGCGTGGCGGATCCTTTGTCGCGCGCTCTGCAACTGGCCGGATTCAGCAAGGTCGGCTGGATCGTCGCGCTGGGCGCGGCGGTGTCGATGTCGGCGGTTCTGTTGGTGTTTCAGTACGGCCAGCCCCGCATCTTTTTCGCGATGGCCCGCGACGGTCTGCTGCCGAAATGGGCCGCCAAGCTCCATCCGCGCACGCGGATTCCCTGGGCGACGACATTGCTCACCGGAGTTTTTGTGGCGACGTGGTCGCTGGTTGGGGATGCTGGGGAAACCTACGACTTGACCAATATCGGTACGCTGTTCGCGTTCATTCTGGTCAGTGTCGGGGTGCTCGTCTTAAGGTACAAGGAGCCGGAGCGCCCGCGCCCCTTCCGGGTGCCGTGGGTCTGGCCGGTGTGCGTGCTTTCGGCCGCCGGGTGCCTGTTCATCATGCAAGGGCTTCCGCACTCGGCCTGGTGGCGGTTCCTGGGTTGGCTGGTGATCGGGCTGGGGCTGTATTTCGTTTACGGACACCGGCATAGTGCGCTGAGGAGAGAAAGCTCGCGCGGGTGAGATTTCAGAGGAGGCGTAGAGGGAAAAGGCGCCGGAGGGTGTCCGGCGCCATCAATCGGAACGGATCGTACCAGCGGTCAGCCGTGCGAGCGAAGCTGACCGCTGACGGCTACTTCTTAGCCAGCTTTTCGCGCTGTTCCTTGAGGACCGCGCGGCGGCTTAGCTTGATTTTGTTGCCTTCGAGCGCCAGTACCTTTACCAGGATCTGGTCGCCTTCTTTCAACTCGTCGCGGACGTCGCGGATGCGGTTCTCGGCGATTTCGCTGATGTGCAGCAGGCCGTCGGTCCCCGGGAAGATCTCGACAAACGCGCCGAAATCCACCAGGCGTACCACTTTGCCCAGGTAGGTCTTGCCGATCTCGGCGGTGGCGGTGAGATCGGAGATGATCTGGATGGCCTTGTTCGCCGAAGCTTCGTCGGCCGAAGCGACGTGGATGGTGCCATCGTCTTCGACATCGATCTTGACCCCGGTCTGCTCGATGATTCCACGAATCACCTTGCCACCTGGCCCGATGACGTCTCGGATCTTATCGGTCGGAATGTGGAGGGTGTAAATACGTGGCGCGTATTGCGAGATGGCGCCCTTGGCGGCCGGCAAGGCCTCGTACATCTTGTCGATGATGTGAAGCCGGCCCCGGCGAGCCTGCTCCAGGGCTTCCTTCATGATGGCGGTGGTCACGTTGGGGACCTTGATGTCCATCTGAAGCCCGGTAATGCCTTCGCGGGTGCCGGCGACTTTGAAATCCATATCGCCGTAGTGGTCTTCGGCGCCGGCGATGTCCGTGAGAATGGCGTAATCACTGCCTTCCAGGACCAAGCCCATGGCGATGCCTCCCACATGGGAAGCCATCGGTACGCCTGCTTCCATCAACGCCAGGGAGGCGCCGCAGACCGTGGCCTGGGAACTCGAACCGTTGGATTCGAGGATGTCGCTGACCACGCGCATGGTGTAGGGGAACTTCTCTTCTGTCGGAATCAGCGCGGTAAGGGAGCGCTCGGCAAGCGCGCCGTGGCCGATTTCACGACGGCCTGGACCGCGCATAAAGCCGGTCTCGCCCACGCTGAACGGGGGGAAGTTGTAATGCAGCATGAAGCGCTTGGTGGCGCCTTCACCCGGTTCCAACAACTCGATCCGCTGCTCGTCTTCTTTGGTGCCGAGCGTCACTGTCACCAGCGCCTGGGTTTCCCCGCGAGTGAAGAGCGCCGACCCGTGAGTCCGAGGCAGCACGCCGGTTTCGATGGTGATCTGCCGGACCTGGTCGAACGCGCGGCCATCCGGACGTCGATGCTTCTTGAGCATTTCGTCGCGGAAGATGCGCTCCTTGAGGGCCTCGTAGCACTTGACCGCCTCTAACTTCTTAGCGTCCTCGGTTTGCGCTTCGACGACACGTTTTTTCAAAGCGTGAACCCGTGAGTAGCTGTCAGCCTTGTCGTATTTCTCGGTGTTCAGCGCGTCCGCAAGCTCCTCGCGAACCTGAGAGACCTGTTCGTAAAGCTGGGGATCGAGGGACGGCGGAACAAATACGCGCTTGGGCTTGCCGGTAAGCGCGACCAATTGGCGAATGGCCGCCGCGATCTTCTTGCAACACTCGTGGCCGAACTCGATGGCGCCGAGGACCTGTTGCTCGGAGACCTGCTGCGCCCCGGCTTCCACCATGACGATCCCGTCTTCGGTGCCCGCGACTACGATATTCAGCTTGGATTCGCGACCTTCCGTGTAGGTGGGATTCGCGAGATATTGCCCATCCCGTATGCCGACACGCACGCCCCCTAACACATAGGGGAAAGGGATATCGGAAATGGCCAGGGCGGCAGCCGCGCCGGCGATCGCCAGGGAGTTGGGGTCCTGCTCGGGATCGGCCGAGAGAACCATGGCGATGATCTGGGTCTCGTACAGGAAACCTTCGGGGAACAGCGGGCGGATCGGACGATCGATCAGGCGGCTGGTAAGAACCTCTTTTTCGGAGGGACGGCCCTCGCGTTTGATAAAGCCGCCGGGGATCTTGCCGGCTGCGTAAGTGTACTCGCGATAGTCAACGGTGAGCGGAAAGAAGCCGGCTCCCGGTTTAGGATCATTGGCCATGCAAGCGGTGACGAGAACGACCGCGTCACCAGAACGAACGACAACGGCGCCGTTCGCCTGTTTGGCCATCTTCCCCGTTTCCAGGGTGATTTTGCGGCCTCCCAGGTCAACTTCAACTGTGTGAAACATTGTAAAACCTCCAACCTCGGCCGGGAACGTCCCAGCCAGTCACGAATTGGCGCCTCGCGAGCGAGAGCCATTTAGAGACTGGAGTTGACAGGATGAGTAGCCCCTGACGGGCTGGGGCCACACGCCCCAACCCGTCCCGGGCCTGATTGGTATGAATTCGGAAGCACCCCAAGGCGCTTCTGGAAATGCAGGGCTGCTTCCGACGAATGGACTAGCGGCGAATGCCCAACCGTAACAGAACAGCCTTGTAGAGCTCCGGATTCGTATTTCGCAGGTAAGTCACAAGCCGGCGACGCTTCGCGACCAAATTCAGCAACCCTTTGCGGGAGGCATGGTCTTTCTTATGCGTCGCGAAGTGCGCCAACAGCGTGGATAGCCGCTGGCTTAACAGGGCAATCTGCACTTCTGGCGACCCGGTATCGGACTTGTGGCGTGAGTTTGTGGAAAAGATCTGCCGTTTTGCTTCAATCGCCAGTGCCATTCTAGGGGTAATGCTCCTTGTCTTCTCTTTATCTCGTTTTGATACGTCTTACAGAATAGCACAATGCGGGGGAAGGTGTGGGAAACGCTTTCCGGTAGTCGAAGCAACTAAGATCCTGCCCCAGGTGAGTAGGGCCGACAGCACGGCCACAGCCAGCAGACAGGCGGTACACGCCAAGCGCTCCGCGATCCGCAGGGGGCGCCTGACACGCTCTTCCATCGCCAGCCGATTCCGCAGTTGGGCGCGCCACCAGATGGTGTTGGCATCGGGGAGGCAGGGGGGCGCGGACTGCCGGATATTGCCTTTTCTGTACCTGGGCAAGCTATAAAGCATGCCCCACGGAGTACTACCTCCACCTGTACAACGGCTTGGACGGGCGCGGGGTTAACCGCCACTACTCCACAGGGTCATGGCTTGGCTAATTGCCCTGAAGGCCGTTGGTGGAAGCAAATCGAAAGCGGATCGAAGCGGAAGGTGGAAATAGAGGGCCTCTTGGGGGAGCCCTTCGACTGTCTCGCACATAAGCAAGCGTGACGAGGCAACGTGCAAAAAAAAACCGCGGCCAACCTTTGAACAGGCTGGCCGCTCCAAAACTCACTTTGGGGTTTCCTGGTTCAGTCAGGCGCGCTTGCGGCGCACGATGCCAAACAAAGCGACAGCACCCAGGCCCAATAGTACACCGCTGGACGGTTCCGGGGCTGGCGCCGGTGCGAAGTTCAGTTGGACGTTGTCAAAGTCGCCCTGTCCACTAGGCGATGCCAACTGGATTGTGATGGGTGAGCCAACATCGGCGGCCAAGCCAACATAGGTAGACGTAAAAGTCGCCCAGTTGCCAGGGGTGGGAAGAGTTCCCGTCGCGAAATATGAATTGCCGTTAATCACTAACGCCTCATTGCCCGGGTCTGGGGTGTCTTTCCGCACCCCGACGGCAACCGTCAGAGTATAGGTAGCGCCCAACTGGACCACAGGCGCCACGGTCTGACTAATCGACCCGTCGTTCGTGTAGGCGACCGTGATTCCATCGGGTACGGAGTTGAAATAGTTCGTGTTTGTGGGAGGCCCGGGTTGCAACTGGCCGGCGTCCGTACCCACAACCGTCCACCCCGGAATATTGGCGACACTATATAAACAGTTCGTTCCGCAACTGTTCGGCAAGCCCCCTCCCGGAAGCGTCTCGAACGAGAAGTTGTTGACCGTAATTGTAGAAGCGTAGGCGCTCGCGGCAAAGACAGTCCAAACCAGCCCGAGAAGCCGGGCCGACCCCCCAAAAACTTTCATTTGATCCTCCGATCAGTAACAACAACGATTCAATAAACTAAGCTGTAATGATAGAGCTACCGCTTGGCTTCGTCAAGTGTGTTCGATGTGCGTTTGGTACTATTAAGAACATTGGAAGCTCAGAAGCGGGAAAAATGTGGCGACCTTCACCGGGCGGGCGAAGATTGGTATGAAAACATACCGTCGGCAGCAGCGCCGGCGGTCTTTGTGGACACGCGATTCGCCTGACTCAGCAAGACAAACCAAGACAAACGCCTTTGCTTGGAAGGCCCGCTCTGCTTCCCAGAGGGTCCGGACACCCAGGTCCCGCTGCCCTGCCTGGAATTCGAGACGGCCCAACTGGAGCTGGATGAGGGGCTTGGTGGCGGCCACGATATTGTCGGGATCGGAGCTCGAAAGGGAGTCCCGGTAGACCCTGACGGCGATGGAATCCGACGCCTGGTAGGGACGCAACGCGGCGAGGTCCGCGTACCATTTCGGCGACTCGCCAACAACGGCGATGCCGCCCGAGCGCTGTTTGCGGCCAGCCATCAGGGGTACGCGGTGCCGAAGCCGGCCCTTGGCGACACCACCGAGTGGCTCGTACACCCCGCCCAATGGGACAACCACCAGGGCACTCCGGGCTTCAGCAGTCCGAAACTGGCCCACATCCAGTTCGCCGCGGCGCTGGCCGAGGCGCGGCTTCCCGACCGCCGACCGCTGCTGGCGGCCGCCGAATCGCTGCTGGGTTTCCAGGAAGCGGACGGCTCCTGGGGCGTCGATACCGGCGGCATGCCCGGCGCTCCCGCCACGTACGGGATCACGCTGGCCACGTACCTGGCACGCCGCACGCTTGAAATGGCCGATTCCACGCGCTTTGCGCCGGCCATCGCGCGCGCCAATCGATGGTTCCAGTCCGCCACTCCCGAGAACATCCTGGATGCCGCGGCGATGTTGCTGGCTATGCCGCGATCGGAGGAGATTCGGTCCAGGTGCCTGGAGATGGTCCTGAATGCTCAGACCAGCGATGGCGGTTGGGGACCGCAAGTCCACATGCCGGCCGAGGATTTCGATACCGCAGTGGTGTTGCTGGCGCTCAGCTCGGTTGGGGAATCGGGGCGGTCCTCAAAGGCACTCGCTCGCGGGAGGGCGTTCCTGGTGTCGCGGCAACTGCCCTCGGGCGGCTGGATAGAAACTACGCGACCCTCGGGCCAGCAGAGCTACGCCGAGCACATTTCCACTTCGGGCTGGGCCTTGTATGCGCTACTGATGACGGATCCGAAACGGCAATGAGGTGGTATCTTTCGAGATCGTGCGGGTGACGCGGTCGAAGGTGTCCACGTCGAACGCGCGGCCCACGTGGTTTCCGGCGAGGTCTTCGAGGGTGGTCTGAACCACCACCTGGTAATCGCCCACCTTCCAGGGCTGCTGCGGGGTGAAGCGCCACTCGGTCTCGTCCCGCACTACCGCCACGGTTCCGGCGACCGTGCCACCGGGACCCACCACCGTCAGCAGATGCTGGAGGAGGGCGAAGTCCATAGGCTTGGGGAAGTCCAGCACCAGCGCTTCGGTGGTATCGGCGTGGGGCGTGCCGATCTGCCATTTCGCAGGATTGGGCGGGGTTCGATCGGCCGGCGCTACCCGAAATTCCTTGCGGAACTCCTCGACGAGAGGCACACCCCGGCCATCCAGCCAATCGCGGTCGATCACCAGCGTGTAGTGCTTCCCGGCCTCGATGGACGGTCCATCCTCTTTCAGTGGCACCAGCCCCCGCTTGATGCGGCCGGGATCGAACAGCACGGTGAGGCGTGTGTTATCGCGGTCCCAAAGCTCCTCGTCCAGTTCCAGGAAGGGCAGCACCACGCGGTCGCCATCGGAGTTCAGCAGGTGGATTCTCTGCCAAGCCTGGCCCTTCTGCATGGGGGCAGAGAAGTAGATGTAGAACTTGAGCTGATTCTCGGGCAGGATGCCGGTGGACGGGTAAACGTGAGCCACCCGCGTGGTAACGGCCGGCGCGGCTTCTTTGGGGATATCGAAAGTGGCTTCGACGGGGGCGCCTCCCGGCGATTGAAACACCGCCCGGAGGTGAATGCCGGGGGCGACCGGGAAGCGGGGGGTAAATACCAGCGAGCCGTCCGCGAAGGAGTACGTGCCCAACAGCGGCGGCACATCGCCCTCGCCGGCGTAGACGGCCAGGACGGACGACCAACCGTTGAGTGGAGGCCCGACGGCCCGCCATCCGGTAACACGGAAGACGCCCGCCTCCATGACGATGACGGGCGTCTGGGCCGCGATGGGCAGCACCAGGAGAAGAAGCGCGAGCAGCAATTTGTAAGGCAGTCGGAATGACCCGTTACCGCGGTCAGCGACCTGCCCTGTCAAGAAACGCAAACGAGAACGAGGGCGCCGAGGGCTGGCACCAGCGCCCCGGCGCTCAGCCAACGAGGCAACGCGCCAAGCACCGAGACGAACCTCGGCGCGGCAAGCACGAGTGCTCGCGCCACGAAAACGCAGCATCCGCATGATCCAAAAGAGCACCCCTGAGCTGCCCTGCCTTACGGCAGAGGCACCGTGCGCAGATCCAGCGAATTGCCGCTGGTCATCAGCACCAGGGCGTTGGTGTCGTCGAACTTATCGAGCTGCTGCACGCCCTTCAGGCCGGCGATGGTTTCGTACGGGACGCCGGTTACTTCGGTCTGCTTGGTGATGGGCTGGAAGGTCTCCAGGTTGTCGGCCGGCAACTTCATGACGCCGCGGGCGCTGTTGGCCATCAGGATGAAGTGCTTGCCGTCTTTGCTGTAGACAATCATGTCGAGCGGCCGGTTGCCTGCGCCCAGTTCCGCAATTGTGGTGCCCTTCACTTTGCTGCCGGGCTTGAGTTCCGAAACGGGGATCTTCACCAGCGGAGTGCAGGTGTACGCGGCCAGGATGCTGGTCTTGTGATCGATCTCGTAAGGGACGAACGTGCGCACCGGTGCATTGGTCTCAAAGCGCCCGTGCGACCCGTGCCAGATCTCGATGCCCGCCGCTTTGCTGGCCTCCGTGAAGGGGAAGGGAATGGAGCGCAGGCTGGAGGAGAACTCCTCGTTGGAGAGGCCGGCCACGAACACCTTGCCATCGACGTACTTTACTGAGGTGATGACGTCCATGCGCTGCCCTTGGGCGCGGGGATTGTCGGCCGCGATGGTGGGCGGGTCCGGCAGGCTGACCGCCGAGTGCTTAATGTTGTCGAGCGACACTTCGGTGATCTTCGCCGCGGCGTCGACTCGCAGAATCACGGGGACTGCGTCCGGGCCCTTGCCGCGCGAAACCGAGAGATAGACGTTCTTCGAGATCGGATTCACCACTACGTCTTGGATCGTGATCTGGTCCGCGGCCGTGCCCAGCATCGCCGCGATTTTCTCGTTGATGCCCTTGATTTCCACGGTGCCGCCCGACCGGCCCGGTGTGTGGTCATCCACATCCAGCGCCACGATGGTGGCGCCGATGGAATCGCCGATGAACAGAATGCCGTCCGGCCCGAATGCCAGCGGTCCGGCCGACTTGAGTTGGGCCTTGCCGGCCGTCATGCTGACAGTGGAGGCGCCAAAAGCGATTACGGCCGCGCAGCACGTGCCCGCGGCCAGCCTGGAAAACAAACGCGAAAGTGTCACAAATCCCTCCTCGGTTGGATTGGTTTGATGCTATCACAGACGGGCAGGCGGGAAAGGAGGGCTGGGTTGTAAACTGTACAGGACAGCCTGTCTCCTGGCAGCCATTTGCGGCAGAGGACTGCCCCGTTCGACGCTCGTTCCGAGCGTCTGCGAAGCCTGGTTCAACTCGCTACACTGGACGCATGGAGTTCGAGTGGGATCCGAGCAAAGCGGCCCTCAATCTTCGCAAGCACAAGGTTTCTGAGGCCGCCACTGTATTTGGCGATTTTCTCGGCACCACTGCATCCGATCCGGACCACTCTGCCCGCGAACATCGATACATCACGGTTGGGTTGTCGAATCGGGGCCGTTTGTTGATCGTCTCTCACGCAGAGCGCAGCGGACGGATTCGGATCATCAGCGCTCGAACATTGACCCGAAGTGAGAAACGAGCTTATGAAGAAACGCAAAGATGAGATGAGCGACGAATTACGCCCCGAATACGATCTTCGGCAGTTGCTCGATAAGGGGGCGCGCGGAAAATACGCGAAGCGCTATCACGCCGGCACCAATCTGGTTCTGCTGGACCCCGATGTCCGAAAGGCCTTTCGCAGTGAGAGAGCAGTGAATGACGCTTTGCGTCTGGTGATCGAGTTGCAAAAGGTCGGGAGCGGCCGTGCCGTCGCAACGAAGCGATCATCGGAAAGCGCCCCCGGCCGTTCGTAATAATCTAATGATGGCATGGACTCAGACCAGAAACGAGGAGGGTCCGCGCTTCCACTATTCGAAACCTCGATGTTGGCCTCCCGTGAGGACGACTGGCACTTCGGTGCTAATATGCTCGGCGGATTGTCCACTCCCACGGCGGAGTTTTATTGAATTGAACCATGCTGATTTTCGTGAGTTCAACATTTCGAGACCTTGGGCCCGAGCGAGCAGCCGTTCAGGACGCGTTGCGGGCAGGTGAAGCCGCACCGTGGGGAATGGAGTTCTTTAACTCCCAGGGAGAGTGGCTAAACTCCGACGATGCAAGCAAAGTGCGGCTGGCGACGTCCCTATCTGAGGCAAGAAATCTGGTTAACATCCGGTAGAAGGTAGTTGAGGCCGAATGGCTCGCGGTAAGTCTCCCACGAACTCGCGCCGAGACCGTAGAATGGAAGAGAGTGTTTGGGATTCGGATATTTGTCCGGCGATCGTGGCCCGTTGAGAGCCTGGCCGTAAGATGATGAACAGGAGGGGTGCGATCAGCGATGCACCAGCTTCAAGGCCCTACTTTAGTACCATCCGGGCGCATGCTGGCCGGTTCCGTCATAATGCGAGTGTGGGAACGATTCTGCCGGCCGCATTCCTCCTCGTTTTCAGCCCGGCTTCCGTCTGTTTCGCTCAACACGACCCTCCACCGCGGCGCTTCCGGCCGTGGGCCGGCTTCGCCGGGAACCCGCAGCACACTGCGTTATCCCCGGTGCGCTCGCAGAGTTTCCAACGGATTCTCTGGCAGACGCCGGTGGATCTCGACCCGCTGTACTCCGACGACGAATTGTTCATCCACTATGGCTCCCCTCTGATCACCGCGGAAAACACGGTGATCGTTCCTGTGAAGACTGGCGCTGGTGGAGGATTCCGGGTGGAAGCGCACTCGGGCCTCGACGGCAGCCTCAAGTGGAGCATGAACACGGACTACATTCTGCCCCCGCACGATTGGATTCCGGAGTTCGGCCCGGTACTGGCTGCTGACACTCGACTCTACTTCCCAGGCGCCGGCGGCACCGTGTACTTCCGCGACGATCCCGATGCCGCGGATGGTCCGCACGGACAGATCGCGTTTTACGGCCTCTCCAATTACTCCGCCAACCCGGAGGCTTACGATGCCGGCGTCATGATCGACACACCGCTCACGGCGGACGAGTGGGGAAATCTCTATTTCGGATTTGAGGTGACTGGAGACACACCTCTGGGACTCCGGAGCGGAATCGCCCGTATCGGCGCAAACGGTGTGGGCACGTGGACCACGGTCGCGAAGGCTGCCTCCGACGCGTCGATCGCCCACGTGGTTCAGAACTGCGCTCCGGCGCTGAGTTCCGATGGCGGGACGCTCTACATCGCGGTGAGCGATGAGAACACCTCAGGATATCTGCTGGCCCTGAACTCGACCACGCTGGCGCGCCTCAGTGGGGTTCGGTTGAAGGACCCCGCGACGGGCGACGACGCGCTTCTCCTCGACAATGGGACGGCCTCCCCGATGGTGGGTTGGGACGGTGATGTTTACTTCGGAGTCTTCGAATCCGCGGTTGAGAACCACGCTCGCGGGTGGTTGTTGCACTTCGACGCGCTACTGGCGCATTCCAAGATTCCGGGCGCCTTCGGGTGGGACGATACGCCGTCCTTGGTGCCCTCCGCCATGGCGCCGTCCTATACCGGTAGCTCCGCTTATCTGCTCATGACCAAGTACAACAACTACGCGGACACCGGAGGGGACGGTTTGAACAAGATCGCCGTGCTGGATCCCAATGGCACCGAAATCGACCCGGTAACGGGGGCCACGGTGATGCGCGAAGTATTGACGATTGCGGGGCCGACAGCCGACGGGCCCCCTCCCGCGGTGAAGGAGTGGTGCATCAATTCGGCGGCGGTGGACCCCCGGAGCGGCTCGGTGGTGGTCAACAGCGAGGACGGAAGCCTGTACCGCTGGGATCTGGCGGCTAATATTTTCTCCGAGATGCTGACCCTTACGGGGGGAGTTCCCGAGCCGTACTCGCCCACGGTGATCGGACCGGATGGGACGCTATACGCCATCAATAACTCGACCCTCTTCGCGATCGGGGGACGCTGACTGCCAAGCCACAGCCCTCACGCTTTCCATGGCCGTACGTCCTATATTGAATCCATGGGATCTATCTGGAGAGACTTGAAGTACGGGTTTCGTACCCTGGCCCGCAGCCCCGGATTTACAATTGTTGCGGTACTTTCGCTGGCGCTCGGCATCGGCGCGAATACAGCGATTTTTACCCTAACTAACGCCGTATTCCTGAATCCGCTTCCCGTCCAGGATCCTGGGCGCGTAATTCAACTCTTTACGGTGGACCATGCCACTACCACGACCATCGCGAACTTTCAGCGCACGCCGATGTCCTTCCTCAACTACAAGGACTTTCGCGACCAGAACAACGTGTTCTCAGGCCTGGCGGCGTATATTCTCACTGGCGTGACGCTGACCGGGCACGGCGACCCGAAGCCGGAGACAGGCGTGCTGGTATCCGCCAACTACTTCGCCGTGCTCGGCGTCAAGCCGGCGCTGGGGCGGACGTTCTTCCCGGATGAAGATCGCAGCGAAGGCGGAAACACGGTCACGGTCTTGAGCTACAGCCTGTGGGTTCAGTTATTCGGAGCCGATCCCGGGGCCATCGGCAAGACTCTGGAGCTCAACTCGATTCCCTATACGGTCATCGGCGTCATGCCGCCGGAGTTCAAGGGCACCCAGACCCTGGTGAATCCCGAACTGGCGTGGATTCCCATGAGCATGCACGCCCAGGCGTTGCCGGGGCAGTTGGAGGCGCTCTTCAACGAGCGGCGGATGCGCATGTTCAACGTCTTCGGACGCCTCAAGCCC
Organism: Bryobacterales bacterium; assembly: GCA_003167275.1. Taxonomy (GTDB): domain Bacteria; phylum Acidobacteriota; class Terriglobia; order Bryobacterales; family Bryobacteraceae; genus JAIQFL01. Next base: position 2,869 of record PMTT01000657.1, on the reverse strand, counting down.
GGGGTGGGACAGGCCCAGGCGGCCTCAGCCCTCCAAGCCATCGCGACGAACCTGGAGCGCGAATATCCGCGAGCTAACCGCGGCCGGACGGTGGAACTGTCGTCGCTGGCGGAGGCCGCTTTGGGGTTCTTGCCGCGGAACCAGTTGGTAACCGCCGGCATTGCGTTGAGCGCCGTGGTGGCGCTGGTGCTGCTGATCGCCTGTGTGAACCTGGCCAATCTCCAGTTGGCGCGGTCGGCTAAACGCACCCGCGAAATGGGCATCCGGACGGCGCTAGGAGCGGAGCGGAGCCGCCTGGTTCGTCAACTGCTGACCGAAAGCTTGCTGGTCTCACTAGCCGGAGGTGGGGCGGGGCTGCTGCTCGGTTTGGGAGGCTCCCAATTGCTGTGGTCGTTCCGCCCGGCCGGCCTGAATCAGAACAGCCTGCCGGTGGGGCTGGATTGGCGGGTGTTTCTTTTTACCGCGGCGGTGACTGTGTTCACGGGCATCCTGTTCGGCCTGGCACCTGCTATTCGGACCTCGATTTCAAGCCTGGCGGAGATCCTGAAGTCCGGGGGCCGCGGCGGCAGCGAGGCTTTTGCGCGCAACAAGCTGCGAAGCGTGCTGGTGGTGGGTGAGGTGTCCCTGGCGCTCATCTCCCTGACCGGCGCGGGACTCCTGATCCGCAGCATGGACGAGGTGCAGAAGATCAATCCGGGCTTCGAAACGCGGAATCTCTTCGACTTCGATATCGGGCCGCAGCGCTTCACTCCGGAAAAGGGCCTGGAGTTTCTCCGCACGGCGCTCGACCGGGCGAGGGCCGTGCCGGGCGTTCACTCGGTAGCCTTGGCCAACAGCCGGCCGCTCGGCGGAGGGCTTCTGGCGACGGTGCTGGCAGAGGGCCAGGAGAGCGACCCGAACCAGCGCGGCACGCTGACTTCAATCACCGCGATCTCGCCAGGCTACTTCGACACCATGCGGATTCCCCTGATCGCGGGCCGGGGCTTCACCGATTTCGATCGCCAGGGCTCCAAGCATGTGGCCATCGTGACCGAAGCGATGGCTCGGCATTTTTGGCCCGGGCAGAGCGCTATAGGCAAGCGATTCCATTTCACCATTGACAACGACTACCGGGAGATCGTGGGCGTGTGCGCAAACTCGGTGGTGCTGCAGATCGGTGAACAGCCCCAGCCCATCGCTTACATGCCGCTGGACCAGAGTTACAGCTCCTTCGCGGTTTTGCATGTCCGCACCGACGCGAATCCGGCGGCGGTGATGCCCGCCGTCCTGAAGCAGGTGCAGTCGCTGAATTCCAACATGGCGCTGACCAATCCGAACACGGTGCAGGAGCTAATCTCGCTGGGACTGTGGGCGCCCCGCGTGGCTGCAGCCCTGTTTGGCATCTTCGGCCTGCTCGGAATGGTGCTGGCGTCCCTGGGCATCTACGGCGTGATGGCGTACATGGTAGTCCAGCGGACCAATGAAATCGGCCTGCGCATGGCGCTGGGCGCCCGCCCCGGCGACGTATCGCGCCTGGTGGTCGGGCAAGGCATGCGCCTGGTGGCGGTCGGTATCCTGCTGGGAATCGGAAGCGGTCTCGCCATAACGAGGCTGATGGGTAACCTGCTTTTCAACGTACCGACGTACGATCCGTTGACGTTCGGCGCCGTGAGCCTGCTGGTCGCATGCGTTGCCTTCATCGCCGGATGGCTCCCCGCGCGGCGCGCCTCCCGGATCGACCCGGTATTGGCGCTGCGGCAGGAGTGAAGGAAGAGCTTTCGGCGGTTAGCGGCCGGCTTTCAGCCAAACGCGCCGTTCGGTGCGGGGCGACTGGCGCAGCGAATTGGGCGCTGAAGGGTTGAGAACATGAGAGGTGCGCAAGTGGGCGCGGCAGGCGGCACCGCCAGCCCGCCTCTGCGAATTGCCAGGGGGAGAGAGTATCGATATTCGTCTGCCGGAACGCGTGGGGCACGCCATCCAGCACGCGGAGCGGCTTTCCAGCTTCCACCCGCCGAAAGGCAGATGGAAGCCAGGACTGTCGGCCCGCGATACTTTTCGACCCGCTCGGCTTCTGACGGCGCAAGCCAAGCCGCCGGCCAAGGTCGACGTACCCGAGAGCACGATGCTTGATATGATGGGTGAAGTGAACGTGGCCATCTTGCGTCGTTATACCAAGTTCCGAGCGAAAGCCCGCCGTGAGGCGACCATCGCCCTGGAAAGCCGCGTTTCTTCAGGGGTCCTGCAAGAAGTCCCCAGAGTCAGTGCTTCGGAGGGTCCACTCCTTCCGTAACTCATTGATACACCACGAGTTGGGCCGGTAGCTCAGGTGGTAGAGCATGTGCCTTTTAAGCACAGGGTCGCGGGTTCGAATCCCGCCCGGCTCACCAGAAGAAAATAAAGGCTTTAGAATCAAGGCCCGAAAATTCAGACGGTCGGAATCTTGTTGAAATCAGTTGATTGTAGATACTCGCGGAGGAAGAAGTATCTACAAAATCGACTACAGTGGGTTCGAACACCGTTCAGCATTGACTATCTGAAATTCAATTTGGTGATGCAAAAGTGATGCCTTCAGGCCGACCTTGTGCTTTTGCGGCACAGGGATGCCTTGGAGGCTGTGTTAGGATAAAATCCGAAGAAAATGCTTGTTTTCAATTAGTTGGAATTAGAAGTCTGGTTGGTCGCGACTGTTGAGGCTTGTGGCTTCTTGTGGAAACCTCAAGTTCCTGACAGCTACAAGAACGTTTACAATCCTCGGGATCGGAAGATCCAGCGGTCGCTTATCATTGGCTGACAGCTCGACGCCGACTCTCTAATAGAGCCCGAGCATTGGGGCTTGGAAAGCATTGGCGATAGATTTAACGACGGTGGTAAGGCGTCGTAAATAAATAAC
>PMTT01000646.1 GCA_003167275.1 Bryobacterales bacterium | reverse complement strand
AGATCGATGTGGAGCGGATCGGCCTGGCGGTAGAATGGCGGAAGGGGTTGCAAGTAATGTTCCGCCTTTCAGGCGCCCAGCGGCCTCAGTAATCGGACGGAGGCATCCCATTCAAAACAATATGTTGAAACTAGTCAAGCAGGCTAAGGCGGCATTCTCCCTGTTGAATCCCGAGGAGGTCCAGAACCAGGCCGAGCGGCCCGTGAGCTTTGGACTGGTAGCGGCTGGTGGGCGCGGTTATTCCGAACTGGAGGACTTCCTGCTGCCCGCCGGCGTTCCGGGTGAACCGCGCATGGTGTTGATGGAACGGATTCACCGCGCGGGCTACCCAGGGGCTCCCGACAAAGTGGACCTGGTTCTGTACGCGCATGGAATCCAGTGCCATCCGGGGGCCTACACCTTCCAGCGGGACGACCCCGGATCGACGGTGGCGCAGATCCTGGCGGAACATGACGAGTTGGCGCTGGCGTTAGCCCGCCAGTTTCCCGCATTTCGCAAGGCGGTGGTGGATGGGATTATAAGGTCGGTTGCCCGGGAGAACGCGCTGTTCGCGCTGGCAACGGCTCTTCCCAACGTGGTCCCCAGTCTCCTGGAGTTGCCGTGGGGATTCGGCGAGTTCGCCTCCGACACGGCCTTCCTGACGGGCAACCAGGTTCGCATGGCGTTTCAGATTGCCGCGGCCAGCGGCCGGGAAGCCGGGCTGGGACGCCAGAAGGCCGAGATTCTGTCCATTGTCGGCAGCGCCTTCGGCTGGCGGGCGATCGCGCGGGAGTTGGTGGGGAAGATCCCCTTGGGCGGCGGGCTCATTCCGAAGGGTGCGATCGCGTACGCGGGGACCTTTGCAGTCGGGAAGGGCCTGGAGTACTTCTACCACGCCAACGCACCGTTCCCCCGAGAGATGCGCCGGCAGGCCTATCGCGAGGCATTCGAGCGAGGGAAGCAGGTGGCGGCGGCGCTGCATGCGGGGGAGCGGGCGGAGTAGGGCCGGAGTGGCTATTTCGGTGACAGCCACCGTAATTCCGAGGCATTCGAACGCGGGAGGCAGGTGGCTTGCGGCGCTGCATTCGGGGACGGCTATTTCGGTGACAGCCACCGTAACCCCCAATTACAATTTGCAGTTTGGGGGTTACGGTGACTGCCACCGTAATTCCGGCGCGATGCCGACAGGCCGACGGGGGCGTCGGCCGCGGACCAGGGGGTCCGCCCCACTAAAAGGCTACTTACCTTTCAGAATGTCGATGCCGCCATTTTGATCGGTGAGCCTGAGCTCGCAGCCGCCACCTGAGATCTTGCCGGTCAGTGCGTCGCCTCCTACGTCGCCGCTGATCGTCATGTCGGCCTCAGAGTGGATCCGGCCGAAAGTGGTCCTTGCGGACACGTTGTAGCCCATGCCGTTTGGCACGGTCACGTGGATCGCGCCGAAACTGGTGTTCAGGGCAATCGGTTGGCATCGCTGCGCGGGCTTCGCCTCGACCGTAACCGAGCTATTGGAGCTCTCCACCGTGATCGGGCCCACCGCATCGCCGATGTTGACCGTTCCAAACGAGGTCTTCGCATACACCTCGCCGCCAATCCCGTTGAGATGAAACGAGCTGTTGGAGGCGGTCACCCGCACGCCCCCTTTTACGCCACGCAGGTCTACGCCACCAAAGGAGTTTTCCACATTGGCGGATTCGCCGACGGTGTCGCCGGAGATCGTGGCATTGTTAGCGTGCACGGTTAGGCGTTTCCCAACATGGGAAAAGCTCACGCGATTGAAGGAGGTGCGGAGGTCCGCTGTGCCGGCGACATCTGTGACACGGACTTCGCCGTTCTCGTTTTGCACCGTCACGTCGGACTTTGCGTCCGCAACCGTCACCGGGCCGAAGGAGTTGCCGACAACTGTTATGCCCGTAACGTTCTCCACGGCGATGTTGCCATTGTTGCTGTGGATCGTCACTCCCCGGCCGGCGTGAGTCACGCGCACCTGGCCGAAGCGGTTGGTGATGTCGAGCGTTCCAGTGATGTCGCTGGCAGTCACGCCCCCATTGCCGTTCCGTACCGTCAGGTCGCCATCAATCGTGCGAGCTTCCACGTCGCCGAACGAGTTCTCGATCTCCTGGCGGCCGCGGCTGCCGGAAAGAGTAACTGAGCCGTTGTTGTTACGGATCACGCCGGGCGCGTGCAGGTTGGCCACACTCACCGCTCCGAAGCGGTTGCGCAGCTCCAGGGGCGCGGTCTCCGGCATGGTGATGTCGTAGTGAACACCGTACGACAGGTTGCGGCTGTTCCAGTTGGATGGATACTGGGTGTGAACTGACACGCCCGAGCCCTCATCCACCACAATCTGGACCTGTTCGCAAAAGCTGCGAGCCTCGGAGGCGGTGTTGGCCGAGCAATGGATGGTTGCGCGAATATCCACCTCGGCCTTGTTTTGCGTGTGGATGGTGACGTTGCCGTTGGAATTCTCGATACGAAAGGTCTTGCCTGAAGCGAGCGCGATGGTCTTGCGGAAGTCGCGTTGGGTCTCCTCGCGGCCAGTCGCCGTGATCGCACAGCAGCACAACAATAGAACACTCGCGAGGACGCGCGAAGACACGTAACACGGGCGTGCCAGTTTTCTAATTCCGTTTCCCATTTTCCAGCCACTCCTGCAAAGTCTTCTGCTTTTCCCGATACAGCGCTGCCAGTTGGTTCTGCAAGTACACGTTGTACCGATTGTTTTCAATGTTGGCCTTCAGGTCCGCGATGGCCGAATCCAGGAGCGCCAGTTTCTCCCGATAGGCATCCGCCAACGGAGAGGGAGTCCGCTCCATGCTGGTCGCCGCGACCTTCGAAAGCTTCTCGATCGACCGTGCGTAGACCGACTCGGCCTGCTGCACTTCTTCGAGCGCACCCTCGGTCAAAAATTCCCGGTCCTGCGGCTTCACCCGCCAGGGCAGAGACAGCGCGATCGCCATCGCCACCAGAACTGCCGCCGCCAGCGACCAGCGCCATACCGGTAAGCGTCTGGGCGGCGGCGCCGCGGCGGCCAGACCGGCACGAATCGCAGGCCAGAGTGCTGGGCTCTCCCACTCCTCATGAAGGCTGGGAGCCAACCGCGAAATCTCCGACCACAGGTACAGTTGCTCGCGGCACTGTTCGCACCGCTCGGCGTGCGCCCGGGCGTCCGGCATCAGTTCCGGAGAGCGCAGCGCCCGTTCCAGATCGTCGCATTGAAATATCATGGCCGGGTCTCCGTCAGCAGCCGTTTCAATTCCTTCTTGGCCTCGAAGAGCCAGGCCTTGGAGGTCCCTTCGGGTACTTCCAAAATCGATGCGATCTCCGCATGCCGCAAGCCCTCCACCTCAAACAGCAGGAACACCATCCGGTGTCGCGGATTGATGCGGCCGAGCGCGTCCTGAAGTGCCACGCGCAACGGCGCCTGCGAAGTCGGCCCGGCGTGCTCGCGCGTCGGGACTTCCGTTTCGCGCTGGCGCTTCCTCGCCAGGTCATAGCAAACGTTGATCGCGATCCGGCAGAGCCAGGTGCCGATGCTGGACTGGCCCTGAAATCCCTGGATCGCCCGATAGAGCTTCAGGAAGGTTTCCTGAACCGCATCCTCGGCATCCTGCCGGTTTCCCAGGATGTGATACGCAATGCTCTTAAGGCGCGGCCCATGGATTTCGTAAAGCTGTTCGAACGCACGAACATCCTGCCGGCGGCACGCCGCCAGCAAGTCCGCCTCGGTGGCATAGTCGGTGGAGTACATCCGGTTGATCAGCGTCAGGCGACCAATGCTTTCAGCCCCCACCATTCTCTCCCGCCCGTAGGGCATGCTTTAGCTTGCCGAATCACAAAACACTTAATTGTTTCGATCTTTGGACGGAGGAGGGTGGGCGATGGTTGGAAAAAATTGCAGGCGACGCGTCCAGTGCAAAACGGCCGACAAGGCGATTGCGCATCTTTCCGCACGAAATCCGCAAGAATTTGTAAGGAGCCGCGGCCGGTGTCTGATGCTCGCGATTGTCGTCGTGCCTTTGAATCTCAGGATGGCGCGGAAGTACCAGCGCAGACTCGATGCGCTGGATGCGTCGGAAAAACAATAACCCAAGGACACGGGATGCAGGATTCCAACGGAGCCAGACCCCTCACGTGGGAATGTTTCCTGGGTATTTTGGTTCGTGGCGAATGCAGGACAACGCCGAAGCCCGATCCCGGAACAGGATCGTGGGACACTGGTAAAGGCGATCTCAATGCCGTGCCTACGATTTTTACGAGACCCTGTGGAGTAACCGGGTATCGGCTATGGAACTCGGGACGACGCAACCTTTTTGAGGTAAGCAAAATGCGGGATGCAGAGCACTTCAGGCAGAGTTATGAAGCAAAGGAAGCACCGCCATGGGATATTGGCAAGCCCGACTTCAACTTGATCCACACGGTGACAACAACGCCAATACCACCCTGCAAAGCACTGGAGGTCGGATGCGGAACCGGGGACAACGCCGTCTGGTTAGCGCAACAAGGTTTCGATGTACTGGCAGTTGACGCCTCTCCCATCGCCATCGAGAGAGCCAGATCGAAGGCTGAAAATGCCGACGTGAAGTGTACGTTCCTGATGCTCGACATTTTCAGGAGCCACGTTGAACAAGGACCATTTGGTTTTGCTTTTGATCGGGGTTTTCTTCACATAATCGACTCGAATGAAACACGACAGAGGTTTGCGGAGAGCCTGAGCGGGTGCCTGGACGAAAGCGGCCTCTGGCTGAGTCTCCTCGGCAATGCGGATGAGGTACGCCGTGGTCCTGGTCCTCCACAGCGGAGTGCCAGGGACATCGTGAATGCAGTTGAGCCATATTTCGAGATCCTTTCGCTGGTTTCAAGCCACTTTGAGTCGAGCTTTCCGCAGCCGCCACGAGCATGGGTGTGCCTGATGCGGAAGAGGCCCGGATAACGTCATCGAAACGGCAGGAAAGCTAACGCCAAGATGCTCATCACACGCTTCAAATTTCGCAGGCTCCGTGACCGGAATGGCTTCAACTGGGTTGCAGATTCAGAATTCAAGCGGGACGGGCGCTACCGGGGCTTTTACGCAGTCGGACGAACGCTGACCGATGTGAAGAGATTTTCGACTCTGGTGCGCTGGTGTGAACGGACTGGGAAGATCGAGGACCTTGGCTGGCAGGTGGTGGCCCTGGAGAATGAGACCGGCATCCAGACAACGTGGGGCGGGTCAGGTTGGTGGCCGGGAAGGCGCTGATGTGGGAATCGGAATTCTGGCGCTGACCTTCAAGCGGCGGAATGGGACCCACGGGATGAGAACGTCGTGTTTGGTGGCGGCGGTCGTGGGAATGCCGGGGCTGGTGGGGATAACGATGATTCAGTGATCGCCGCCTGCTGCCGCCATTCAGAGCGATAGTCCATTCCTTTCGAAGTAATGGGGCGGGTAGAAATTCACGGCTGGCTTGAGGGACGGCGTAGCAGGCGGGATTGCTAAATCTCAACCTTGGCCGTAACCCACTCATGTTGAAACTTCCTTCGCAACACATCAACCACTTCAGATTCCTCGATCCGAGAGAACATGAACCTCGTTTGCCGAGATCCTTTATGGATGCGCCAAAGTGGTAGAAGTCCGAATCGTCAATAATCACGGGATGCCAGTAGTATTGGTTGCGAATGTGCCCAAAGCGTTCAGTGAAGCGGGCAGAGTTGGCGTCTGGAGGGGCTGTCTCCACTTCGATTGAATATTGCAGCGTTACCTCGGTGGACATTTGCGGGAGGTCTACCCAAAAAAGGCCTCCTCCACATCTCCGAGTGGTCATGCTAATCATTTTATTGATGCGAAAACAGAAATGCGGCAGGCTGGCGTGGAGGCGGTTGCTCCCGGATCACGCTATCCGGAAACAACCCACAGTTACGGACCGATTTGTTGGATGTTGTGCCGTCTCAGATACCAGCACGGAGTGTAGCCGAAATGCGGCATAAGGGCGTCGACGCACGTCTCCATAATCGGCGTGCCGACCGAGTACTCCACCTCATTCCAGTGGTTCACTGCGGCGTATAAACGGCCGACTTTTATCTGTTCGACCGGCCGCCTCCGGAAGCGCGCCCAGAGGTCGTCGGCGACATAGATCAAGGCCGTTAGGGTGACTAGAGCGAGGCATCCCCACAGTGCAATTCTCCGGATAATCCGCATGCGAAGGCTCTATTCGACTATACCGAAAGGAAAAACAGGCGGCTCGGTTTTCCTGCCTTACCCGTTTCCGATTCCGATCGGAATCTTAAACGCAGATCGTGTCAAACACGCCAAATAGTGTTGACGGAATCACGCCATTTCATTCGAAGGCGACAGTTCCGGGAAGCCCCATTTGTTGAATCCGCCCGCGCGTGGCCGCACAATGCCTGTATGCGCTATCTCGCACTTGTCTTGTTTCTGGCCTTCCGTGTAACGGCCGCGGACGGCGACTGGTACGCCTACGGACGCGATGCCGGCGGCACTCGCTACTCACCGCTACGGCAGATCACCCGCGGCAATCTGACCCGCCTCAAGGTGGCCTGGACCTATCATACCGGGGCGCTGGAGCCAGCTACCGAGTTGAATGATAAGGCAGCTTTCGAAGCCACCCCGGTGCTGGTGGAGGGCGTCCTCTATCTCAGCACGCCCTTCAACCAGGTGATCGCGCTCGACCCCGCGACTGGCAAGGAGAAATGGAAATACGATCCCCAGGTCAGCCGCGAGCACCAATATTCCGAGGTCAGCTCGCGCGGCGTAGCTGTGTGGGTCGATTCCAAGGCGGCCGCCGGGGCGGTCTGCCGTGTGCGCGTTTTTGAGGGCACCATCGACGCGCGCCTGCTGGCGCTGGACGGCAAGACGGGCCGGCCGTGCGACGGGTTCGGCGCCGCGGGGCATGTGGATCTTACACAGAACGTCGATTACCGCGAAGGAAACGCCAAATGGGGTGATTACCAGGTGACTTCGGCGCCCACAGTAGTCGGCGGCACCATCATCACGGGCTCCTCGATCGGCGACAACTCCGAAGTCAGCACCGAGCGCGGTGTGGTGCGGGCCTATGACGCGCGCACCGGCAAGCTGCGCTGGACCTGGGACCCGATCCCCTGGGCCAACCAGCAGAACCCTCGCACGGGCGCCGCCAACGCGTGGTCGACCCTGGCCGCCGATCCGGCCCGGGATCTGGTCTTCATTCCCACCGGCAGCGCCAGCCCCGACTACTACGGCGGCATGCGGCCGAACGACAACCGTTGGGCCAACTCCGTCGTGGCTCTGAAGGCGTCCACTGGCGCATTCGTGTGGGGATTTCAGGTGGTCCATCACGATCTCTGGGACTACGATGTTGCCTCGCAGGCCACCCTCATCGACTTCCGCGGCCATCCCGCCGTGGCCGTCATCACCAAGATCGGTAACCTGTTCGTGCTCGATCGGGAAACCGGCAAGCCCCTGATCACCGTGGAAGAGCGCTCCGTCCCCAAGAGCGACATCCCTGGCGAACAGGCGGCTTCTACACAACCCCATGCCAGGTTGGAGCCCGATGGTTCCGCAACGCCTCACCGCGGATGACGTCTGGGGGCCAACTCCGGAGGCCCGCGAGTGGTGCCGGAACGAACTCCGGTCGCTTCGCAACGACGGCCTGTTCACTCCTCCGAGTCTCCAGGGCAGCGTCTCATTTCCCGGGAATATCGGGGGCGTCAATTGGGGCAGCGCCGCGTGGGACCCGGTCCGCCATCTTCTGCTGGCCAATACCAATCGCCTGGCCGCGGTCATGAAGCTGATTCCCCGCGACGATCTGGCGGCCGTCCGAAAGACGCTGAAGGAATATGCGTGGGGCGGCGAATTCGCGCGTCAGAGCGGTACGCCTTACGCGATGCATCGCGACTGGCTGGTCTCGCCTTCGGGGTTGCCCTGCAATGCACCGCCCTGGGGAGCGCTGGTGGCGTTCGATCTGGACACAGGGAAGCCGCGGTGGGAGTCGCCGCTCGGATCTCTGGGCGCAGGCGCGCCTCCGGGATCGATCAGCCTCGGGGGCCCCATGGCGACCGCCGGCGGGCTGGCCTTTTCCGCCGCCGCGATGGACCCGCACCTTCGCGCTTTCGACTTGGATACCGGCAAAGAGCTGTGGAGCGTGGAACTACCCGCCAGCGCCCAATCGACGCCCATGACCTACGAATGGAGAGGCAAGCAATACATCGTGATCTGCGCCGGCGGTCACGGCAAGATGAAGAGCAAGATGGGCGACTCGGTAGTGGCTTTCCGGCTGGAGTAACCCAAGGTGGGGCATGGCTTTAGCTTGCCATTTTCGTTGCGAGCATTGCATGGGCAAGCTAAAGCATGCCCCACATTTGTGGGCGAGGCAGGCGGCGACCGTCTGCCCCACCAAACCGCAGGTCACTCAGCTAGCCGAATCCTTCTGGCGTGTGGCCTTGACGCCGCTCAGGATTCCCAGACCCGCCAGCACGATGTCCATGACCACGATCCAGTGAGTGGGCACATGCATCAGCTTGGCGCCGTACGTCAGGCCGCCGATTACAAACAGATACCCCAGTATGTAAAGTCCGAATGACACGATGATCTCCTTTTTCTTCCCTCAGAGACACTCAGCAATCCAGCCGCCAAACAAAACTCGCGACGGGAGCCGATCCGTCATCTGGGAAGCGGTGCTTGAAGGGCGGCGGGAACTTTGGTGTTCACCGGTGCAAGGTCCCGGTCAATGACTTCCAGATGATTAAGCTCCGCCTGCAGCCTCACCCAGTCGCCTTCCTGGGCTTTGGTCGCGATCGGAAGGCTGAGGTCCTTGTAGAACGCGAGAATATCGCTCCTGAGGTCTTGCGGCAGGTCGGCGTAGTGGCCGTCCAGCTTGTGCAGCAGTTTGGCGTACGCGGCGTCGGTCAGCTTGTACTTGCCCGCCTTGGTGGCATCTCCCACGTCGAAATTGTCATTGGGCAGTTGAAGGCGGCCGCCGCCCACTTCGGCAAGCAACTCGCGGTACCGGTCGATCGACGCGTTGAAGCCCTTCATGTACAACTGCTCGGTTTCCGGCGTGAGTTTCTCAAACGCCAGCGCCTTGAATGGGCCAACTCTGGGCACGATGTGGAAGAAGCCTGCCAGTATTCGCGACTTCACGCCTGGCCGTTGATAGGTGGCGCCCCAATTCTTTTCGTAGCTGGAGCGAGACAGATTGTAGAGAAAGGTTCTGCGAGTAATGCCGGGAGTATCCTTCCGGATCTCCGGACCCTTGATTTGCCACGCGACCTTGGTCAGGGCTGGAAGAACGGTCCCAACCGCCCGCCGGTACGATCCGATTGCCAGATCGAAGTCCAGGAAAACCTGCTCGATCCGCATTCCATAGGTGTCTTGAAAGGCCCGCTCCAGCACCGGTTTGGCGACTTGAAAACCGATGAAGTTCTTGAAAGCATCCGAAGCATAGTGGCTCTTCGAGGCCTGAAACACATCGAAGCCAAACTCTGTCTTGGTGTGCGAGAAGGGATCGTCCGCGTACGTGATCGTATTTCCGAACTTCCGGCGAAGCTTCGGATAGAGCAGCGGCACGGAGAGATTCGTAGCCATGCTGTGGCCATAGTTGTCGGCCGCGAAGTGCGAGAGCGCGCCCAGCGCGAATGCATACTCGTCGAGATCCTGCGACTCGCGAATCAGGTTGAGGATAAAGTCGCCGCTCCGGACGTAATGCGTCAAATCGCTATAAAACTTGCTGCCGAACGGATAATACCCCAGGTCCTGGATGATGCTGCCGCCGTAGGCGTAGGCGTGCGCCTGTTTCAACTCTTCCGGGGTGGCATTGGGGAAGCGCTTGAGGAGAAGCGGCTTGAACGCGCTGTCCCAGGTGGAATCGATAATAGCTTCGTGCGTCAGGACCGAGTACGAATGCGCGGTCTGGCACGAGAGAAGAATCAGGAGCCCAAGAGCGGCCGACGGGAGACGAGCATGATAGGGAGTCATCATTTTTTATGGAACACCTTTCGCTTGACGTCAGGCCAGAACTCCGTTCCCAGATTGCCGACCAGACCGACGCCGAGGGTGACGGTACCCTGGATGAACCCGAGACGCACGGTATCGAGCCGGTCCGGATACCAAAGATTGGAGAGGATCGCCGAGCCATAGCAACTCCCCAGGCGCCACGTGGACAGGGTTTCCCCTCCGCGATCGGTGCGCGTGAGGATGGTTCCACGGAGCGCATGTCCCGCCCGCCGCCAGAACCCTCCTCCGCCGCTCGAACGAAAGTATCGGGGGTCCTGATGCAGGGTTGTGTCCAGACCGAAAGCCAGAACGCCCTGGATCCCGGACCCGGCCAACGAGGATCCAAGCCGCTTGCCGTAAGCCTTGGCGCCCTGTCCCCACTCTGTTGGGGCATCGACATCCTGCAGGACTCCGGCGTATGCCGCCGCCCCTACGATGGCCAACGGCGAAAACGTGTTTTCGGCATGAAAGCGCAACTTGCCGTTCACATCCAGCGGATCGGGAGCTTGACCGATCCCTGTAACGGGAATGGCGGCCGATCCATCCGGCGGGTCGGGAGCCTGACCAAACCCTGCAATGGGAAGCGCGGCCAATCCAGCGAGGATCAGCACGACCCTCATTCCACTGCATATCCGAGCTATTTGCAAGTCTTTCACGAAATCTCCATCCCGCTGGTGGCGGCCCAGATATTCTAACTTAATTTAGGTCGCCGGCAGGGCCCTCCCCTACATCCGGTGCTGTCGCCAAGCGGATTGCCACGCGCTCCTCGTGGCCCTGGCGGTCAGGCTGGCGAGGCCGATCCGGTGACGCCGTCCGATCCCCGTGAGTCTCCATGTGGAACCGCGTGCTGCGCTTCAGATGGATCGCCCTCAACAGGGCCGGCTAAGGGAAGGAATGTCAGACCACCCGACTTAGTTCAGGTCGCCTGAGGAGTGGGCGGGATTGCTCAGTCGTTAACTATTATAAGTTAATTCTCTTTACTTGTCAAGCCGTTATGTGGGATATTGGACGCAGTACTTAACTAGAGCAGTTAAGCGCGGAAGGAATTCCCAGTGGATGTACCTCTCATCATCAGGCATCGTTTGAACGAGCTAGGTTTGGAGCAAAAGGACCTGGCGGTTGCCGCCGAAGTCACCGAATCCTATATTTCCCAGTTGCTGGCCAGGAAAAAACTGCCGCCGGCGCCGGACCGGACCGTCATCTACGACAAGATTGCGAAGTTCCTGGAACTTCCCAGCGGCGAACTTTCGAAGTTGGCCAGCCTGCAACGCCGGGAGGCGCTCAAGAAGAAAGTTGCCGACCCGTCGAGCCCGCTGTTCCAGGAGTTCCGCGAGCTGATTCTGCGCAAGTGCGAGACTGGCAAACAGAAGCAGCTTGAGGCGATTTTTGAGAAGGAGCCCTTTGGAGCCCTGGAACGCCTGGTCTCGCAAAAACTCCTGGAGGTGGCTAAGGGGGTCGCCAAAGAGGAACTGGACAATGAAAAGTGGCTCCGCTTGATGGCCCGGCTCAGCAAACGGACGTATGAGCAGGTGCGCATCGCCATCGTCGAGTTCCTGGAGACGGATATCTTCCACGTGTCGATTGAAAACTACGTCCGATTCCTCGACCCGCTGATCGAATCGTGGGACATTGACCTCGAGACTTTCGGTATAGAAATCACATTGAACCGGAAATTGACATCTGTGCCCTGGAAGAGCTTCGAGTTCGTCGAGCAGGCGCCTGAGGCGATATTCGAGAAACCGCCCGGACTTGAGGAGTTTCTCCAGGATGCTACCCTCAGCGGCGGCGCAACTGAAGAAGAACTCGACTTCCTGAAGAGTCTCCAATTCCGTGGACGGAAGCCCACTCCGCTCTACTATTATCGAGAGCTGCAAAACCTCCGAGACCCCCTCCACTTCGGAGCCTGAGAGCATCTCCAGGCAGGAATGCCCGTGCTACAAGCTCAGGATTTCGCGCAGGCGGGCGGACTGGCGACGCGACATCTCGACCGTCCGCCCGCCCCGTAGCGTCACCGATAGCCCGCCGGTAATCCCGATGTCCACCTTTTCAATCCATTTCAGGTTGATCATCTCCTTGCGGCCGGCACGAAAGAAAACGGCGGGATCGAGTTGCTGCTCCAGCGCATTCAAGGACCGCCGGATCAACGGGCGTTCGCTCCCGAAACAGACGCGCGTATAGTTCCCTTCCGATTCCAGCAGGAAGATGTCCGACAGACGCACGATCCAGCATCTGTCGCCGTCGCGGACGAAGACCTGCTCCAGACGCGGCTGGCTGGAACGCGGCCCCACCCTCGCCAAGGCGGCGGCCAGACGGGCCGGGGGAATCGGCTTCAAGAAATAGTCGAGCGCGTTCACCTCAAAAGCCTTGATGGCATATTCATCATAGGCCGTGGTGAAAATCACCTGCGGCAGGTCCTCCACCTGCTCCAGCAGGTCGAAGCCCGTCATGCCAGGCATCTGGATATCGAGAAACACCACGTCCGGCGCCAGTTTGGAGATCAGCACCTGCGCCTCCTCCCCATTGTGCGCCTCGCCCACGATTTCGACCTCGGGGTGCTCCGCCAGCAGGCGCCGGAGTTCCAGGCGCGCCAGGCGTTCATCGTCGACGATCAAGGCTCTCATGGGACTCTCGGAATCCGCAGAGTGGCGGCCACGCGGCCGTCGCGCTCCTGGAGTTGCACGCTGGCGCTGGGGCCATAGAGCACACGCAACCGTTCGCGGACGTTGCTCAGACCCAGCGGTGTGGCGTCCGGCTGAGGCGCCCGAAGCTGCCCGGTGTTCTCCACTTCTACCATCATGGCATCCGGCCCGAGGCTGGAGTGAATGCGGAGTTCGCCGCCGCCCGGCAGCGTCGCTATGCCGTGTTTGACGGCGTTCTCGATCAGCGTCTGGAGCATCATGGGTGGTATGGGGATTTGCCGAGTATCGTCGTCAATCGCGAACTCCACGCGCAGGCGCTCCTCGAAACGGACGGACTCCAGCGCCAGATAGTCGGATACCGCCTCCAGTTCGTCCGCCAACGGGACCGTGTGGCCCCGGTCGCGGTGGAGATTGTAGCGCAGGATGCTGGCGAGTCGCGTGATCATGTCCTGCGCTTCGGGCGGGTTCTCGACAACCAGGGCCCGGATCGAGTTGAGGCAGTTGAACAGGAAATGGGGATTGACCTGCGCCTCCAGGGCCCGCAACTCGGCCTCGCGGAGCGCCAATTGAAGGCGTGTTTCCCGCTCCTTCTGGCGCCACCGGCCGGTAATCCGGGCGTAGAGACCGATCCAGGCGCCGGTCGCGTAGGTGGTGCCCAGCCAGACTCCCATCACCGCGCCTGGTTGAAAGAAGTCGCTCGACCGGTCTTCCGTGGTCAGGGCGAACGAGAAGATGAGCAGCGCCTGAATCGTGCCGACCGCGAGGGCTGCGAGAGACATGCGGAGGAAAGCCCGCCGCCAGGGTCCGCCGAGCCACTCCCTTCGACGAGTCTCACGGCGCAGCAGATCGGTCAAACCGATGCTGTACAGGAAGTAGAAGCAGTAGCCGGCGGCCAGCGATGGCCGCCAGCCCCCGTGAGCCGCCGCGATCCACAGGCCGATGACGGAGTAGGCGCCCCAGCCGAGAACCTGGCAAGTCCAGTAGAGCTGCCGCTTGGTCATCGGGCCGGCACCGGCCTGGCGAGATCGAGGAAACGGTCAAGCTGTCCGAACATCCACTCCGGATCATCCCACATGATGAAATGGCGGGCGGAGTCGGTGATCTGAATCTCGACTCCGGCGAGCCTGGCATATTGACGGCGGAGGTTGGCTTCGGTCCGCTCGCGGTCGGTGTACGTCTTGTACCCGATCCAGGTGCCGAGGACCAGCGTGCGGCTCTTGATCTTGGCGAGATCGTCGCGCAGGTCGGCGGAGAAAAGCTCGCACATCGCATCGGTGACCGCGGTACGGTCAGTCGCCAGGCCCCAGGCGATCAGCCGGTCGAGATCGGAGTCTTTCGTCACCATGATCCGGGTGGCGACGCCCGACTTCGTGGTGCGCTCATACATATCCCGATCCAGGCTGCCGTAGTATTGGCGCATTCCGGCGACCATTTCCTTGACTTTCGGCGGAGTGATGGAGGGGTCGGCGATCCCCGCGAAGAATGGATAGGCATCCACGATCACCAGCGGGCCGGGAAGGTCCGGATAGTGCGAGGCCAGATCGAGGGCGATGAAGCCGCCCAGGCTATGGCCGACGATGATGGGTTTGTCGAGCTGGTTCTTGCGAATATAGTCCGCGAGACCTTCGCGAACGCGGTCGAGCATGGGCGCAGGCACGCGGGGCACGCCGGCGAAACCGGCGACCGTGAGGACGTGACACTCGAAGCGGTCCTGGTAGCGGGAGACGGTGGTGTCCCACGTCTCGCCGGAAGAGGAGAGCCCCGGAATCAGAATCATGGGTTTGCCGTGGCCCGTGCCCTTGACTTGGAAGGGCGCCTGAGCCAGCAACCCGGAGGTGAGTGTTAAGGAAAGCAAGAGTAGTTTCATGAGGCCATGCTGTGGCAGGACTGCGAGTGAGGGGTGGAGATTGTGAGGAACGGTCGAATTCGGTGTAGCACGGGCATTCTTGCCTGTGTTGGTTTTCCAGGACAAGAAAAAACAACACAGGCAAGAATGCCCGTGCTACCTGACTCGAAGTCTGGCAAGCAGTACTCTAAGAGCGTGAAGACCGGCTGATCCGCGCCTGTGAAGTCGCCAACAGCCACTCCGACGTCCTGGCGATCGAGCAGGAATGCGAAGCGCTGGATACCACGGATCCGCTTGAGTCGCCGTGGCACGATGCCAAAGCGCGGTGAGGTCTGGTGGGTCCGGCTCGATCCTACGCTGGGATCGGAAATGGCGAAGACCAGGCCCTGCCTGGTGATCTCCAGCACCATCATCAATCACCGACGCAGGACGGTGGTGGTCGTGCCGGTGTCCACTGCCCCGCAAGCCAGTCCGCCGCTGCTCGTGCCAATCCGCTGCGGCGGCCGCGATGTGGTCGCAGTCATCGATCAGGTCCGTGCCGTCTCTAAAATGCGCCTGGATCGCTGTCTGGGTGAACTCTCACCCGAGCACCTGGAAGCTGTCGAACAGGCTCTGCGGGAAGTTCTGGAACTGGATTGAAGTCGTTACCTGCCGCACCTCACCCGCTTCCCATCCTCCCCACCGCAATTAGTACTATGAAGTTTGGGCCCCGCCGTCACGCGGACCTCCATTATGCCTGCCACCGCAGCCGCCACATCCGGGTACATCAACCGTTACCCCGCTTTTCTCAATACGTCCTTCTACCGCACCGTCTTCGACCTCCACGTCTCCAGCCTGGGGATCGGCACGTACCTGGGCGCCATCAGTGAGGAGGCCGACCGCGTCTACACCGACGCCCTGATCGCCGCGGGAGAAGGCGGCATCAACTTCTTCGATTGCGCCATCAACTACCGCAACCAGCACTCCGAGCGCGCCATCGGCGCCGCGCTTCGTCAACTCCATCGCGAGGAAATCGTGGTCTGCACCAAGGCTGGATTTCTCACCCCCGGCGCCGTCCCCGCGCTGGAGCCCGACGACGTGGTGGGCGGGATGCACTCCCTGGCCCCGCGCTTCCTGGAAGATCAGATCGAGCGCAGCCGCTTCAACCTGGGAGTGGACACTCTCGACGTCTTCTACCTCCACAACCCCGAAACCCAGCTCAGCTTCCGCACCCGCGACGACTTCGACGCCCGCATCCGCCGAGCCTTCACTCAACTGGAAATCCTCGTGGACCGCCGGAAGATTCGCTGGTATGGCGTCGCTACCTGGGACGGCTTTCGCCGCAAGGGCGCTCTCAGCCTGCCCCGCCTCGCCGAAATCGCCTTCGAGGAGGGCGGCGCAGAGCACCACTTCCGCTTCATCCAGCTTCCCTTCAACCTGGGCATGGTGGAACCCTTTGTGGAGCGCCCGGAGAACGTCCTGGAGACAGCCGGCCGCCTCGGGATCGTAGCCGTCGCCAGCGCCACGCTCATGCAGACCCGCATCCTGTCGCAGATGCCGGACGCCGTTCAGGATCTTCTCCCCGGCCTCGCGAGCGACGCCCAGCGCGCCATCCAGTTCACTCGCTCCACACCCGGCATTGCCGTGGCGCTCGTCGGTATGGGCCGCCGCGAACACGTCCTCCACAATCTCGGCGTCGCCGATGTGCCGCCGGCCACGCGCGACCAGTATCTCCAGCTCTACCGGTGATGACTGTCATCGAAGTGGACGATCTCGCGCGGTTGGATGCCGCGATTGAAGCGCTGCCCAACAACCCCGCGGTCTTTGGGCTCTGGCCCCAGGAAGGCGACCCTTACCTTTCCAAGACCGCCCTGCTGCGCCGCCGCCTGCTGCGTCTCCTGAAGGACCGTGAGAAGCCTTCGCGGCTCCTCAACCTGCGCCACACCGTGCGGCGTATCGAGTACCGCTTGACCGGCTCGGCGTTCGAATCGAGTGTGGTGCTCTACGAACAGGCGCGCCGCCACCTGCCGGAGCGCTACCTCGAGTTGCTCAAGCTGCGCATGCCGCCCTACGTGAAAATCGTCCTCGGCAATGAATTCCCGCGCAGCCACATCACCACCCACCTCACCCGCAGCGCCGGTCTCTACTTCGGACCGTTCCGCTCGCGCGCATCGGCCGAAAAGTTCGAAGCCCAGTTCCTCGACCTCTTCCAGATGCGCCGGTGTCAGGAAGATCTGCTCCCTTCCCCCGAACACCCCGGCTGCATTTACGGCGAGATGGGCATGTGTTTGAGACCTTGCCAGGAAGTGGTGGGCCCCGCCGAGTATGGCCACGAAGTCGCGCGTGTCGTCGAGTTCCTGAGGACCGGCGGCCGTTCCCTGCTCGCAGCCATCGGCCACTCCCGCGACCGCCTGAGCGAGGAGATGATGTTCGAAGAGGCCGCCCGGCTGCATAAGCGGTACGAACGGGTGCAGGACGTCCTGAAGTTGCGCGATGAACTGGTGCGCGATGCCGATCGTCTGAACGGCGTGGCCATTACCCGATCGCTCGCCCCGGACGCGGTGGAAATGTGGTTCGTGCGCGACGGCTACTGGCAGGAGCCCCAGCGTTTCGGCTTCGAAGTGCAGGAAGGCAAGACCGTCTCGCTCGACCGCAAACTGCGCGAAACCTTCGCCGCCGTCTCACCCCGCAAGCTTACTGTCCGGGAACGCCAGGAATATCTGGCTGTCCTGGCACGCTGGTATTACTCCACCTGGCGCGAAGGCGAGTGGATCGGCTTCGAAAGCTACGACGACATCCCCTACCGCAAACTGGTACACGCCGTCTCCCGGGTAGCACGGTAGCGCATATAATGGATTTTGCCCATGAGCCCCATGCGGGCGCTTGGTTCAATCTCAGGAGAGTTATGAAAGAGTGGGGGTTCGCCCAGACCGACCCGTCGCAGGAAATGGCGCAGTTGCACTACTTTTCGATCAAGAAGCACCAGGCCGGCGTCGAATTGGAGTTCGTCATTACAGTGAAGGAATACATCACGCCCAAGGAGCCGACGATGCATTTCTTCGCCCAGGCCGACAGGCAGACCAATCAAAAGACCGCGCCCTACACACCCTGCGGATGGGGCAAGACAATGCTGGAAGCACTTTCCGAGTGTGTCCGCGCGATCAATCGCTTCCCCTACGAGGGGTAGGGCATACTTTATTCAGCTTGCTCAATACTCGTGGGCCAGCCCAAATCCCGGCTGCAAATTCTGCGGGGCAGCCAATCCTGGCTGCAGCCGCCTTTAAGGCGGTCGGACCGCCTGGAAAGCCGCCCCACTTTTTCTTGAAATCTCCCCACGAAACTACAGGTACAGCCGATTCGCCTTCGCCGCCTCGGCGTAGCTCCGCAGCGCTTCCATTTCGTCGTCAAACGCGACGAACACGGTATAAAGTTTGGTCACCTGCAGGAGGTCGTGGACCTTCGCCTGTGGATGCAGCAGTTTGATGCTCCCGCCGCCGTTAGTTACGCTGGCATAGGACCCCACCAACTCGCCCAATCCAGCACTGTCGATGTAGCTTACTTCCTTCAGATTGAGCAGGATCTTCTTTTGACCCGCTTTGACCAGATCTTTGATCGTGCTGCGCACCAGTCCGGAGCCTTCTCCCAGCGTGATGCGGCCCGCCAGGTCGACGATCGAAACGTCTCCTGCCTGGCGAACGGTAGCCTTCGTGCTCATTCAGTACCTCTCTCGGACATTATATGTGTTTTCCGATGTTAATACGATGACGGCTCCGGGATTTTGCGTGAAACGGACCAAAATCGGGCGGATCGAAAATGGAATCGTTGGAATTCAATGGCTTACAAGGAAATACCGATGAAAAATGGACCAAGATGGTCTGCTGGCACAGGCAGAGACATCTAGGGAAAATGACCGCCCGCGCGGGGATGTCTGGACAATCGATCATGTACTGTCACCCGACGCCCGTTCCGTTCAAGGCCTCAGTTTTGCGAGGCTGCGATCCACACAGTAATGGGCGGTGATGGCAGGGCCACCGTCTCCCGAGAAGCAGCAGGCGTTGCTGCCATTGCCGACCACCGTGATGCCGCTCGGTTCCGAATCGTTCTCTCGGAGCGCGAGCCCGCCCAGATACCCAGAGAGTGTCGGAACAGCCTGGAGAAGTTCGGCTCCGAGGCTGCTCCGACACCATCCAACATCAAAACTGGATCCGGGCCTCCAACTGAATGTTGCGCATCGCCGAGGCCGCGGTCGCCGCGCCGAAGCCCGCAGTGGCCGGTGTCAGGCGGCTCGGGTTCAGTGTAGTGCCATTGTACTGGTTGTTCGCCAGCGTCATGGACGTCGGGTTGTTGAACGTCGCCGAGCTGCTGATAGAGCTAATCTGCACGGCGTTGGGCAAGTTAAAGACGTCCAGGCGGAGCTCGAGCTTAACTCTTTCTTTGATCGAAATCCTCCGGACGATATTCATGTCCAATTCCCTGGTCGGACAGTTGTGCAGGATGTCGCGGCCGGATTCCATGCCCATGCTGCCGTACGTCGGCCCCGTTATGTTCGCGGTATTGAACTCGCTGTACCTGTTGCCCGAACATCCGCTGCCGAGCGTGGCAGGGTTGCTGATAACATCCCTGCCGGCATAGTCCGGCGACCCGGTGATGTTCACGTTGCCGCCATTCGACTGGTAGCTGTAACCGGGAGTATAGGGCAACCCCGTGTGCAGCGATAAAATACTGGAAAGCTGCCAGCCACTCGTCAACGTGTGGACGAACCTACCGCTTCTCGAGCTTGTCCGCTTCCTTCGTATGCAGAGCGGCGCCGGCCGGGTCTCCCTTCTGTAGATAGAGTTCCGCCAGGCGCCGGTGGATGACGGCGCGGCGCGGATCGAAATCGAGCGCGCGAGCATACTCGTCGATCGCCAGAGCGTACATTTTCTTGGCCGTGTACGCGACGCCGCGCTCCACCGCGATATCCGCCTGCAGTTCCTGGTAATATTCGGACACGGTGAACTCCTTGCCCTCCGGCAGCGCGGCGCGCAGAGCCTCCAGCGCCTTGTCACTCGCGTGCTGGGCGTTATAGACTCGCGCCAGGTTCAGGTATGCGTCGGGCCGTGAGGGGTTCAGCGCGATGGCTTTCCGGCACAGATCTTCCGCTTCGGCAAACTGCTTTTTCCTGATATACAGAGACGCCAGCGCGTTGTACATCTCCGGCGTGACGTAGGGCGTGTGGATGACTTTTTCGAACTCAGCTATCGCCGGCTGTTCCTGTTTCAGGTCCAGATAGGCAAGCGCCAGGAAATAATGCACCGGGGTCATTGTGGCGTCTGCGTCGAGAGCCTTGCGGTTCAACTCCAGAGAGGCGGCAGGATCTCCGAGTTTGCGCCGGACTTCACCCAGCAGCGAAAGAAGTTGAGGTAACCCAGGGCTTTGCTTCAGACCCATCTCCAGTTGCTCCTGGGCCTTTTCGCTCAATCCCTGGTCGAGATAAAGCCGGGCCAGGTAGAAGCGCGCCCACACAAGCTCCGGATCGATATCGAGCGTCTGCTGCAATTCCGCTTTGGCGTCGGCGACCATGGCAATCGACCCCTTCGCGATATACGCCAGCGCCAGAAGCATGTGCGCAGGCGCGGAGCGCGGATCCGTCGCCAGCACGCCCTTGCACTCGCGGATCGTCTGTTCGGCTTTTCCCTGTTGCAGGTGTTCCGCGGCGGCGCCCAGTTGCGCGCCCTGTAGATCGGCACGAGGAGTCTGCGCCCAAATCATGACCGAAGCCATGCCAGAAGCGAGGAGGACAACAGCAATCCGGAGCCGCGGCACGGTCACATTATACGGCTCCTATTCGAAAAGTGTAAAGGGCGTCCATGCTCTTGATGCTCTTGAATGCACTGATGAAGACTTTTTGGGCAACTCCAGATGAGATTATCCCGAAGCACATATCGAAAATCGTTTTTCCTTTCCGTCAAGGTACTCAGTCGCTTCTTCCGCAAGAGATTCCTGATTCATTTGCGAAGAGCCTTCCAGAAAGGCAAGCTCCAATTCCACGGCGAACTGAAATCGTTGGCCCCGCCGGCGGCATTCGAATCTTTGTGCCGGAAGGCTGGTCAGATGGAATGGGTGGTTTACGCCAAGCGACCCTTCGGCGGGCCGGAACAGGTTCTCAAGCCTTCGCATTTAGCGGATTCGAAGACCGGCTACGGTGATCTTTTCGGTGTCTTTTTGGCAACTGCGCACTGCGCAAATGGATTCCACATAATGTCGCAGGGCTTTCAGCTCAATATTTCGATCTGAGGCGACGTTCATTTGCTCGCCGGGCACCGGTTCAGGGAGAATCTGCAAGCTATTGGAACTAATGGGCTAAGGACGGCAAGATTGCTCGCCACATCTACCAAATAACGAACCCTTCAGGACAGCAGATGGCGCGGGAATTTCTCTCCCAAAAAGTCGCCGCGAGAGTTTGAAAGTGAGCAGTCGTCGTGTGAAAGTGCCCTCCAGCGGTTCGGCCTGGTTCTAAGACCTGTATCATAGCGGGAGTGCGATTTCTCTGGATGCTTGCGCCGGTTCTTGCTTTCTCCCTTCCGGCGCAGGTGTCAAATGCATACCTGGATGCGCGCGTGTGCGCGGCCTGCCATCCGAAGATCGCGCAGTCTTACGCCCGGACCGGCATGGCCCGGGCGTTTGCACGCGCGGGCATTGCGGGCGAAGACCTGTCGCGGGGAAACCCGTTCTTTCATGAAGCATCGGGTACCTGGTACGCGATGCTGCAGCGCGATGGCAAGCTGTATCAGCGCCGCTGGCGGACCGGGCCCGACGGGCGCGAGACAGCCGTTCAGGAACTTTCCGTCGATTACGTCATGGGATCGGGCAATCACGCCCGAACCTACCTGCACCGAACGGCGCGCGGAACACTCGTAGCGCTGCCGCTCGGCTGGTATTCCGAAAACGGCGGAACCTGGGCGATGAGCCCGGGCCAGGATCGCGACTACACCCTGCCGCCGCGCATCGTCGCTTACGAATGCATGTTCTGCCACAATGCCTATCCGCGCATTCCAGCGGGTCACGACGAAGTCGGCAGCGAGCCACTATACACGGGCACGCTACCCGAAGGCATCGATTGCCAGAGGTGCCACGGTCCCGGCGGCAATCATGTGCGCGCGGCGCAGTCCGGCGCTGCCGCTGCCGCCGTCCGCCAGGCAATCGTCAATCCCGCCCGCCTCGTGCCGGAACGGCAGATGGATGTGTGCATGCAATGCCACTTGCAAACCACCAGCCAGCCGCTGCCGAACGCCATTCGCAAATACGGCCGCTCGCCATTTTCGTATAAGCCGGCCGAGCCTTTAGGCAGTTTCGAAGTATTCTTCGACCGCGCTCCCGGAACTGGGGACGAGAACAATTTCGAGATTGCCCACTCGGCCTACCGCCTCCGTAAATCGCAGTGCTTTCTGCGCAGCAATGGCAAGGTCACCTGCATCACCTGCCACAATCCCCACGAAGAGACTGCCGACTTTAACAAGGTCTGCGCCGGGTGCCATACCATGGCGGCCGCCCACGCGGCGACCAACGACTGCACTGGCTGTCACATGCCCAAGCGCCGCACCCAGGACGTAGTCCATGTCGTCATGACAGACCATCTGATCGCGCGCCGTCCGCCTCCGGGCGATTTGCTGGCGCCACTGGCCGAGCGTCCCGAAGTGGGCAAGCAGGGCAACGTGGTGCAATACTATCCGCCGCAACCGGAGCCGCTATATCTGGCCGTGGCGAAGGGTTTGCCGCAACTCGCCGCCCGCCCGTTCGACCGGCCCGAGTATTTCATCGAACTGGGCCAAGCCTGGATCGCCGCCGGCAATCGCGCCAAAGCCATCCCTGCATTCGAGGAGGCGATCCGCCGAGAGCCCGATTCGCAGGTCGCGCTGCTCGGACTCGGAGACGCGCTGACGCAGGCGGGTTTGCAGGCGCGTGCGGTGTCCGTGCTGAGTCACGGGGTTAAGGTCGCGCCCAACGATCCGTTGCTGTGGTATCTACTGGGCGTTGTACAGTCGAGCGCGGCGGCATTTCAAAAGGCGATAGCTTTGGATCCGCAAATGGCCGATGCGCACAATCAACTGGGAGCGGCGCTGGAGGATCAGGGCGATCCAGACGCCGCTGAGCGCGAGTTTCTGAAGGCGTTGGAGGCGTATCCGGATCTGCCGGACGCGCTCGGCAATCTGGCCCATTTGCTGGCCGCCCGAGGCGATCTGCCGCAGGCCGCGTTCTACTTCGCGCGTTCCGTCAAGCTCAATCCGAATGTGGCCGAGGTGCGGAGCAACTATGCAGTCACCCTTGCCAGCCTGAATCGCTTCGACGACGCGCGCCGGGAGATCGATGCGGCCGTGAAGGCCGACCCGCAATCGCCGGACGCGCACAATTTCCGCGGCACCTTGCTGGCGCGCCAAGGCGATCTCGATCAGGCGATACGCGAGTATGCGGAAGCGATCCGGCTACGTCCCGATTTCGGCCTCGCGCACTTGAATGCCGGTCGCATCCTGGCTTCAAAGGGCGATAAGGCGGGTGCGGAACAGCATCTTCGGCGGGCGCTCGCGGACGAAGATCCCAACATCCGGCGCCAAGCGGCGGCTGAACTGCAGCGGCTGGGTGTGCGTTAGTTCTTATCTGTGTTTATCTGTGGCAAATCGCGTTGCTGCGTCCTGGAAAAGCTTTGGTGGACTCAATGTCCCTTGCCCGCCGTTACGCCATTCAGTTTGACCGGAGCGTGGCCTGAAGATTTGGAACCAGAGGCTCAGTCCGATTCCTCGATTGGCTCCAGAATACTGAGTGACCTCAGGATGTCAGAGTCAGGATGCAACGGCAAACGGCAGCATTTTAGTTGGAGGAGGAACCGCTGAGGAGCCTTTTTGCCGCGAGGCTCTCAACGCTTCGCGTCGGCCTCATCCAGCAGCAAAATCTGGCCGGCGCGAACGCTGTCGATCGCCTGCTTCTTCCCGCTGGGCCAATCGATCTCGATGCGAGCAAGGGTTGCGGCGCCCAGCCCGAAATACAAACGCGTGTCGCTGGTGCTGAGGTAGCTTCCGTAGGGATTGACTTCCCGCAACTGGGTCCGGCCGCCGCTGGTCACCCGCACCTTCGCGCCGATCCCGAAACGGTTGCTCTCGCGGCCGCGCGCGCGGAGCGCGATCCAATGATTGCGATTGCCCCCGTCATTGCGCAGCAGCAGCGGGCTCCCGCCGGCATCGCTCACCACGATGTCCAGGTCGCCATCGTTGTCGAAATCCGCCACCGCCAGACCGCGGCCCACGTGCTGGATGCGAAACGCCGGACCGCTTTCCGCCGAGACTTCCCGAAAATGGCCACCTCCAAGATTCCGATAAAGCAGGTCGGTCTGGCGATAAGAAAGCTGCGGGTCGTAGAGTGCAACATTATCGGTGACGTGTCCGTTGGTTACATAGATGTCCGGATAACCGTCGTTGTCGAAGTCGAACACCTTGGCGCCGAAGCCGAGTGTCTTCACCCTGATTGGTAAGCCGGCTTTGACCGTGCCGTCTTCAAAAAGCAGCTTTCCGAGGTTGCGGTAGAGCGGGTTGTATTGCCCCGAAAAGGCCGTAAAGAAGATGTCCGGTAAGCCATCGCCATCGAGATCCGCGATCTCGGCACCCATGCCGGCCAGAGCTTTGCCGTCCATGTCGAAACCCACGCCGGCGCCGTAGGTAATGTCGTCGAAGGTGCCGTTGCCTTTGTTGTGGTACAGAAAATTGCGGACCCCATCGTTGGCCACGAAGATATCGGGCCATCCATCGCCATCGATATCGCCGATGGCCACCCCCAAACTCTTTCCCGCCGTATTCGCCACGCCGGCTTTGCGGGAGACCTCCGTGAACGTGCCATCCCGATTGTTGTGGTACAGCAATGCCGGCGTCCCGTCGAACGTCGTCGGATCGCAATACATGCGGTAGCCCGGCTTTTGATATCCGCAGTACGGCGACTTGCGCATGTCGTAATCCAGGTAGCGACCCACAAACAGATCCAGGTAGCCGTCGCGATCATAGTCCACCCAGGCGGCGCTGCTGCTCCACCCACTGGCGCCCACTCCAGCCTTGGCCGTCACCTCACGGAAGGTCCCGTCGCCATGGTTGTGAAAGAGCTGATTACCGCCGTAGCCCGTGACGTAGATATCCAGGTAGCCGTCGTTATCATAATCGCCCACGGTCACGCCGGTAGCGAACATCCCATTACCTGCGACACCTGCTTTGGCAGTTACATCCTCGAATTTTCCGTTGCCCAGATTGCGATAGAGCGCATTGCCAGGCGATGGTTTACCGTGGGCCAGGTCGGCTCCGTTGGCGAAAAACAGGTCGGGCAGGCCGTCGTTGTCGAAATCGATCACGCCCACCCCGGAGCCGAAGGTCTCGAACATGTACTTCTCGGCCGAAGCCCCGTTTTCGTGGCGAAAGGTAATGCCCGACGCCGCCGCAACTTCGTTGAACTGCACCCGGCCGGCTTCGCGGGGCGCCGGTCTGGCGGCCTGCTCGCTGTAGAGAGCCAAGGCCGCGGAAAGTAGCAAAGTCACACTGAGGATCAGGAAAGCTTTGGGCAGGAGCAGCACCGAGGTCCCATTATATCTGTCGTTGTATCGCTTCGCAGCTACCTGCCGGAAACCAGACCTTCCACATAGTCTCCCAATTGCCGGATGGTGAATCGATCATAGATGAGCCGGTGGTGTTCGCCCTTTCGGACAGGGGTCGCAGTGGGACCCACATGCCTCATCGCCTGTTCAAAGGTCGCGCGCCGGTGGGGAATATCACTTAACCCGCGTTTCAGAGTTAGGATGGGCCTCGATCCACGCCTGTTCGCGGGAAGCGTTACCCGTATCGCCCAGTGCAGTAAATGACCGAGCAAGAATCTCGTGGGCTGCCCGCTCATCATTCAAATCGTTTCCCGCACTTTGCAACACCAGCCGCGCTGCCTCAGCCGCCTTATCCGGCTGGCCCTCCCGATCGAAGTATCTGGCGCGTTCCAGGCGGGCCGGCCCAAACCCGGGAACGCGATCGAGAATCTCCCCGACAATCGACTGAACCTCCGCATCCGCACCGAAGCGCTCCAGGAATTGAACGTACTGCCATGCCGCCTCCGGGGCGTAGGTCTTCTGGCGTAAATTGACTGTGTTGGCCCGTCGAAACGCGGCCCGTGCTTCCGGCGCATCCTCGACTCGGCCGGAACAGATTCCCAACAAAGTATTCATCTGCAGCAGTTCATCGTCGTCGAGACCGGGCAGGAGTAAAGCGGCCTTTTCCTGCGCCACGCAGATGCGTTCGCGCAAATTCGTGTGGGCCCACCGTGCGTACGAATGCCTTGCGTCCGGATCGCGCGGTGCGGTGCGCACCGAATGTTCGAGTAACTGCCCCGCCTCCAGGCTGTAGGGCTGTACATCCATCAGTAACTCACCCAGGGCCAACTCCAGGTCAGGACTGGCGGGATGGGCCGAAAGTCCCTTCCGAAGAGCCTGCTCGGCATCCGCCGGTCGATTCATCTGTGCATCGCAATCGGAAAGCAATAAATAGGGAGCAGCAGTTGGCGCGGGGGAGGCTGCCAAAGCCGAAGTCAGCGTCTGAACAGCGGCAGCGCAATTACCTTGCTTCGCCAGTCGCGCGCCGAGGTCCCAGGGGGACGGAGGTTGGGCGAAAGCCTGCAAACCCGGCAGACTGACAAGGATCGCAAATCTGAGACTTGCCGTACGCACTATTTTGGTTCCGTCACTCGCAGGATCTCGTTCGTGCGCAGATTTTGTGTAATCACCTGGTCGCGGCCGGAAGGCCAGTGAATCTCGACGCGTGAAACCACATTTTCGTCACCAAGCCCGAAGTAGAGCGGCAGCGAACTTTGCGAAAGATATCCGGACTTGCCATCGTTGTACTTGAAATACTTTGCGCCGGCCGCGGTGACCACACGTACCGTGGCGCCCAAACCATCGCGGTTCGATGCAGTTCCGGTCAGCACCACTTTCAGCCAATGGATCGGTCTGCGCGCCGCAAGATCGCTCACCAGAACCTGAGGCTCCGAATTGAAATCGTTGGTCACGATATCCAGATCCCCGTCGTTATCCAGATCGAACAAAACGGAAGCCCGGCTCCCGAGCGGGGCCATAACCGTGACCATGCCCTTATGGTTCGCGCAAATCTGGTGCATGATCTCCTTCGGATCCGGAGGCATGGCGGAGCAGTTCAACTGGAACCATGGCGTGTGAGTACGCCCCCCGCGGCGCGGCTCAATCCCTAACTGAAACTCGGCGCCCAGAAATTTTTTCCCATGGTCGTTCAGGAGCATGGAATTGATCCCGTATCGAAAAGGGAAGTTCATGGACGATGCGATGAAGATATCATCCCATCCATCCGCATTGATGTCTCCGACGCTCGGTCCCCACGGCCAGTAGTTCTCGACCCCCATGGCGTCGGAAACTTCTTCAAACGGACCTTTTCCCGTATTGTGATACATCGAATTGCCGAACACGAAACTGGAGGCCGGACCCATGAGGAAGCTCTCGGGGGCATGCGACGGAGCCTTTTTTTGTTCCAGCTCTGGTCCCACATTTTCCACCATGTCTGAATGCATATCGGTGACAAACAAATCCAGGCGGCCATCGTTATCGTAATCGAAGAACTTAACCCCCATGGCGCCCCAGGAGGTTCTCGGAAAATAGGTCTTAGTCTTCTCGACAAAACCCTTCCCGCCCTGGTTCTCGTAGTAATGATTCGCGCCCATCATATTCAAAAAGTAGATGTCGGGCCAGCCATCGCCATTGACATCCGCAATGGCGGCATCTCCGCACCATCCCTGCGGCGTGAGCCCCACCGCCGCGGTCACGTCCTTAAATCGATTGTTGCCCAGATTGCGATAGAGGATTGGGTGCTCGAATCGCTCCGGATACATATGGCCGGAAAATGCGTCCGGCAATCCTGCAAACTGGCCCTGAGCGCCCTTCTTCTCCGACGTGTACTGCCCCACGTCGCATACCAGAAGATCGAGCCTGCCATCGTGGTCGTAGTCGAAAAACACGCTGCCAGAGGAATGCGCTGAATGCAAAAGACCGGCTTCGCGCGTGATATCGCGGAAGTTCCCGTGACCGTCGTTCTCGAATAACAGGTTGCCGCCCCGTACTGTGGTGACATAGAGGTCTTCATCGCCATCGTTATCGATATCGGCGAACGAAGCCGCCACTCCGATGCGCCCGGAGAGGGCAAGTGCAGGGCTATCGATTTTGCGGAACTTGCCACCGCCGAGATTCTTCCATAGCTCGCTCGGCCCCGCCTGGTTCACGAAGTAGATGTCATAAAGGCCGTCGCCATCCACATCCGCCACGGCTATTCCGTTGCCGTGATCGTAGTGAACCGCCTTGTAATACAGCCCGGAGTCATCCACAATTCGCTGCCGGAACGTGATGCCACTTTCAGGGAGTTTGTCTTCGAAATGGAAATCGTGAACAACGGGGTACTGGGTTGCGGCCTGCTTCTGTTCCTGGGCGCGGCGTACCAGCGAATCGACTCCCGCGTCCTGCGCAGGGTAGCGGATTTCTGGCGGTGATGCAGTACTGGATGAGGCCTGAAAGGCACGCACCGCGGGATACGTGAGCATCAGCGCGGCGACGATCAATCGAACATGGGGCTGATTACTACGGAGCCTTTGGCGGAGCGAAGTAGTCATTCGTGTACTTCCACGTACTCCTCGCCGGGAAGAGCTGTGAAGGAAAAAATTGCGGGTTTACCCATGGACCACCTTGGCCACGGATGATAACAAAAGCTGTATACCATGTCAAACTTGATCGGACAACTGTCAAGGCAAAGTAGAAATGTCCTCTTTCTGCCAAAGTAGAAATGTCCTTTTTTTGCCTGGGGCTTTGGGCAGCGCATGTTAATCTGCCTGTCAAAGAAGGCTTGCCCGGCTTTTCACGGGACCACCAAACTGATCCGCCGGCAACGCCCGCCCGTTCACGCTCAATTCGCGAATCGACGTCCGCGAACAGTATTCACGATCGGCTACCGGCTGGTGCGGACGCGCGATGCCGCGGCCACCGGCCGGTAGCCCACCGCCCCGTACTCCGGCGCCTGCGGCACGAACTGCGCGTCGAAGCGCGGATCCGGCGGATCGAAGGTGTTCACCGCTCGATCGATCGTCCCCCGCAGGTCGTTCGTCTCGCCGTGGATGAACGACTCCCGTACGCCGCCGCCGCTGGTGATGTCGATCTCGTAGCGCGCCCCGGTCGAGATCCCACCCTTCAACGTGTTGTTCCAGAAGATCGACTTCACGTAAGTGCTGCCGGTGCCGTTGTCGTCGACGCCGGCCCAGTTCCCTGTGAAGGTGCAGCGGCTGACCTCCGCGCGGGACTTCTCGAACACCGTCATCGCACCCGAGCCGTGCTCCGGGTGATACTCGCCGCCGGTCAGCAGGCCGACGTAGTCCGCACCGAGATTCGCGATGTTGCCGACGAACAGGCAGTTGTCGAGGGTGGCGCGGCTGCCGTGCAGGAGGTCGAGCGCCGCGCCGGTGACCTGCGTGCGGTTGTCGCGGAAGATGCAGTCGCGGAACACCGCGGCGTCGAGCGGCCGGCCGAGGTGCTCGACGGATACACCGGCGCCGCATGGGCTGGTGTAATTGCCGACCACTTCGACGCGCTCGATGGTCGGATAGGCGCGCGCATAGATCTTGATGCCGCCGCCATCGAGATAGAAGAACGCCGTCTTGGGCACGTCATCGGATTCGATTGGCGAACGCTGGCCGGTGCCGGTGGTGTAGTTCTTCGCGCCGGTGACGCGGAAACCGCGCAGCACGGTCTTCGTCGATACGCCGTCGCCGAAATAGACGACGTGATTGACGACCGCCGGGAAGCTTGGCGCCTTGTTATCGGCGATCGCTGGATTGGCGGCGGTCAGCACCACCTCGCCGACCGCTTCGAGCGTGATGCCGTCGTGCCGCTCGTTGAACCAGATCAGCGCCTGCCCGTGCGCCGCCGGGCGATAGGTCCCGGCGTGGACGTAGACGATCTTGTTGGCCGGATCCTTCGCGGCCGCATCGAGCGCCGCCTGGATGCTGCCGCCGGGCTGGACGCGGTAGGCACGCGCCGCCGCGTCGAGCGTCACGGCATCAGTTGCGTCGCGGCGCTGGGCGAGACCGCGCACCGGCTCCACGGCGGCCGCGGTCGCCATCCGGAGGAACGCACGTCTGCGCATGATGAACTCAGACTAGCACGAGGGCGCGGAGGGTCGCACGCCTGGCGGCATGCGGGCGCTATCCTGCGGCGGTTGGGATGTCTAGCCCCGCGCGGCGGAGGTACGGAGCCGGAGATCGACCCTGCCTTTACATCGAAGGCAGAACACTCAAGGCGCGGCCCATTAATCCGAAGACCGGGGAGCCGCCCGGCGAAGCCAAAACCGTCGTCGATACACCGGGCGCGGCTTTCACCACCTACCCTCACGTTTGGCGGCGGCAAAAGCCACCGTAGGG
>PMTT01000217.1:35481-55578 GCA_003167275.1 Bryobacterales bacterium | reverse complement strand
GCCGAACTCTGGGACATGATGATCGGCGTGAACCTGAACGGCGCCTACTACATCACCCGCGCGGTGCTTCCGAATATGCGGGCAAGGGGCTCCGGGCACCTCATCTATATTGCCTCGATCTCCGGCCACACCCCCGACATCTCGGGCGCCGCCTATCAGGCTTCGAAGCGTGGGATGATCGGCCTGTCGCACGCCATCCGCGTGGAGGAGAAGGAGCACGGAATCCGCACCTGCGTGGTGTGCCCGGGGCTGGTGGATACCGAGATCCTGGAGCGGCGGCCAGTAAAGCCCTCGGCCGAGATGCTGGCCAAGGCGCTTCGCCCCGAGGATGTCGCCGAAGCGGTGCTGTTCGCGGCGAAGCTGCCGCCCCGCGCAGTGGTCCCCGAAATGTCGATCGTGCCGACGTACATTTGAGGTATGGGGCATGCTTTTTAGCTTGCCCAGCAGGTGAATGCCTATTGGAATGCGCTGGCCCCACTTTTCCGGTGGACGGAGGAAGAAAAGACCGCGGGGAATTGGACATTCCTGCTGCAGGATGTGCTGCCTCGCCGGGAGGCGGCCCTGGCGATGGCCCAGGAGTTCTCGCGGCTCACGAAGGCAGCCGGCGCCGCGGGCAGCGGGGAGAAAGGGGAACCTTCTCCGCGACCCCGGTGTCTTATACTCGAAGCCAGCGTTCCGGCCAGGAACTTGCAGCGGGTTCTGTTGCGGACTTCTGAGTTCATCCTCTGCCCAGGAGAGATACCGGCCTCACGATTCACCCAACGAAGCGGCCTGGACCTTCGTCATATAATCCTGAACCAAAGGAGCGCGCAGATATGAAACGAGCGATCGTGGGGACCATCCTGGCGGGTTGCTCCGCCTGGCTGGCATTGGGCCAGTCTCCCGAGACCAAGCCGCAATTTGACGCCGCGGATGTCCACGTCAGCGCCAAGACTGCGAACCCGTTCCCGCGCAGCGCACCGGCCCGCGGCGGCCGCTATGAGATCAAGACCGCTACCATGGTGGACCTGATCAGAATCGCCTATGGATTCGACAACGACAAGGTCCTGGGCGGGCCGAACTGGTTGGAGATGGACCGGTTCGACGTGATTGGGAAGTTGCCGGCCGACACCACTCCGGAAACGCAGAAGCAGATGCTTCAGTCGGTGCTGGAGGATCGTTTCAAGCTGGTGGTCCACAAGGACACCAAGGCGCTGCCCACCTACGCGCTGACTGCGGGCAAGAAGCCCCTGCTCAAGGAGGCCGACGGCACGGAGCAAACGGGGTGTAGGCCGCAAAGCGGCTCCGGGGCAGCGGCGCCGGGCGGCATGCAGCTCATGATGTCCACTGGGAGCGGGCCTCCGACGACGATCACGCTCGGGCCGGGCATGACGGTTCAATATAATTGCCGGAACATCACCATGGAGGCATTTGCGGCGAATCTGCGCATGATGATCGGGGCAAACCTCGGTTCGAACACGGTATTGGATGAGACGGGGTTGAAGGGCAACTGGAACTTCGACCTCAAGTATTCGATGATGTTGTTTGGGCCCGCGATGGCCGACCCGGCCGAACGGATTTCGATCGCCGGGGCGATTGACAAGCAACTGGGGCTGAAGTTGGAAGAGCGACAAATCCCCACGCCCGTCATCGTGGTAGACGGCGTCAACCGGATGCCGGGCGAAAATCCGCCCGGCGTGGCGGAAGCCCTGCCTCCGATTCCCGCCCTACGGAGTTCGAGGTGGCGGTTATCAAGCCCACCCCTCCGGAGTCCCGAATGGGAAGATTCAACACGCAGGCCGGGGGACGACTTTCGGTTGAGGGCATGCCGCTGCGGGCTCTGATCAATCGCGCTTTCAACACGAGCAACAACGACGCCGTAGTGGGACTGCCGGCGTTCGCGTCCACGGATCGATACGATATCACCGCCAAAGTGGCAACCGGAGGACCATCGGTAGCTCCCCTGGACATGGACTCGGTGGCGGCGCCAATGCTCGCCTTGCTGAAGGACCGCTTCAAGATGACGTACCACACGGAAGATCGGCCGGTGAGTGCGTACTTGCTGGTGGCCGGAAAGCCGAAGATGAAGAAGGCGGATCCCGCCAGCCGGACTTCCTGCAAGAGACCCAACGCGCCTGCGGGTGCGCCGCCCGGTTCGCGGCTGTTGGTGTGCCAGAACGTGACCATGGCGCAATTCGCCGAGCAGTTGCAGAATCTCACGCCGGATCTGAGCTGGCCGGTCCAGGACGCCACGGGAATCGAGGGCGGCTGGGACTTCACCTTGACCTTCACTTTCAATTTCGGCCAGCCGATGATGACGGGCGGCCCGCCTCGCGGCGGAGAAGGGAGTCCCGTGGCGGGTGGTCTACCGGCGGCATCGGAACCGACTGACGGCTTGACGCTTTTCGAGGCAGTGGAAAAGCAGCTCGGGCTAAAGCTGGAAAAGCAAAAGCGGACGTTGCCCGTGATGGTGATCGACCACATCGAGCAGAAGCCCACGGAGAATTAGCTGTGGGGCATGCTTTAGCTTGCTGCGACATTGAAATGGCAAGCTAATGCTGGCCAAAGCGCCAGTAGCATGCCCACTATTGGTGCCGTAGCGCCGCCAGCGGGTCGGCCTTGGCGGCACGGCATGCGGGGACCAGGCCGGCCAGCGCTGCCAACCCGAGAACGATGGCGGCCGATCCAGCAAGGCTCGCCGGATCGTGCACGCCGACGCCATAAATCAGCCCGCCGTGTTCTCCTGGCGCCAGGTATAACGCCTTCTTCAACAATGCACCCAGGACCAGCGCCAAACCCACACCGCAGATCGATCCGGAAAGGACCAGCCGGGCTGTCCGCGTCAAGGTCAGTCCAAGCAGGCTCGCGGGCATTGCGCCCAGAGCCACCCGCAGGCCGAATTCCCGCGTGCGCTGCGCTACCGAAAACGAGATCGCCCCGTAAATCCCGACGCTGGCCAGCAGAACGGCCATCCCGGCGAACAGCGATACCAGCATCAGGTTGAAGCGTTCCCCGGTCAGCGATTGGCTGATGCGCTCCTCCATGGTAGCCAGGCTATAGAGCGCGCCATCCGGATCGAGGGTCTGCAGATCGTGCCGCACGGCGGCTGCGATGGCGCCAGCCGGCGCGGAGGTCTTGGCCACAACGGTCATCACGCGCTGGGGCGCCTGCGCCAAAGGGAAGTACAGGTCGTTGAAGACGATTTCGTCCAAGCCAAGCTCCTTGGTGTTGGAAGCGAGGCCGACAATCTCCACCATCCCGGTTGGGATCGAAGGGTCGCCACCGGAGCGGATCGACAGTTGCTTGCCGATCGGACTCTCCGTGCCGAAGACACGATGTGCCAGATTTTCATTGACGATGGCGACGCGCGGAGCGGTTTCTGAATCCTGGCCGGTGAACGCCCGCCCGGCGAGAAGCGGTATCTCCATGACGCGAAAGTATTCGGGAGAGGCTATCCGGACCAGAGAGTACGGCTCCTCTCCGTGTGCGGGCCGCGGACGATCCGTGGGCGCGAAGTAGACGTTCCGGGCGCTGTTCAATGGAAGGGAACTGACCAGGGCCGCACGCTCGATCCCCGCCACGGCCTGCGTCTTGAGCAGGACCTGCCGGTAGAATGCGAGCATGTCTCCGGGGTTCGTGCCTGGTTTGCTCCCCGGCGAGATTCGCATGGTCAGAACATCGCGGGGATCGAACCCCAATTGCACCTGGTGGAGGCGTGGCGGACAGTATTCTGACCGGGTCTGTGCGCCAGAATTTCTGGCCACTGCGTTCGTTTGCCGACCTCAGCGAGGTCATCTACACGGCACTGCCTTCGGTCGGCTTGACAGGCCGAAGTCCTGTCCTACCGTTGGTTCGACTTCAACACCTTTTTGCGCAGGCGGATGGAGTGGGGAGTCACTTCCACATACTCGTCGTCGCGGATGAACTCGATGGCCTGCTCCAGGTTCAGAATCCGCGGCGGCACCAGCCGGATGCCTTCATCGGAAGTCGAGGCTCGCATGTTCGTGAGCTTTTTCTCCTTCACGATATTGACGTCCAGGTCGGCGTCGCGGGCATTCTCGCCGACGATCATGCCCTCGTAGACTTCGGTCCCCGGCGCCACGAAGATTTCGCCGCGCTCCTGCAGATTGAAGGTGGCGTACCCGGTGACCTTGCCCGGACGGTCGGCGACCAGCGACCCGGTGGGCCGCATGGGGATCTCGCCTTGCCACTCGATGTAGCCGTGGAACAGCGAGTTCATGAGGGCCGTGCCGCGCGTATCCGTCAGGATTTCACTGCGCAGGCCGATCAGGCCGCGCGAGGGGACGTGGAATTCCAGGCGGCACCGCCCGGAGCCGTGGTTCACCATCTTGACAATCTTGCCCTTCCGGCTGCCCAGTTTTTCGATCACCACGCCCAGAAAGTTCTCCGGGCAGTCGATGATCAGGTGTTCCACCGGCTCATGCAGCTTGTGGTCGATCGTACGCGTCAGGATTTCGGGCTTTCCCACC
Source organism: Bryobacterales bacterium (assembly GCA_003167275.1). Lineage (GTDB taxonomy): Bacteria > Acidobacteriota > Terriglobia > Bryobacterales > Bryobacteraceae > JAIQFL01. The sequence continues at coordinate 51,109 of PMTT01000217.1, read as the reverse complement.
GCCAGCTCGTGACCCTCGCGCCGCATCATCTCGATCAGGATGGCCAGTTGCAACTCGCCGCGGCCCATTACCTTGAATGTGTCGTGTCCCAGTTCCTCCACACGGATCGAGACATTGGTGAGCAACTCTTTGTCGAGCCGCTCGCGCAGGTTGCGCGAGGTAACCCATTGCCCCTCGCGGCCGGCGAACGGCGAGGTGTTGATGGTGAAGGCCATGGCGATGGTGGGCTCGTCGATCTGGATCTGGGGCAGCGGCTCGGGGGTCTCCGCGTTGGTGACGGTTTCCCCGATGGTGATGCCCTCGACGCCGGCGATGGCCATGATGTCGCCAGGGTGGCCGATGGTCTCATCCACGCGCTTCAATCCCTCGAAGGAATAGAGCTTGGTGATCTTGGTGGTGTGGAAAGTGCCATCGCGCTTGGCGATGGAAACTACGTCGCCATACTTGAACGTGCCGTTGAAAACGCGGCCGATGCCCAGGCGCCCCAGGTAGTCGCTGTAGTCCAGGTTTGCGATCAGCATCTGCAGAACGCCATCGGGATCGCCCACCGGGGCGGGGATGTTTTCCAAGATGGAATCAAACAACGGGCGCAGGTCGCCTGACGGGTCGTCGAGCGAACGCTTGGCCACGCCGGTCTTGGCGACGGTGTAGAGGACCGGGAAGTCGAGCTGGTCTTCGGTAGCGTCGAGGTCGATGAACAAGTCGTAGATTTCGTCCAGGACCTCCGGCACCCGCGCATCGGGCCGGTCGATCTTGTTGATCACCACGATGGGCGGCAGGTGTGCTTCCAGGGCCTTCGAGAGGACGTAGCGCGTCTGGGGCAGAGGGCCTTCGCTGGCATCCACCAACAGCATGACGCCGTCCACGATCTTGAGGGCGCGTTCCACCTCGCCGCCGAAATCGCTGTGGCCGGGGGTATCGACGATGTTGATCTTGATTCCGTGGTAGCGGACTCCGGTGATCTTGGCGAGGATGGTGATGCCGCGCTCGCGCTCCAGATCGTTCGAGTCCATTACCCGTTCGACGTGCTCTTCGTGCGAGCCGAAGATGCCGCTCTGGTTGAGCATGGCGTCCACGAGCGTGGTCTTCCCATGGTCCACATGGGCGATGATGGCGATGTTGCGAATGCTGGTATTGCTAGTCTTCATGAATCACGTTGGAAGTCGATAAATACGTAGGGAAGTTAGAGACCCATGAGGATCCGAAGGCGATCCTCCACCTGGCGCATGGTGGCTTCGGAAACCCTGCCACGCCACCGCTTGAATCTTTGTTTCGAAAGCGATCGCACATTCTCACACTGGATAAAACTCGGCGAGGCGAGGCCCCCTTCCGGCGGCCCGACCGCAACATGCCACCGGACACCTCTCTGGGCCCGCGTGATTGGCGTCACTACCACCAGTCCGGCCGGACCATCATTGAACAAGTCTTCCGAAAGGATGAGCGCCGGCCGTGTCCCTGCCTGTTCGTGCCCCATCGAATGGTCGAGCTTGAGATCCCAAACGTCACCACGCGAAGGCTCGCTGGCACTCACTTCGGATCCAGCCCGTCAGCGTCGGTCTGCTCCCACAGTGCCCGCTCTTCGATTCCGTCCGCCCACGCCTTTGAGTCGCCCCGTAACGCCTGGTATTCCGCGTTGGCGGCCCGCAGGAATTGCTCACGCCGATAACGTTCGATGGCGCGGTCCAGCACCGCTTGCATGGAAGCATGCTCCTCTTCCGCAAGCTGCCGCAGAATGGCATGTGCGAGCGGGCTAATCCGGACGTTGGGCGTGCGGTGATCGGAACTCAATGAAGCTAGTATACCAGATGGTGTGCTGTTCTGTCTGCCAGATTGCGGTCGCTCGCCCATCGCCGTGATTGCAACACATGGTTAGGGACGCGCCCTTGGGTGAGAACCATCCTCGGTTCCCGGCATGGTACACTAATTGATGACAAGGAAAGTGACATGAAAAGTGCACCTCGCGGGCGCCTGCGGCAGAAGGGTCATTCCATGCCGTCGCTCCCCGCTACTCGCAGGGTCGTGATCGATTTTCCAGAGCCGCTTTTCAGGGAAACGGAACGCGCCGTCGCGGAGTTCTCTACCAGTCGCAGCAGCCTCGTACGGGCCGCTGTTGAACAGTATTTGGAAACTCTTCGCCGGAAGCGGCTGGACGAAGAACTCGCCGCTGGGTATGCGGCAAACTCAGCCATCGATCGCAAGATCGCGTCGGAGTTTTCCGCAGTCGACTACGAGACTTTCTAAAATGCCGGGAAAATGCGTTAGGGGCGCCATTCTGGAGATCAGCCTCGATCCAACAGTTGGCAATGAGATCCGCAAGACGAGGCCGTGTCTGGTGGTGCAGAACGACGTTGGTAACCGGTTCTCTTCGTTGACGATCGTTGTCCCCGGTCGGCGGCGCGGAGCATGTCGCCAAGCGCTACCCCATTCACGTGCTCATCCCCAAGGGCGAGGCCGGTCTGGCCAAGGACAGCGTCGCCATGTGCAACCAGATTCGCTGTGTGGACGAAGCACGTTTTGGTAAGACGTATGGCCATGTTTCGCCGGACACGATGGCCAAAGTGGATCAGGCGCTGAAGGTCAGCCTTGCGCTGACCTAGGCGCCCATGTATCGCGGGCTCACAAACCGCCGATCTTCCAAATCCCGACAGGCCAGGAGGCCTGTCCCACTTTACCCCTTCACACAGACTACCTGGCGGAGCGTGTGGACGATCTCCACGAGATCGGCCTGCGCCGCCATCACCGCTTCGATCGGCTTGTATGCTGCCGGAGTTTCGTCGATCACCTCCTCATCTTTCCGGCACTCCACGCCTTCCGTCATCCGTATGTGATCCGCCACGGTAAAGCGGCGCCTGGCTTCGTTGCGCGACATCGCCCGCCCGGCGCCGTGACTGCAACTGCAGAAGCTCTCCCGGTTGCCTTTGCCGCGCACGATGTAGGAACGCGCTCCCATGCTGCCGGGAATGATTCCCAGATCGCCCTCGCGCGCCCGCACCGCGCCTTTGCGCGTCACCAGGACGTTCTCGCCGAAATGCGATTCGCGCGCTACGTAATTGTGGTGACAGTTGATGGCCTTCAACTCCGCGTCGAACGGCGCTTCGCCGGAATTGCGGACGGCGCCGACCACCTGTTCCATCATCAGGTGACGGTTCCACCGCGCGTAGTCCTGGGCCCACTCGACCGCCTCGACGTAATCGTCGAAGTGCTCGGTGTGCTCGGGGAAATAGGCCAGGTCGATGTCGGGCAGATTGACGAAGAACTTCTTCATGTCTTTGCGGGCCACATCGATGAAGTAGTTCCCCATGCGATTGCCGACCCCGCGAGATCCGCTGTGGAGCATGAACCAGACGGCTTCCGATTCGTCCAGGCAGACCTCGATGAAGTGATTGCCAGTGCCGAGCGTGCCGAGATGGTTGGCGTGATTGCCGCGATCCAGCTTGGGGTGCTTCGCCAGGATGGCGTCGTAGCGGGCCTTCAACTCGCCCGCCCAGACTCCTTGGGTGCGCTCGGGAATGTCATGCCAGGCGCCGCGGTCGCCTGTTCCTCCGTGGTTCGTGCGGCCGTGCGGCACGGCGGTTTCGATGGCGGTGCGGATTCCCTTGAGGTTGTCGGGGAGATCGCGCGCATTGAGACTAGTCTGGACGGCCATCATGCCGCAGCCGATGTCCACGCCCACCGCGGCGGGAATGATTGCGCCCCTGGTGGGGATGACGCTGCCGACGGTGGCGCCGATGCCCCAATGGACGTCGGGCATGGCGGCGATCCACTTGAAGATGAAGGGGAGTTGCGCGGCATTCAGAAGCTGCTGGCGGGCCGCGTCTTCGAGGGGAACGCCCTTCGTCCACGCTTTGACTGGCACGCCGTGCTCCGGCGTGATTACGTTGTATGTGGTCTCTGGCATATGCTTGACCTTCCCATTGTGGCAATTTGCGCCGGCTCGAACGGTTTGAGCTGCGGCGACAATCTGTGGAGAAACCTGTCTGTTGCTCTGCCAGTTGAGCTATCGTACTCGTGAAAGCACGACCCGGACTCGAACCGGGAACCCACAGATCCCAATGTAGTTCCTCCTGCATTCGCCGCAGAGGCATTCGCCAGAAAAACCGTTTCAAAGGGCCGACAAGGTATCGGCCGAGACGTTAATCTTAACAGGATATGTAGTCCCGACCAGCATTCGGCCTAGCTTCACGCATTGGCCGTGTTCTATACGCGGCGACAAAAGGTGGAGAAACGTTTCGCGCTCTATCCACTGAGCTACTGCCCCATAAGATTGGTTGGTGGAGCAGCCCGGATTCGAACCGGGGACCTCGTCATTTTAAGAGAATGTAGTTCCTCCGGGCATTCGCCGCGGGTAGCCAGGAAAGCCAACACAGACAAGAATGTCCGTGCTACAGGCTGGCGACAACGATTGACGAGAGTTTCCGAACCTTTCGGCCCGGAAGCGAGAGTCGAACCCGCAAGAGCCATGTACTCCCGCCGGCATTCGCCAGCTTCATTCTGAAAAGGGCCGACAAGGAATCGGTCGAGACGTTTCATTGTGTCGAAATGTAGTCCCGCCTGGCATTCGGCCCCTCGATCCATCGATTGCTTTTAGCGATCTTAAACAACTCCGGGAGCGGGGACCCTTCCGCTCCATTCCGAAAAAGGGCCGACAAGGAGTTGGCGAGACATTTCTAAGGATGAAATGTAGTCCCGCCTGCATTCGGCCCCCGTTTTAGCCGGGCAGGTCGGTGACCTGCCCCTCGGGTCAAACAGCAACTGCTTCAATGCGCGCGATCCAGTGGTCCGCTTCCAGCTTCCCGGAAGCGAACACCGAGATCACTTCGAACACCCGATCGGAGAATCCTCCGATGTTCAGGATGTCCGCCCGTTCGACGGCCTGCGTCGTTGTGCCCGGCTGGATGTCGAGACAAACCAGACGAGCCTTCGGATTCCGCTGCCGGAATTCCGACCACTCGGCCATCAACGCCGTTCCGCGGCCACGGCCCTGATCTACCCACGACTCGCTATCCGAGACGATGAGGACCAGGTTCGCCTTCGCCTTCCTCCGGTTCAGAAGGCGAACCGGGGCGCTGCAGTTCGTGCCGCCTCCACCGATAGAAGCGAGCCGCTTGGCGTTGGTCATCACGCTGTCGCGCGGATTCACATCCACGGAAACGATTGCCTGCTCGAATGGCAACACCGTCGCGGAAGGATTCTTCCGCAACACTGACGCCGCCACCAGCGCCGCTACATCGATGTAGCGAACCTTAGTGGTTGCGCCGGCCCGATGACCAGTCACGGGGCTGGACATGGAACCCGAGACGTCGGGACACACGACCACGTCGCCTTCGAGCGACGGAACATTCGCGATGGCCAGCTCCATCGCGTCCTGGAGCGCGTTCCGCACGTCCTGCGGGACGGCGTCATCGCAGTTCTGCCAGGCCGTCAACAGTTGGTACGGGAATACTCGCGCCCGCCGAATCTCGCCCGCATCGCGCAGACGTGCCGCGATGAGATCGGCCATGTCGTACTCTTCGAACACTTCATGCCGGGCGAACGTGTTCAGGTTCATTCGCGTGGTCTGCCACGAGGCGTTCCGGGCGATGGCCACCCAGTCCTCGGGCCGGAGATTCAGCGAAGAGAGCAGCATGAAGGGGAGATCGGGCGTCTCCACGCCGCTTTCCGGAAGGCTCACACCGGCCTTGAACCGCTCGAATTGCATCACCAGCTTCGGCAATGCGTTGGCATCGTGAGACCGGCCGATCATGTAGCCGTAGAAGGCCTCCCGCCGGGGGCTCGCCGGCTTGGGGTGAACCATCTTCACGATATCGGCCAGCGACGGGTTCTGACCCGTGCTGGAGCTGAACAGAGCGTCCTCGTCGCGGCTGGCGAGCCACTCGCGCACCAGTCGCTTGGGAGCGGTTCCCAGCGACTTGCGGCCCACCACTCCGGAGCGGAGGATCTGGACATAGGTCCGGAGCATGCGGGCGTTATCGATCACCCGTGCGAAGACGGCTTCGTGCAGCCGCGGATCGCGAACGGACAACCAGGCGCACAGCAGCGCCGGCATGTCCTTCATGCACGACTGCGTACGGCTGTAGATCGCCACGCGCGCTACGAACCGGAGGTCTACCGCGTCGCACAGTTCGAGGACGCGGGTGAGTTGCTCTTCGGCGGTGGCATAGAAGGTCCGTCCGAAACAGCCGGTGGCTGCGTACTGGGCCAGCGCCTGCTTGGGCCGAAGCGCGTAGGCCGGAGCGTTCTCGGAGTTGCGCGTGTCGGTTTGCGGGATCAACGCGTCCCGCAGGCTTGCGAACAGTGTCTTATTAGCCATCGTCAGTTCCTCGTTTTCATTAAAGTCAGTCATGAATTGGCAGGCGCGGGCAGACTCGAACTGCCATTCCCGGTTTAGAAGACCGGGGCCCTATCCGTTGGACGACGCGCCCGGGGTTCGTGGCTCACCTGTGAGAGTTGAGCACTCCGAGACTACGTCGAGACGAATCTCGACGCGGCAGACACGAGTGTCCGCGCCACGTGGGCGATCCATCACAGGTGTCAGCGGTGCACAAAAAAGAGATCAATGGTGGGAGCGGACAGAATTGAACTGTCGTCTTCCGACTTAAAAGGACGGCGCTTTCCCGTCTAAGCTACGCTCCCGAACCTGGTGCCGGGCCGGAGGATCGAACTCCACTGTGCCTCTTTGTAGGAGAGGTGATCGCACCAGCGATCTTGCCCGGCATGGTTCCCGCGGATGGAGTCGAACCACCGTCAGGGCTTTATAAGAACCCCGTCCTGCCGTTGAACGACGCGGAAACGAAATATGGCTGGCAGGAGAGGATTCGAACCTCCATGGCGCTGGTTAACAGCCAGCCGCACTACCGTTGTGCTACCTGCCAACAACCTGGTGGGTCCTCGGGGAATCGAACCCCGGCATTTCCAGAGTAAGAATCTGGTGCTTTCCCGTCTTAGCTAAGGACCCGTAACTTTGGTAGGGCAGGCGGGTAACGATCCCGCTATCACCTCTTTGAAAGAGAGGGCACTCGTCCAGTCGTGCTCTGCCCCGTGACACAAAACTTTGGCGCGCGGAACGGGAATCGAACCCGCTTCAACCCGGTAGACAGCCGGGCACCTCGCCACTCGGTCTCCCGCGCGTGAACTTACATGGCTCTGAATTCGGCAACATGTTTCCTGCATCGAGAAGCGTCGAGACGAGTCTCGACGCGGCAGACACGAGTGTCTTGGACCGCGCAGCGGTCTGCGCCACGCTGGTCGGCCCCCGGCGACTCGAACGCCGATTCCAGCCTTCGGAGGGCTGTGCCCTGGTCCTTTGGACGAGGGGCCGAAATGGTACGGGCGGAAGGATTCGAACCTTCAAGTCTCTCGGTTCGTAGCCGAGTGTCCTGATCCAATTGAACGACGCCCGCGTGAAACTGTTTGGCAGCGGGAAGTGGATTCGAACCACTGTCCTCCGGGTCAGAGCCGGAGATCCTGGCCGCTGAACGATCCCGCCGTGGCAGGGAGTGGACGAATCGAACGTCCGTAGCCGGCTTCAAAGACCAGCGGCTTGCCACTAACCGAACTCCCTGTAATACCTGGTTGGACCGGCGGGAATCGAACCCGCGTGGAAAGAGCCACAATCTTTCGATCTGCCACTGATCTACGGTCCACATAAAACATGGTGCCTGGAAACCGAGTCGAACGGTCTCTACAGCTTTTCAGACTGTCTCTGTCACCCGACCAGATCCATCCAGGCAGAATGGTCGCGGCGCCGGGAATCGAACCCGGTACGGTTCTGGCTTATGAGGCCGAACTGGTGCCAACCTCACCGCAATAAAAGCTACTTAGTACACCGGTTCGCAAGTGCGGGGTCGCGTATTACCACGAAGCGAAGAGCGCCGGCAGACACAGAACTCACCCGGTCCCAGATCTCTCGCGCGACCCGAAAAGCGTCGAGACGANNCAGACACGAGTGTCTGCGCCACACATGGAGCGGGTGCGGAGAGTCGAACTCCGTTGACCGGACTGGCAGTCCGGCGCCCAACCAATAGGCCACACCCGCGTAACAGTTTGGAGCGGACGGAGATAATCGAAATCTCTTCTCTGGGTTGGAGGCCCAGGGCACAGCCTATATACCACGCCCGCTTAATTCACGGTTGTTGCGATGCGTATTCAGTTATCAAAGAACCACGTTGAGACACAAGCCTGGCGCCTCGCTTCCCGGGGGAAGCAAGTTAGACAAAAGCCCTTTAAATCATTGCAAAGAAACAAAAAAAAGGCGGCCACTTTTTGGTGGCCGCCCCTTTTCTTGAAATCGGATGTTATTCCAAGACGGTTAAGTCACCCCACGCGGGTCATTACCCATGACCTGCCGGTTGCCTTTTAGTTCAGATCCGAATTGGAATATATGTCTCACGCCAGTTAAAATCCTAAACCAGTTTGATCAAAGAGTCAAGTGCTTTTGTGACTCGCGCCGACTTTTTTAATCTACTCTTCACGTTATACCGCGGCCTTACTGGATGGGGATGCCGACGCCCGCCTGGCTGGTCCGACCGCTTTGTGTCAATACCAACGCTGCCTGCGCGGACGGCGCGATCCCCGGAGGCACGATGACATTCACCTGATACAGCCCGGTAAGTCCTCCGGTAGCCCCGGCGAAGAACGTGGATGCCGTTACGCCGCCGATGGTCACGCTTACGGGATCGATCGCCGGGGAAAGCGGCGACAACGGAATCGGAGTTCCCGCGACCGCCCGCGGCGTCACGGCCCCCAGGCCGGTGCAGTAGATCACCAGCGCGCCACCGGCCTTCGCGGCATTGCCCGATCCGGCCAACACCTGCGAGCCATCGGCATGCACGATCACCACAATCCCGGTCCCGGAGCCGTTGGCCGTCGTGGTAAACACTCCGGGCTGCGAGGCCACCAGGTTCACCGGTTCCGGCGCGGAGAGCGCATTGCCATGCGTCACTACCAGCGGCAAGGTGGTACCAACAGGCAGGTCGAAGGGCAGAATCGCGTTGATTTGCCCGGGAGATACCACGTACAACGGCAGCAACTCGCCACCGATGGAGACGGTGGTGCCCCCGAGCTGTGTGGGCCAGGGAAGCGCCGGCGCCGTGTAGACTTGCCCGGCATCGGTGAGATTCGTGCCGAAGATTGCGATCAGCGTGCCGGGCGCGACCGGCGTTTGCAGGCTGTAATTGGCGGTATTGAGGACGCCGCCCGAGGCGACCTTGGGGGGATCCGGTCCCGCCGTTCCGACGGTCAGCCGGACCGTGACCACCAGGACCGGGTTCGACGCAGTCGACGAAGTCACTTGGACCTGGCCGTAATAGTCGCCCGTGGCGAGCCCGGCGGGTGTGACCGTTACTTTCACGGTCGGGCCTGGCTGGCCGGCGGCGCTGGCGCCGGTCGAAGGCGAAACGGAAAGCCATGAGCCGCTGGAAATGGTGTTCGCCGCGGCGGCCCAACCCAGCGTGCCGGCACCCGTGTTGGCCACGGTGAAGGTCTGGCTGGAGGCGCCCGTATCGGTGAAGGAAAGCGAGGAAGGGGAGGCGGTCAACAGCGAACTGCCGGATTGGACGATCCGGATGCGGTTGTCGCTGCTATCGGTGATGTAAAGATTCCCGGATGGGTCCGTGGCCAGGTAAGACGTATTCGGAAAGGACGCCGAGGTCGCCGGGCCTCCGTCCCCAGAGAAACTGAACTGCCCGTTTCCGGCGAACGTGCTGATGACGCCCGCGGGTGTCACCTTGCGGACCAAGGCGGCGCCGCCGTTGTAGAGATTATTGGCTTGGTCCACCGCGACCGAAGCCGGGGCCGCGAGCCCGGCGGAAGTGGGCGCACCGCCATCGCCGGAAGCAGTCGACTTGCCGTTGCCCGCAACGGTCGTGATGATTCCGGTGGTGGGATCGACGCGACGCACGCGGTTGTTGTTCCCGTCTGCAATGTACAGGCTGCCGTCCGGGCCCACCGCAATCCTCACGTTCTGGCCCAGCAGGGCGGCGGTGGCGGGCCCTCCGTCTCCGGCGAAGCCGAAGCCTCCACCGGCATAGACATCGATCGTGCCGCTGGGAGTTACCCGCCGCACGCGGATTCCCTGATCGACGCCGCTACTCAATCGCACGAGATTGGTGAAGCAGACGTTGCCGCTTCGATCCACCGCTATGCTCGTCGGAAAATAGAGGATCGCGGTGGAGGCCGGGCCGCCATCCCCGCCTGTACCATTGCCGCCGTAACAGCAGTTGCCCGTGCCGGCGAAGGCCGTGATCACGCCGGTGGAGGCATCCACGCGCCGCACGATATTGTTGCCGGCGTCTGCAATCAGGAGGTTCCCGGCATTGTCGATGGCGACGGCCGCGGGGGCGCTGAGTGTAGCTGCGGTTGCCGGGCCACCGTTGCCGTTGCTGCCGGTGGCGCCGGTACCGGCCACCGTCGTGATGGTGCCTGAGGGACTGACCTTGCGGATTCGATTCTGGCCGGTATCGGCGATGTACAGATTGCCCGCGGCGTCGATTGCGGTACCTCCGGGGTTGGTCAGGCGCGCCAGAGTCGCGGGGCCTGAATCGCCGATGGAGAGGGTCTGACCGGCGATGGTAGTGACGGTGCCGCCAGGGACGACGCGGCGGACACGGTTGTTATCCAGGCCGGCGGGGGCGCCGACCGATGCGCCGGTTGCCGGACCGCCATCGCCCGAATAGCGGGAGAGCCCATTGCCCGCCACCACGGACACGACGCCGTTGGGATCGATCTTGAGGACCAGTGACAGTCCGCTGGCGGACACGTAGACATTGCCCTGGCTATCCGCCGCGATGCCGCTGGGGCGTGCGATCTGTACCGCGGTCGCCTGCTTTCCGGCCCCGGTGAATGGCGCATCGCTTCCGGCGTAGGTGGTGATGATCTGGGCGGATGCCAGGCCGCAAATCGACCAAAAGTATGCGGTCGGGAGATCCATGCAGTCGGTAATGGCTTTCTCGAAGTTCTCATCGTCTCTCGGCCCCCCCACTTGTACAACGACTGAAAGGCATATTATGACTCATCTGACGCGTCCTGAACGGGCAGACGCCGTCCGCGCTACAGTAGGATTATGGCAACCTTTCCGAAGAGCATCGGCACTGAAGAGCAACTCGCTGAGGCCGTAGACCGTGCTGTTCAGAGGCTGAGTCCTGACGTGATTCGGATTCGATATAACTTTGGAACCGACACCACGGGGGACGACGCCATATTCTTCCGGGTTGTTTTATCCGCGGATGCCGCTGAGCGATTGCGGAGATTGATGAGCAGAGAGATCGGGAGGCGCGTGGAAGAGGTTGTGCTCGAGGAAACGCGTCCCTTTGACAATTGGGGGTTATTTCCGTACTTTAGCGTCCGCAGCGAATTGGAGCCGCTGAGCAACGACCCGGGATGGGCGTAGAGGATGGCCTTTCATAATGACCTGCTGCAACTGTCGATGGACCTGGCTGTTCAGGATCCGACTGGCCTGAATCAAGCGACCCTTCGCCGGGCGGTGTCAACCGCTTACTACGCACTGTTCCATTTGCTGATCAATGAAACGGTTGCGAATTGGAGCCGGGCAAGCTCAAGGGACGCACTCGGCAGAATGTTCGATCACGCATTGATGAAGAGGGTTTCAAGCCGCATCGCAGATTCCCATAAGTCTCCGTTCAAGGGCGAGGACCCGGTGGTTGTTCAGAACCTCAGGGCGGTAGCGAGTCTTTCGTCCGGTTGCAGGACAAGCGTCATATTGCGGACTATGACAATTCATTCTCCTGGACTCAAATAGAAGCGCGTGAGCAATGGACAAGGGCTGCGGAGGCATTTGCCGCTTGGGACTCCATTCGCAACGAGCCGATCGCCCAGAATTACCTCGTGTCCTTGCTGATCAAACCACGCGATTAGTCGGTTAGGTCGTTGTTCCGGAACGCAAACCGAGCCGCGACGGGTGTGGAGGCGTGAAAGATCGCCCGCAAGTGGGCAAGACAGGCGGAAACGACTGTCCCATCAGGAACCAACCGAGGCAGTTGGGTTTGCTACTGCCGCGGGATTAGAATCGGAATCGGGATCCTATGCGCTACCGTTGCTGCCTGCTCTTGCTGCTTTCTGGTCTTTCTGCGATTGCGGCGATTCCGGTCGCTTCGGGCTCCCATCCGTCGCCGCGCGAGATGATGGGGATCGAACGGCTGCGCGGCACACTTGCGGGGTTGTCGCAGCCGGGGGCGCGAGTGATCGCCGGGACGCCTTCGTCGGATGCGTTCGCGAGATTCGCCGGCTTGCCGGACTTTGAATCGGGAGCGTCCGAGGCGTTTCACCTGCTGCGCCGCGGCGACGCATGGCTGGTGATCGGGCGGGATCCATCGGGCGTGCTCTATGGATGCCTGGAGCTGGCGCGGCGGGCGAAGAACGACGGACGGCTGCCGGCAGCGCTCGATTTCGCCGACCGGCCGCAGTTCCGCCTGCGCGGCCCCAATATCGGCATGCAGAAGACGGCCATCACTTACGATGGCGCGATGTACGACTACCGCTACACGCCCGAGGAGTTCGCGTTCTTCTACGACAAGCAGTTATGGACGTGCTACCTGGATTTTCTCCTGGACAACCGGATGAACACGCTGTATCTGTGGAACGGCCATCCGTTCACTTCGCTGCTCAAGCTGCCGAAGTATCCGGAAGCGCAGGAGCTTCCCGACGTGCAGCTCAACGCCAATATGGCGATGTTCCGCTGGCTGGTGACCGAGGCCGACCGGCGCGGCATCTGGGTGATTCAGGCGTTCTATAACATCCACATCTCGCATGCGCTGGCCAAGGCGCGGAACCTGCCGTATCAACTCAAGGAGCCGACCGAATTCGCGAGCCAGTACACGCGCTACGCCATCGGCGAGTTCATCCGGACGTACCCCAACGTGGGACTCATGATGACGCTGGGCGAGGCGCTGCGTCCGGAGTACGGCCCCGAGTGGCTCACCAAGACCATCATTCCGGGCGTAAAGGATGGCATGCGCGAATTAAGGACGGCCGAGGAGCCGCCGATCATCGTTCGCGCGCACGCCACCGAGATCGAAGAGGCCATGCACCAGGCGCTGCCGCTCTACAAAAACATCTACACGATGCACAAGTGGAACGGCGAGTCCCTGACGTGGACGGACGTGCGCGGCGAGGTGCTGCGCATGCACCGGTCGTTGGTCGAACTGGGTTCGGCGCACATCGCGAATGTTCACCTGCTTTCAAACCTGGAGCCGTTCCGGTGGGGCGCGCCGAGCTTCATCCAGAAGACCATGCAATCGTGCCAGAGGATCGGCATCCAGGGCCTGCACCTCTACCCGCTGCGCTATTGGGACTGGCCCAACAGCGCCGACAATCCGGCGGAGATCCAGTTTGACCGCGACTGGATCTGGTTTGAGGCGTGGGCGCGATATGCCTGGAACCCCAATCGCGACGCCGCCGCCGAGCGTGCGTACTGGATCGGGCGGATCGCCGAACATTACGGCTCCACGGAAGCGGCGCGGCATATTCTGGATGCCTACGAACTCTCGGGGACGTGCGCGCCCAGGCTGCTGCCGCGTATCGGGATCACGGAAGGCAACCGGCAGTCGCTGACGCTGGGGATGCTGATGACGCAGATGATCGATCCGGAGCGCTACAATGCACTGGCGCTGCTGTGGGAGGGCGACGCGCCGCCGGGAGAGCGGCTGGCCGATTGGGTGCGTAAGGAATGGGAGCACCGGCCGCACGAGGGTGAGACGCCCGTCGGGGTAGCGGCGGAGGTGGCGGAATCGGCGGCGCGGGCGGTGGCGGCGGCCGAGGCGGCCGGTCCGTTGGTGAAGAAGGATCGGGCGAAGTATGAACGCCTCCTGAACGATATGCGCGCGATGGAGGCGCAGTACCGGTATTACGATGCCAAGACGCGGTCGGCCGCGCTGGTCTTGCGTTACGGGTATAGCCACAACGTGAAGGATCTGCACGGGGCGGTGGCGCCGCTGGGGGAGAGCGTCGAGCATTATCGCCGGCTGGTGGCGCTCACCGACAAAACGTATCGGGAGGCGTGCAGCGTTCACAGCGTTTCACGGCGGATCCCGTTTCGCGGCGCGCCCGGGAAATATACGCACTGGCGCGACTGCCTGCCGGAGTACGAACGGGAATTCACGACGTTCGAGCGAAATTTGAAGACGCTCGAAACATCAGGCGTGCCGGCGGGGAAGAAGGGGCTGGACTGGCTGTTTGAACAGTAGGGCAACTATAAAGCATGCGCTGGGCAAGCTAAAGCATACCCTACGGTTCGCGGGCAGCGCGGAAACCTACCATGCGGTGGCCTTGAAACGACGGCCACGCGCCGGATCGCGCATAGGACCGCAGCTCAAATTGCTCCATGAAGAACGTTCCGCCACGCACTACTCGGTAAGCGCCCTCGGCAGGGCCTTTGGGATTCTTGCGTGGGGAGACGGCGTAGTAATCGCGGCCGTACCAGTCCGAGCACCACTCCATCACGTTGCCCGCCATGTCGAAGGCGCCGTAGGGCGATGCGTTGTTGTGGGTCTGCAGGTCGCCGCGCTTCGAGCCGTCATAGAATCCGACCAGGCTGCCGGTGTCGAAGGCTTGCGCGCCTACGTAGTTCGCGTAGGAACGGTCGATGTTGTTGCCCCAAGGGTAGCGCCGCTGGTCCGTGCCGCGCGCGGCTTTCTCCCATTCGGCTTCGGTGGGCAGCCGGTATTTCTTGCCCGTCTTGGCGCTCAGCCAGTTGCAGTAGGCGACGGCCGAATCCCAATTCACGCCGAGCAGCGGATAGTCGTCGCTGTTGAGCGTTCCGCCGCCGTGATTGCGGGCGTCCTTCCAGTAGGGGACCTGATCCTTCGGCGCCACTCGTCCGCCGGGCCAGAACTTGGGTTCGTCGTAGCCGGGATCGTCGCGGAACTTCTTCCACTCGCCATTGGTCATCTCATATTTGGCGATGTAGAAGGCATCCAGCTCCACCAGGTGAACGGGGCGCTCGCGCAGGTCGCCGTCGCCGAAATTGTCGCCCATGCGGAAGGCGCCGGCGGGCACGTAGACGTAGTCCCCGTGGCCGTCGTTGACCACCGGAGGCGCCCCCGCTGGGGACGATACCAGGATCAGCGCGGCCAGGATCAGCGCTACAGAGGGAAGGACGAAGCCACGCATGTCAGTTGGCCTTCTCAGGGAGGAATCCGTCCAGCTTGAGGAACAATTCCAGGCGCCCCATCCAATCGGAGAACTCGGGACTACCGAAGCCGCTCCCGAACCCGTGGCGTCCCTTCTGGTAGACGTGGATCTCGGCGGTGGCTCCGGCGCGGATGAGGTCCGTAAAGAGTTGCGCGTTGCCGAGTGCCGGCCCGGTGTCGGCCGCCGCGGAGACCAGGAAGGTCGGCGGAAAGCTCTTCAGCGATTCCCCCTGCGACGCGCGGCCCACGCCGTATACGAGGACCAGGTAATCGGGCCGGGAGCTGAGGCGATCGATGGGGTCGGGCGCATTGGGATCGCCGGGGGCGGACGTGCCGACCACGCTGCGCGCGGTGTTGGAGCCCGCGGAGAATCCGATGTAGCCGACGCGGTCGGGGTCCAGCTTGAACTCGGCGGCGCGTGAGCGGACCAGTTGGACGGCGCGCTTGCCTTCCATGACGCGCACATTTTCGCCGTAGCGTGGCGA
>PMTT01000217.1:16607-35316 GCA_003167275.1 Bryobacterales bacterium | reverse complement strand
TGTCGGCGGCCAGGAGGGTGCCGGAGATCGCCAGGACGGCGGCAAGGTGGCGGAGGGGGATGAGTGCCATGGAGAACAGTGTGCGCCCCGAGGGGACGCGCGTCAAGTGGAAGGTTGGCTTTTGTGGGGCCGGTTGGCAACCTGCGCGCCGGTTGCCAACCGGCGCGGCTGGGAGTGTCTCGCCCCTGTCCAGAGGCGGGTGGTTGGCAACCTGCCCCACAGGTTTTCTGTTAGACTTTCGACAGGACGGGGAAACCTTGGAAGGGGCTGGATGTGATGCTGGGTCGCTTGCACGTTCTGTTCGCCGTGGCGGCGGTGGCAGTCGTGTGCATCCCTACCCCGGCCGAGGATCCAGGCGCGCTCCCGTTCGTCCGGAAGAACTGCGCGACCTGTCACAATTCCGCCCTCGCGTCCGGAAACGTGGACTTCGGCGCACTTCAGGGCGCCAAAACATTCGAAGAGAATCGTGGAGTCTGGGAGCGTGTCCTCTCCAAGTTGAAGACTGGCGCGATGCCGCCTCCCGGCCTTCACAAGCCGCCGGCGCCGGAGATCGAGGCCGTCACGCGCGGTCTGGAGGCCGAGTTCGCCCGCCAGGACCGCGCCATCCAACCCGATGCCGGCCTCGTCACCGCGCGCCGGCTCAATCGCACCGAGTACAACCATACCGTGCGCGACCTGCTGGGCGTCGACCTTCGCCCGGCCGACGACTTCCCCCAGGACGCTTCCGCCTACGGGTTCGACAACATCAGCGATGCGCTGCGGCTCTCGCCGGCGCTGCTCGAAAAGTACATGGATGCGGCGGAGCGCTCGGTCCGCCGGGCGCTGTTCGGGCCGGAACTGATCAAACCCTCCATGACGCATTACCCGTCACCTGTCCGCCTACCCAAGCTGCCGAAATCCCTGATGGAATACGACCTCACCGGCTTGAGCGCTCAGAGCTCGAGTCACGCGGTCCATCGCTTTCCGGTGGACGCGGAGTACAGTTTCCGGGTGGTCCTCAACGGACACCGTCCGAACCAGTCGATGCCGTTGCGCATTGCGTTTTGGATCGACGCCAAGCGGCTCGATCAGACCTTCGACGTCGAGGGATCCGACCTGGAAGGGCAGATAGAGGAGTGGCGCGCTCGGGTGACTGCCGGAGAGCACCTGCTCTCGGTTTCGTACCTGAACGAGTATCACGGGCTGCCTGCGAAGTACAACGGGCCGGAGCCCGCCGATCCATCCAAGCTTCCGTCGCTGGGCAGCGCGCGAGGCAAACTGAGCGAGCAGGATATCGAGCTGCTTCGCAAGTACGGCACTAAGGTGAAGACGGATCGCATCGAAGTCCGCGTCGACAATCGTACCGAATCGATCGACGTCGGAGGGCCGTTCCAGCAGGCCACCGGGCCATCGGCGGAAAGCCTGCGGCGCATCTTCGTCTGTGGGCATGCGCCAGGGCATCATACGGCGGCGTGCGCGCGCCCCATCGTCGCAAAATTCGTGGAGCGGGCCTTCCGGCGACCGGTGCGCCGCGAAGAGATCGACTCGTTCTTGAGTTTCTACACGCTGGCCCGCAAGCAGGGCGATTCCTTCGAAGAAGGGATCGCGACGGCCCTCGAGGCGGTCCTGGTCTCGCCGAACTTCCTGTTCCGGATCGAGCAGAATCGGTCCGCCGTGGCCGGGCGCACGTCGGTTCCGGTCGGCGATTACGAGCTTGCCTCGCGCCTCTCGTACTTTCTCTGGAGTACGATGCCCGACGACGAACTGCTGCGGCTCGCCGGAGAGCATCGGCTCAGCCAGCCCGCCGTGCTGGCGGCCCAGGTGACCCGGATGCTGCGGGACGCCAGGTCCAACGCCCTGGTGGAGAACTTCGGCGGCCAGTGGCTGCAGTTCCAGAACATCGACGTCGTGAAGCCCGACCTGGAGCGCTTCACCGACTTCGACGAGTACCTCCGCCGGTCCATGCGGCGCGAAACGGAGCTGTTCTTCCAGAACATCGTGCGGCAGGATCGCAGCGTCCTGGAATTCCTGGACGCGGACTACACCTTCCTCAACGAACGCCTGGCGCGGTTCTACGGCGTCGGCGGCGTGACTGGCGCGGAGTTCCGCCGGGTCGACATGAGCAAGACAGAGCGCGGCGGCGGACTACTCGCTCAGGCCAGCATCCTGACTCTCTCCTCGTATACCACCAGAACGTCTCCCGTACTGCGCGGCAGGTGGATCCTGGAGAATCTGCTGAACGACCCGCCGCCTCCGCCGCCGCCGGGTGTGCCGATTCTGGATGAGGCCAAGGTCGGGCAGTCCGGCTCGCTGCGGCAGCAGATGGAGGACCATCGCAAGAATCCCGCCTGCGCCGTGTGCCACAACAAGCTGGACCCGCTAGGGTTCGGCCTGGAGAACTTCAACGCGATCGGCGCCTGGCGGAACGAGGACGGCAAGTTTCCGGTGGACACCGGCGGAGTGCTGCCCAGTGGACGCGCCTTCCGGGGTCCCGTCGAGTTGAAGGCTATCCTGCTCAAAGAGGGGCGGGACGCGTTCACGCGGGAGATCTCCGAAAAGCTGCTAATCTATGCGCTGGGGCGGGGGCTGGAGCGCTACGACCGGCCTGCGCTGGCGGCCATCGAGGCAAGCCTGCCATCACACAACTATCGGTTCTCGCAACTGGTGCTCGAAATTGTGAACAGCCTTCCCTTCCAGATGCGAAGTGCGCACGAGGGGACATTGACTTCAGCCAAGGCCGGAGCCCTATCGCAATGACATTCATTACCGGAAAACATCTCAATCGGCGGGCGCTTCTGAGGGGCTTCGGCGGGGCCATCGCCTTGCCGCTGCTGGACGCCATGCTTCCGGCTTTCGCTTTGGCCAAGGGCGCGGGGCAGGTGCGACGCCTGGCCATCGTCTACGTCCCCAACGGGATCGTCATGGAGGAGTGGACGCCCGCAGCGGCCGGCACGGATTTCGCTTTCAAGCGCATTCTCAAGCCGCTGGAGCCTTTCCGTGACGACGTGACGATGGTGTCGGGCATGGCGAACCTGATCGCGATGAAGGCGCCGGGCGGCGATCATGGCAAGGCGGCCGGCAGCTTTCTCTCGGGCTGTCCGCCCAAGCTGACCAGCGGCGCCGATGTACATGCAGGGACCACTTTCGACCAGGTGGTGGCCAAGCACTGGAGCGGGGAGACGCGGGTTGCCTCGCTGCAACTCGGCTGCGAGGATACGCGCCTGGTGGGCAATTGCGACACCGGCCTCAGTTGTGCGTACACCAATTGCATCTCGTGGAAAGATCCGGACACCCCCATGGCGCCGGATGTGAATCCGCGTTCGGTGTTCGAGCAGTTGTTCGGCACTGCCGACCTTAGCCTTCCCCAGGAGACCCGCGCGCGCCGCTCTTTGTACCGCAAGAGCATCCTCGACCGCACGCGGGAAAGCACCGAGAAGCTGGTGTCGGGTCTGGGGCCGGCGGATCGTCACAAGATGGACGAGTATCTGACCGCCGTCCGGGATGTCGAAAAGCGAGTCGCGGAAGCGGAGAAGGACACCACAGTTCCGCCGATCGAGAAGCCGTCCGGCATTCCGTTTCAGTTCTCAGAGTATGTGAAGCTGATGTTCGACCTGCAGACCATCGCCTTCCAGGCCGACCTGACCCGCGTCACCACGATGATGTTCGGGAGGGAAGGCAGCGTCCGGGCATATCCCGAAATTGACGTTCCGGACCCGCATCATCCTCTCACGCACCATCGCGGCCACCCTGATTTTATCGAGAAGGTAACCAAGATCAATTGCTTCCACGCCGAACTGTTCGCCTACTTCCTGGGGAAGCTCAAGGCCACCCCCGATGGGGACGGCACGCTGCTGGATCACTCGTCGATCCTCTACGGGTCGGCGCTGGCGGATGGCAACACGCACCAGAAGACCAATCTGCCGCTGTTGGTGGCCGGGCGTTCCGGAGGACGGCGTGGCGGCCGGCATATCGTCAATTCCGGGAAGGAGCCGGTGTCGAATCTCTTCCTGGCCCTGATGGACAGCGTGGGCGCGCCGATGGAAGCGTTCGCGGACAGCACCAGCCGCCTACAACTCGGATAGTACGTCGTAGGGTATGCTTTAGCTTGCCCAACCAATAAGAGCATAAACCGCGATGGGCAAGCTATAAAGCATGCCCCACGGCGATCAGCCCCCGATCGAACGCCATTCCGGCTCCTTGGCCTGTGAATCCCCGGCGGGCGCCCAACGCCATAAAGCTTCCGCCAAGTCTTCCACGCGGATTGGCTTGGCGACGTAATCGTCCATGCCCGCCGCCAGGCATACCTCGCGGCAGCCTTCCATCGCTTCAGCGGTCATCGCGACAATCCCCACGCGCCGGGCCGTGCCCTGCCGCCGGCGGATCTCACGAGTGGCCGCGTAGCCGTCCACTTCGGGCATCTGGCAATCCATGAAGATCAGGTCGTGGCGCAGCATCTCATACATTTCGATGGCTTCTCTCCCGTTTCCTGCTACGTCCGCCCGAATGCCCAGCCGGTCCAGGAAGCCGATGGCGACCTTTTGGTTCACGGGGTTGTCTTCGGCGATCAGAATGCGCGGTGCCCCGCTCGCAAACCGCGCAGCCAGCGAGGCACGGATTGCCGCGATCCGCCGCTGGGGTTTGGCCCGGTCGGGCAAAACGGCGCCGCGGCGCTTGGCCCACGCCGTGGCCAGCGTGTTCCAGAGCTGCGATTGGCGCACCGGTTTCACCAGGCATGCGTCCACGCTACCGCCCAGCTCGCGACGGATCTCATCCCAATGTCCGGCCGGGGTCAGCATAATGACCACGGTACCCTCGAGGGCCGGCTCGCGCTTGATGGCGGTGGCCAGCGTCCCTCCATCCACTTCCGGCATCTGATAATCCACCAGGGCGAAATGGTAGGGCTCCCCGGCTTCGCAAGCACTGCGTAGCGCGCCCACTACGCCCTCCGGCGAAGCGAAACTGCCGTTCCGCATCCCCCAACTGGTGATTTGTTGGTGGAGCACGCGGCGGTTGATCGGATCGTCGACGACGATCATCGCGCGCAGTCCCCGCAGGTCTTCGCCAGGCGGTGGTTGCCCGTCCGGGGCGGCGGCGGGCGGCAACGGCAGCGTGAACCAGAACGTGGAGCCTTGGTCCGCCTGGCTCGCCACCCCGATGCCGCCGCCCATCAATTCGACAAGTTCCTTCGCAATCGCCAGCCCCAGCCCGGTGCCGCCATATTTGCGCGTCGACGAATTGTCGACCTGGCTGAATTTCTCGAACAGGGCGCCGACTTTATCCGCCGGGATGCCCATGCCGGTGTCCTCAACCGAGATCCGCATCCCGGGGCGTTCCGCTTTCCCCGACTGGCAGGAGACCGAGACCACCACATGGCCCTTCTCGGTAAACTTGACGCCATTGCCAGCCAGGTTCGTCACGACTTGCCGGATGCGGCCGGCATCCCCTACGAAGTGCCTGGGCAGGTCCGGCGGGTATTCCAGGATCAGGCCGATCCCTTTGTCCTCAGCCCGCGCTGCGAGCATCTCGATGGTTTCTTCCAATACGAGGCGCAGGTCGAAAGGGAGGGCCTCGATGTTCATCTTGCCCGCCTCAATCTTGGAGAAATCCAGGATATCGTTGATCACTGTCAGCAGGCTTTCGCCGGCGCGCCGAACGGCCTCGGCATATTCTCTCTGCTCGATCGTCAAATCCCTGTCCAGCAGTAGATCGGTCATGCCGATCACTCCGTTCATAGGCGTACGGATCTCATGGCTCATGGCGGCCAGGAAGGAGCTCTTCGCACGGCTTGCGGCCTCCGCCTGCCGGCGCGCAGCGCGCAGCCGGCTGGACAGCAAAATCAGCCCCGCCAGCACCGGCGCCAGCACGGCCAGCGCGATCAGAAACACGATGGAGTACAGGCGCGCGCGGCGATAGGCAAAAATCGTAGCGGTTTCAATCGCGACGTGGGTGTTCCAATGAAAGTCGATGGAGGACAGCCGGCCGTCGGTGGCCATCCGGCCGATCTCCTGGGCCAATCGCTCGGCCGCCCGCACTGCTCGTTCATTGCTCCGGCTGGCGCCGACTCCCATGGAAAACTCAGCCCCCTCGATGATCCGCATGCCCAAAGGGCCAACCTGGCAGACCGGCATGCGGGAATCGGCGAACGGATTCGCCGAGAGCAGGCCGGCTTGCGTCTCCCCCGAACACACCGCTGCCAGCACTTCGGCGACGTTGGATTTTGTCACGACCTCGGCGCCCTTGAGGAACTGCCCCGCCATGCGGGCATCGCTGCTCAGCCGCGTGGCCACGGCCAGTTTCTTGCCCTGGACATGCTCCTTATCCGGGATGGGCGCGGATTCCGGAAAGGTCAACTCGTAGGAAATCTTCGCCCAGGGCGTGCTGACTTGGAAGGCTTTCCGCCGCTCTGGAAGGTCGGCAAACACCGGCCAGAGATCCGTCGCTCCCGATGTGAGAGAACGCTCTGAGCCCTGCTCCGACAAGACCCACCGCAACGGAATTCCCAGGCTTTCGGCCGCCTTCTTGATGATCTCCACCACCGGACCTGAAGGATTGCCGCGCGCATCGGGGAAATAAACTGGTGGTGAGTTCTCGAACCCGATGGTCAGCGGCAATTCCGTGGCGGTGCGGGGAAAGGGCAACGACAATCCGAACACTGCCAGGGCGGCCGCAACTGCCAGCGCCAGGAAGCAATACACGTAGCCTGAAGGGCCAACCCTTCGGAACACCGCTCGTGCTTCTCGCCTCACACTCCACTTATCGGCCGGTCTCCGTAGTGCCTGTATGGCTTGCCTGACAAAAACCAAGATTCGGCAAGCTAAAGCATACCCTACAGCAAGTCGGCCGGCGCTGCCCCTCCGGCCGCCACCGTCACGCCGGCGATGGCTTGGAGGAGTTCCGCCAGTTTCACGGGCTTGCTCACGTAACCGTCCATTCCCGCCGCCAGACACCTTTCGCGATCTCCCGACATGGCGTGCGCGGTCATAGCGAGGACGGGCAGATGCCGTGCCTCTTTCGCCTCACGGGCGCGAAGCCGCGCGGGCCGAACCGCCTTCGGAGAAAGTCGTCCATGCCTCACCATCAAGCCGGTAAGGCCCGGGTTGCGCCAGCAGATCCACTACTCTGCATTATACTCGGAAGCAGCCAAGCGCTCGCGTGCTTCCGAGTAGAGCGCCGTGGGGCATGCTTTATTCAGCTTGCCCAACAAGAACCAAGATTCGGCAAGCTAATGCTGGCCAAAGCGCCAGAGCATACCCTACAGCAGCACCGTATCGATGCGGCCAGGGTCGGCCGGAGCTGCCGCCGCGGCCGCCGCCACCGGAGCTTCGCCGTTGCGTAGGAACACCATCAACTGCTCTTCCGAACCGTCGAAGAAGCCGTCGAGCAATTCACGGATGGCGGCGCGCCGCATCGAGTCGCGGGAAGCCTGTGGCGAGTAAACGAACGCACGCCCCACCTTTCGGCGCGTGATTTTGCCCTTGCGGACCAGCCGGTCGAGCACCGTCATGATAGTGGTGTAAGCCAGCGGGCGGACCTGCCCCACGATCTGCCGCACATCTCTGACGTTTCCCTCCTGAAGCGACCACAGCGCATTCAGACACAACAGTTCGAGCGGTGGGAGGACATCGCGCGCGGATTTCGGCATTAGTTTTCCTGTTTGGAAACCGATGGCAGCAGAGCCTGCTTCAGCTTGTCGGCAAACGCCGAATCCGGCCTGGCGCCAAACAAGGGGTGCTGCGTAGCAACCTCCGGCTTGGCGACGGGCGGGGCCGGAAGCGGAACCGGAACAGAAACCGGAACCGGAGTCGCGGGTAGCTTAGCCGGGGTACCCGGCTCCGCTCCATTGGGCCGGACCTCCCCATTCGGCCGGGACTGCGCGCCATTGGGCCGCACTTCCCCATTCGGTCGCACGTCCACCCCATGGGGGCGTGCCTCAGGCCGAACGCCTTCGGCCGCCGGACGAACCCGCGGCGGCTCTGGCGCTCCGCTGAGGTATCGGTCCTTCTTCAGTGCCGCGCGAGTCAAAGCGGCGTTGTATGACGTGAAGCAGCCTTCCACCTGACGGTCGCCCTCGATCAGTGCCCGCATGCATTCCATCTTGGAATCCAGATCGTCCAAAAAATGCAGCAGGAGCGCTTCGGGAAACTGTGGCAGCTTGGGCGACCCGTACTCCAGTTGTCCGTGATGGCTCAAAATCATGTGGTCCACCAGAGAACGCAAGGGAGCCGGAAAATCGGGGAGATCGCGCACCTTGTCGGCCACCATGCGCAAGCCAATGTTGATGTGGCCCAGCAGTTGGCCGTCGTTCGAGTAGGAGAATCCGCGCTCGTAATTCAGCTCGTAAATCTTCCCGATGTCGTGCAACACAACGCCCGTGAGTAAAAGGTCGAGATCGACATTCGGATAGTGCCCCGCCGTCATGCGGGCCAGGGCGCAGAGCGATAGCACATGCTCGATCAGCCCGCCCAGATAGGCGTGATGGATCTGTTTGGCTGCCGGAGCGCGCCGGTACCGGCGTGAGACGTCCTCATCGCCCAGCAGCGCATCGAGCAGCCCTTTCAGATGAGGATTCCGCATGCCCGCGACGATCCCCCTCAGCTCGGTCCACATTTCGTCGGGATCGCGGCGGGAAGAGGGGAAGTAATCGCCGAAATCGATCTCGCTGTCGTCCATCCGGCGAACCTTATGGATGGTCAACTGGGGCCGGTTGTGGAAGACCTGAATCAGCCCTTTCACCTTAACAAAGTCGTCGCGCTCAAAATCGTCGAGCACTTCGTTGACGTTGTCCCACATCTTGGCATCGAGGTCGCCGGTGCGGTCGCCCAAAAGAAGCGAGAGATACAATTCGCCGGTCTTTTTCTGGCGGATCTCCTTGGAGTGGACCAGGAAGCTGGTCGTGATCACCCGGTTCGGCTCGAGTTCGTTCACATAAGGGGTCTTCATTGTTTGATTGGCGCGGCGGGCGGAGCCGACGGCGGTGGATCGGCGGGAGCCGCTCCCGGCGTGGCTGGCCTGGCGACGGGAGTGCTCGTAGTGGTGCCGGGTATCGGAATGCCCAGCAGCTTCTTGTGGTGCTTCACGCGCGAGGCCACCTCTTCCTTCGTGGTGGTTTGGGGCTTCAACTGCGCCACATCCTTCCATCGCGTATCTTTTCCCGGCGCCGCACCGGTGTCCGTGTAGCCATCTTTGATCTGCATGAACGCCTCCTCGCGGAGCCGTGTGAGATACTCGCGGATCTTAGGCTCCATCTTGGGCGCGGCCATTTCCTCTTGAATGTTCTGTTTCACTTCCTCAAACGAGGCCTGTCCAGCCTCGAAGCGCTCCTCGATCTTCAAGATCAGGAACCCCTGCGGGACCTTGATCGGTTCCGTGATGTACCCTTTCTTCTCTTTGAAGACGATGTTTTCGATCTGCGGCACCAGCATGCCCTTCTGGTAAGGAGGCAACATGCCTCCGTTCTTGGCGGTTTCGGGATCGTCGGAGTTCTCCCGCACCAGGTCGGTGAATTTCTCGCCCTTGCGGGCGCGCGCAACCAAATCCTTCGCCTTCGTTTCGGCGGCGGTCACCTGTTCGGGAGTCTTCCCCTCGGTCGAGAGCAGAATCTGGCTCAGGTACACCTGCGAGTCCTTACGCACGTACTTGGTGAGGTGCTCGTCGTAGTACTTCTTCAGCTCCGGTTCGGGAATCTGGATCTTGTAGCTGACCTCATGGCCGATCACCTGCTGTGCCAGCAGTTTCCTCTTGAGAAAGTCCCGGTAGTCCTCATACGACATCCCGGTCTGCTCGCGGACGAAGTCCTTGAACTTTTCTGGATCCGAGATCTTACTATCCACCTGAATACGGGCGAGTTCCCGGTTGATCTCGGGGTCTACTTTGATATCGAGATCCTTGCCCTTCTGCACCAGCAGGATCTGGTCGATCAGGTCTTGCAGTGCATTGGTGTTGGCCTCGTTCAGAGCCTCTGCCAGCCGGGGGCCGGTCAGACCCTCGGCGCGAAGCCTCTGCTCGTTGTCCCGGTGGGCCTTCTCCAGGTCGCCACGCGTGACGATCTCGCTGTTCACCTTGGCGGCGATCTCCTCCACCACTCGCACATCCGCCGCTACGGCAAGCGGAAGCGTCGCTGCAATGAGAACTACAATCCGGCGAAACATAATATTCTATTTTACCGTGTCAAAGGCTGCAGTGGGGTGTGCTTTAGCGTGACAGGTGTGCATAGTTGTGGACGGCCCTGGTGGTCGAAGACGCATCGCGCGCTTGCAGTTAGATCGCCTGCGTAAGCGAAGGGTTATCCTTGCTGGATGGAACCGCTAAACGAAGAACTGGTCAATCGAATCGACCGCTACATTCAGGAACTCTTTACACCGTCCGACGCAGCATTGGTCGAGAATCTGAAGGACGCCAATGCGGCCGGCCTTCCTGCCATCAACGTGTCGCCTAATCAGGGCAAGCTGTTGTACCTTCTCATGAAGATCGCGGGCGCCAGGCGCATTCTCGAGATCGGCACCCTTGGTGGCTACAGCACCACCTGGTTGGCGCGCGCGCTGTCTCCGGGCGGGATGCTCATTACGCTGGAACGCGAGGTCAAACATGCGCAGGTGGCTCGCCGGAACCTGGAGCGGGCAGGGCTCGGCGCGGTGGTGGAGGTCCGGGTTGGGCCTGCAAACGAATCTCTGCGGGAACTCATCCGGCTGGGCGCCGAACCATTCGATGCAATCTTCATCGACGCGGACAAGGCGGGCTACGTCGAGTACCTGGACCTTTCGCTCGAACTGTCGCGCCCTGGCACGATCATCCTCGCCGACAACGTGATTCGCCACGGCCTGGTGCTGGACGAGAATCCTCCGGATGCGGCCGATCGGGGAGCCCGCGCCTACAACGAGGCCATCGCGCGCCATCCGCGGCTTGAGTCGTTGGTCTTGCCGATCGTCCGCCGCAGGGTCGATGGCTTAGCCATCTCAATAGTTCGATAGCGGGCCGCCCGCCAGGGTGGGCAACCGTTGATTGACTCGCGGAGCGCCATCTGAGATTCCTAAGCCGGGACCATAATATAGGTACCGATGCGAACCAAAGAAAGACTCGCCTTCCTCATTCCAATCGTGGTACTCGGGTCGGCAGCTCAGACGCCCAAGCCGGGTCATAGCGTCCGCGCTGTCGAGACTCCCACGGTGAGTGGCGCGAATCGCTACTACGTGGGCAATCGCGCGCCGCTCGCGCCCAATCCGCTGATCAAGCTCCCGTTGGGGAGCGTGCGGCCGGAAGGCTGGCTGCGGCGCCAGTTAGTCCTGGAGACCAAGGGCTTCTCGGGCAGGCTCGAAGAGATCAGCCAGTTCTGCAAGTATCAAGGCAACGAATGGACCAGTCCGGCGGGACAGGGAAAGTTCGGATGGGAGGAGGTGCCGTACTGGCTCCGCGGGTATGTGGACCTCGGCTACGTCCTCGAGGACCAGGCCATCATTCAACGCGCCAACCAGTGGTTGAATGCCGTGATCTCGACCCAGCGGCCCGACGGCTATTTCGGCAGCCAGAGCAATGTCGAGGGCGAACGAATCAATGGCATACGCACCCGCATGCTCGATCTGTGGCCCAACATGGCGATGCTCTTTCCGCTGCGCTCTTTATATGATGCGACCGGCGACAAGCGCATCCTGCCCTTCCTCACCAAATACTTTCGGTGGCAGTTGACGGTGCCGTTGGAGGACTTTCTTTCCGCAAGCTGGCAGAAGCAGCGCGCGGGCGACAATCTGGACTCCATCTACTGGCTGTACAACCGCACGGGCGAGCCTTGGCTTCTCGACCTGGCGCGCGTGAATCACGAACGTACGGACGATTGGTCGGGCGGTATCGCTTCCTGGCACAACGTGAACTTTGCCGAGTGTTTTCGCGAGCCGGCGCAGTTCTTCCAACAGGCCAAGGACGCGCGCTACCTCAACGCCACGGTGCGCAACTACGATACGATGCGCAGGCTCTATGGCCAAGTCCCCGGCGGCGGGTATGCGGCTGACGAAAACGCACGGCCGGGATTCAACGGCCCGCGCAACGGCACGGAAACCTGCGCGTGGGCCGAGATGATGTTCAGCGACGAGATGCTGGTGGGGATCACAGGCGATCGCAAATGGGCGGACCGCGCCGAGGAGATCGCGTTCAATTCCTTCCCCGCGTCGATGACGCCCGATCTCAAGGGGCTGCACTACATCACCAGTCCCAACCAGGTCCAGCTTGACCGCGCCAACAAGGCGCCCATGATTCAGAACAGCGGAGACATGTTCCGTTACGACCCCTACGGCTACCGCTGCTGTCAGCACAATGCGGCGTTCGGCTGGCCGTACTTCTCCGAGTCCCTGTGGATGGCGACGCGCGACAACGGGCTGGCGGCGGTGATGTACGCACCCAGCCGAGTGAAGGCGAAGGTGGCGGACGGCACGGAAGTCCGGCTCACGGAAGACACCAATTATCCGTTCGAGGATTCCATCGCCATCGTGGTGGAGACGCCGAAGGCGGTGCAGTTTCCGCTGGTGCTTCGCGTGCCCGGATGGTGCGCCAATCCGTCCGTCAGCGTGAATGGCAAGCCGCTTTCCACCCCGAAGGACGCGCGTGGATGGCTGGTGGTGGACCGCACCTGGAACGCCAACGACAAGGTGGTATTGGTGCTGCCGATGAAGATCGGCGTCGAGGTCTGGAAAGAGAATCGCAACACGGTATCCGTCAACCGAGGCCCGTTGACGTACTCGCTCAAGATCGGCGAGCGATGGGTCCGCGAGGGTGGCACGGACGAGTTCCCGGCGCAGGAAGTCTACGCGAGCACGCCTTGGAATTATGGGCTGGTCGTGAATCTGCAGAAGCCCGAGGAATCGTTCCAACTGGTGAAGACGGGCAAAAGCGCGGCACAGCCCTTTGCCGCGGACGATGCCCCCATCGCCTTGCTTGCGAAAGCCCGGCGAATCCCGCAATGGAAACTGGAGCCGAACGGCATGGTGGGAGAGGTCGAGCCCGGCCCCGTCAAGAGTAGCGAGCCTGTCGAAGAGGTCACGCTGATTCCCATGGGGGCGGCGAGGCTGCGCATCTCATCGTTCCCGCAGATCGGCGAGGGCGCGGATGCACGCGTTTGGGATGGGCCTGCGCCGATCGTGCAGGCATCGTCGAGCTCACACTTCGAGCCTCCTTCGGCGGTTCTGGATGGTCTGGTGCCTTCCAATTCCGCCGATCGCTCCATTCCGCGATTTGTATGGGGGCAGGGCGGCGGTGGTGGAAGATGGATTGAGTATCGCTATTCCGAATCGCGAACGATTGGGTCGGCGGAGGTCTACTGGGCGGCGGACTCCGGCGGTAGAGGGTGCACGCTGCCGGCCTCGTGGTCGATCTTGTGGTGGGACGGTGCGGCGTGGAAGCCCGTGGAAGGCGTCGCGGCGTACGCCACCGAGAAAGACAAATTCAACAGCGTTCACTTTGCGCCTGTTCATACGAATGCGATCCGTCTGCAAGTGGTGGAGCAAGGGCGGCAGCCGGCGGGAATTCTGGAGTGGCGCATCAGCGAATGAACATAACTCGTGTCTGTCTCCATGGGCCTGGCGGCCCACCGATGTGGCGCGGACACTCGTGTCTGCCGCGTCGAGACTCGTCTCGACGCATTTCGAGTTGCCCACCAGATCCGGGAGCGGGGTTTTCAACGCTTTCGCTCCTTTCCACGCAGCTGGGACGCACGTGCGAACTGGGTCGAGACGAGTCTCGACGGGGCAGACACGAGTGTCCGCGCCACGACGGGTCTAAACGCACGTTGGGGCTCCACTTGCCCTTCGGAACGGGTTAGCGGACCTCATAATGCGAAATACTGAATGCCTGCTGCGAATACCTGGGCGCGGCACTGCATCGAATGGCCGCAGGGCGAGAGTCATGCTGCCACACCTGGTCTGGCTGCTCGTGCTGAGCGCAAGTGCCTCGGGCGCCGCGAGCGCGAACCTCACGCTTCAAGTCTCGGCGGAGACCGCGCCGCCCGGTGGCTGGGCCCAAATCAAAATCTCCCTGGCCGCGCCCGCGCTGGTGGGTAGCGGACGCATCGTGATGGATTTCGATCCATCGGTGTTTACGGCCATCGCGTCTCCAGGAGTCTTCGGTGCGAGCGGCGATGCCTACGGTGCAGCGACGATTTCGGGTCTGCACCTGGACGCGCAGTTCTTTTCGCCCACGGGCGGCATCGGCCGGCTGCGCGGGCTTCCGGTGCTGGTGCTCTCGGCCAATCTCGCGAGCGGGGCGCCGCGCGGGAAGACCGTGGTCATCACGGCGGATGAGAGCCAATCGCAGTGGAAGGATCCCGGCGGCAATCTGTATTCCGTTTCAGTCACTCCGGGATCGGTCACGGTGGGAGGCAGCTTGTCGATCCGGGGAGCGTATCCCGGCGGTGGACTGCTGCCCGCGGGTTCGGCGGTTGAACTCGTGGGAGCAGGCTTCAGCGCGGCGACTACGGTCTCGATCGACGGGGTGATCTCCTCAGCCAGCTATAACACATCGCAACAGACGATGTACCTGACGTTGCCGGTGCCTGCCGATCTGACCGGGAAACGCATCGTGGCGAAGAATCCGGATGGCTCGGAGGCGGATTACTTTTCGGTGCTGAACTCGATGTATCCCGTCGCTGTGCCATCCAACGGATATCAGGGATTGCAGCCGCTGTTCGCCGCGCAGGCATGGAACGTTCCGTTAACAGCATCGATCGGCGAATTGGGCGGCGCGGTGGCGATTCAGAATCCGAATACCGTGTCCGTCGCGGTCCGCCGCGTGACGTACCAGAATTGTTGCGGGCCGGAGAGCATTGGGGATGATGAGACCGATACGATCCCTCCGGGGTTCTGGGGAATCTACGCGGGCCACAACGACAGCCAGATGGTCATCACGGCGCCGCTACCGATTCAGGCGCTGCAGTTCAACGTGTGCGGAGCGCCGTCATCCGGACCGACATGCCCGTCTCCGTTGCGACTGGCATCGTTCGCGCCCCAGGTAACCACGTCGCCTGTAAATGCGATTTCATGGCAGTGGCAAACGGGATCGGCGCCGCCTCCAGCAAGGACCGTTCCGCTGAACGAGGATCCAAGCATGGTGTACACTGCCGCGGCGGCCACTACGTTGGGCGGGGCGTGGCTGTCGGTGACGCCGCGGAGCGTATTGGACGCAGCGCTCACAGTCACGGCAGACCCTTCAGGATTGGCGCCCGGGACGTATCAGGGTGCGATCACGGTGACGCCCGCCCTGGGTTCGCCCTTGACGATTCCGGCGACGCTGACGGTGACGACGGTCGTACAGCCGCGAGTGACGGCATCGGCGTCCAGCCTGAAGTTCAACTGGGTGTACGGCACGGCAACGCCTGCGACGCAAAGGATCGCAGTCTCAGCCAACGCCGGCCCGGCGCCCTTCACGGCCTACGCGATCCCCAGCCAGTCCAATTTGCCCTGGCTGCAGGTGACTCCGGCGAGCGGCACGGCGCCCGGCGACGTGACCGTTTCGGTGGACCCGACCGCCTTCGGACCGCCGCAAAACGCGATCGGCACGTTCACTGGAAGCATCGTCATCAACGGTCCCGACGATGCCATCACGATTCCGGTCCAGTTCACGATCTCCGGACTGGCCGCTTATCCCGTCTCGCTGGTGTTCTCCGGACAGACTGGAACGGCCGCCCAGACGCAATCCGTGTACCTGACGCCCAACCCATCCTCGGCGCCGTCGATTTCGGTCGCGACGACAACGGGGTCGGGGTGGCTGTCCGCGTTGGCCAAGAACACGACGCAGGTCGATATCACGGTCAATCCAACCGGACCCACTCCTGGTACGAACACAGGCGCGGTGACCATCAACGCTGCGGGGACCGGATCGGTGCAGGTACCCGTCACATTTGTGGTGTGGAGTGCTCCTCCCGCACTCACGGTGACGCCGGCGAGCCTCATGTTTGTCGTGCCGGTGGGCGGTCTGGTCGTCCAGCAGACGTTGAGCGTCTCCTCCGGCGGCGTCGCGGTGCCCTTTACTCTCAACGCAACGTCGACCGGCAACTGGCTGTACGCTGTGGATCCAAATGCGGCGCCCACCCCGGCGACGGTGACTGTGATTGCCCAGTCCCCCGGATTTGCCCCCGGCGAGTACGACGGGAGCATCACGATCAGCGGTCCGGCCGGCGCTGTGAATGTGCCCGTAACGTTGCTGGTGACAGTGGGGCCGGATGTGCTGCCATCGATCGGGTCGGTGGTGAATGCCGCCTCGCAGATGCCTGGCGCCGTGGCGCCGGGTGAGATCGTGACCATTTATGGATTCGGTGTCGGTCCCTCGCAGACGGCGGGATTCACGCTGGACTCCTCGGGCAACGCGGCGACGATGCTGAACGGTGCGGAGGTTCTGTTCGACGGACGGCCCGCGCCGCTGATCTACGGGTCGGCGGGGCAGGTGAACGCGATCGTGCCCTATGAAGTGGCCCAGGTGATTTCGACCAGGATCGAGGTGGTGAGCAGCGGGACGAAATCGCAGGCATGGGGCGTAACGGTGACGGCGGCGGCTCCGGCGATCCTGACGACATCTGGAAGCGGCACGGGGCAAGGTGCGGTCCTCAACCAGGACAATTCGGTGAACGGCGCCTCGAATCCGGCCGCTCGCGGCTCGGTGATTCAGATCTTCGCCACGGGTGAAGGTCAGACCTCGCCGCCTGGTGTGACGGGCAGCATCACGCAATCGAGCAAGACGCCCGTGCTGCCCGTGACGGTGACGATCGGAGGAATGGACGCCGCGGTCCAGTACGCCGGCTCCGCGCCGGGCGACGTGGCGGGTCTGCTCCAGGTGAATGCCAAGGTGCCGGCGGGAGTGACTCCGGGCGCGTCGGTCCCGATCACGTTGACTGTGGGCGGAGTCCGCTCGCCCGATGGAGTGACGATCGGGGTGCAGTGAGTGGCACAGGCATTCGTGCCTGTGTTGGTTTTCTTGCGCAAGGAAACCAACACAAGGCAAAACCAACAACGGCAGGAATGCCTGTGCCACGGAAGCTTGTTATAATCAGCGCCGACTATGAGAGCCCTAACCAGAACGTTCATATGGTGTCTTTTCTCATCGGCGACGATGGCGCAAAGGCCTTGGCAGCAGGTCACCGTCCCAACCGTGCGCGACGTCGCGGCGAACTTCAAAGCGCCGCCGCACGAGTACGGCGCCATTCAGCCGTTTGCCAGTTGGAACGGCACAGACACCAAGGAAGTCAGGACCAGGATCGTCCGCGATTTCGACCGGTTGGCGGCTAACGGCATCTTCGTCGTGAACCTTTCGCCGGGACGCGGCGAGCCAAAGTACCTTTCGCCCGAGCACATGGACCAGGTGAAGTTCACCGTCGAGGAAGCCGCCAAGCGGGGGATGCGGCTGTGGATCCAGGACGAATCCGACTATCCCAGCGGGTTCGCCGGCGGCAACATCAGCAGGCAATACCCGCAACTCGGCATGCAGGGCGTCGTCGCCGATATCCGCGTCCACGTCGTTCCGGGCCAGACGCTCACGATGCCGGCGCCCTCCGACACTCTGGCGATCTTCGCCACGAAAACGTCGACCGACCAGAAAGTCCAAGGCGTAGTTCCCATTCCGGTCCCTCCCAACGGCCAACTCAAGTGGACGGTGCCGGCCGAAGGCTCGACCCCCAACGAGCCACGCCTTTCCTGGGAAGTGGTTTTCGTGCGGCATATCTACGTTAGTTCGCCGACTCGGAACTTCAATCGCGAGGACGGCACCCGAGCCAAGGATGCCCTCTATTCCCTCATCGACTACCTCGATCCCGAGGCCACCCGCGCCTTCCTGAAGATCACGCACGAAACGTACCGGCAGGCCGTCGGCGATCAGTTCGGAAAGATTGTCCTGGGCTTCTTCGGCGATGAGCCGGACTACAGCAGNNGAGACGCGGCGGGCCAGAGCCGACTACGCCGACGTTTGGAGCGGCATCTTCCAAAACAGCTTCTTCGGCGAGCAGTCCGAGTGGTGCAAGAAGTACAACGTGGAGTACCTGGTCCACCTGAACCACGAAGAAACCATGCTCGCCCTGGAACGCAGTGAAGGCGACTACTTCCGCGACAACCGCTATGTGGAGGTTCCGGGAATCGATAACCTGAGCCAGCTTGTGCCCAACGCGATTCACACGCCCGACGGGACCTGGAACGTCAATAACAACTTCCCCAAACTGGCCTCCTCGGCGGCGCACCTGTTCGGCAAGCCGAAGGTCTGGGCCGAGGAAGGCGGCGGAGTGGGCATCGATGGCAAGTTCGAGATGGATTTTCAACTGGTGAGAGGAGTCACGCTGCTGCAGATCCGCGTTCCGGTATTGCGCGGTGGCGGTGACCCCTCCGTGGCGTCGACGCCGCCCGTCGTTCCGCCGCAGGCGCCCATGCTGGCGTGGTATGCCAACCGCGCCGGGTATCTGATGGCCATCGGCCGTCCGGCGGCGCAGGTGGGTCTGTACCATCCCGGCAACAGCATCTGGATGGGCGACCAGGAGGCCGACCGCAGCACGACCAAGCTGGGCTGGCAGTTGCTCGAACATCAGGTGGATTGGGACTACTTCGACGAGCAGTCGCTCAGCTCGGTCGCGGCCATCGAGGACGGCGGCTTCAAGAATCTGAGCGGCCAGGTTTACAAGGCCATCGTGGTGCCCTCGACGACCGTGATCACGCGCACCGGTCTGGAGCGTTTTCAGGCTTTCGCAAAGGCCGGTGGCAAGGTGATCTTCGTGGGGAAG
>PMTT01000217.1:524-16602 GCA_003167275.1 Bryobacterales bacterium | reverse complement strand
GCCGGATGTGAAGCTGGACGCCGCGTTCCCGAGGTTGACCTACACGCATAGAAGCTGGCGCGACGCCGAGATGTACTTCTTCTTCAATGAGAGCAACCAGGCGGAATCGCGTATGGCGACGATCGCCGGACACGGCCAGGCGCAGGCCTGGGACCTGGCGACGGGAGAGATTCATGCGCTCTCCGGCGCGACGGCCGAGAGCGATTCGGTACGCTTTCCGTTGGTGCTCGGGCCCTACGAAGCTAAGGTCGTGGTGGTCGGGCCGCTTCCGAGTGGAGTGAGCGTGGCGGAGCCGTCGTTTGCGACGGGCAATACGCTGGCCGAGTTGGACGGAGACTGGACCGTGGACCTGAACGGCAAGGAGTTGACGACGCACCTGAAATCTTGGGAAGAACTGGGAGCGCCCTCATTTGCCGGCCCGGCTGTATATCGCAAGCAGTTCACGGTGCCCGCGGCGCCTGCCGGAAAGCGGATCTTTCTGGAGATCGGCGATGTTCACGACTACGCGCGGCTGAAGTTGAACGGGAAAGCACTAGAGGCGCACGCCTGGCAGCCGTATCGGTGGGACGTCACGAGTGCCTGGAAGAACGGCCCCAACGATCTCGAAGTGGAAGTGCGCGCGACCCCAGCAGGCCGCGGCGGGCCGGGCGCAGCCGCTCCCGCTGGCGGACGGAGCCGCGGCGGCGCGCCCCCGGTTTCGGGCCTGCTCGGCCCAGTTCGCCTGGTGGCACGCTGAACCATTGATATAGGCGCTACTGCACGTCCGTTTTCGTGATCGGTTCGCCCTCTTTCACGTCCAGCTTCAGCCCTGCCAGATCCACATTTCGGGCGT
Source organism: Bryobacterales bacterium (assembly GCA_003167275.1). Taxonomy (GTDB): domain Bacteria; phylum Acidobacteriota; class Terriglobia; order Bryobacterales; family Bryobacteraceae; genus JAIQFL01. The sequence continues at coordinate 15,770 of PMTT01000217.1, read as the reverse complement.
GCTCCAGCCGGAAGCCTTTTTGCGCGGTGATCTGGCAGTTTTCAAAATGAATGTCGCGGATCGGGCTGTCCGCCAGGCCATGAATGATGCCCACCGCGGTAACGTCGCCCGACACGTTGATGATCCGGACATTCCGTACCACGGGCAACACCTTCGCGGGCGGCGCGATGGGCGGCACCATCCGCCATTCCAGATTGAACTCAAACGCCTGACGCGTCTCGTGCAGTTTCATGTCGCGATAGGTGATGTTTTCGACCACGCCGCTGCGGCTTGGCTGCGTCTTGAATCGGATCGGCGCCCAGTTACCCGAGTCGGAAACGCAGTTCCTGACCTCGACATTGCGGATGCCGCCGGAAGTTTCGCTGCCCATCGCCACGCCTCCATGCCCATAGGCGAAGTGCGAATTCTCGATGACGATGTCCTCGGCCGGGCGATTGACGCGCAGGCCGTCGGCGTCCTTTCCCGACTTGATCGAGATGCAGTCGTCGTTCACATCGATATACACATTGTTGACGCGTACATGCTTCGAAGAATCGATATCGATGCCATCGGAACTGGGTATGTTGTGTTCGGCGGTGATGCGCAGATTCTCCGCCAGCACGTCTTCGCTGTACAAAAAGAACAGGCACCAGACCGCTTGATTGTGAAGATTCAGGCCGGCCACATGCACGTGTTTGGAGTTCTGGATGCCGATCAGACGCGGCCTGCCGCGACGTGCCGCTGGAGGTGGAGAGGGAGGCGCTGGGGGCGCCGTTCCGTCGGCATTCCCCCGACCGCCGCGGCCGCCCCGGAAAGGACTATTCTGCAGCCACTCTTCACCGGATCCATCGATCGTACCTTCTCCTGAAATCTCCAGGTTCGTCAATCCTTCGGCATTGACGAACGCGGAGGTCCACGGCTCTTCCACGCCTTCCCATCGGGTGTTGATTACCGGGTAGTCGTCGATGTTGGTGGTCCCCTTCAGAACGCCGTCCTTCTCCACGTACAGATTCGCGCCCTGCTTCAGGAAGATCGCGCCGCTGACGAACGTTCCTTTGGGGACGACCACAACGCCGCCGCCCGAATCCGCGCACTTATCGATCGCGGCCTGGATGGCTTTGGTGTTCACGGTCCTGGCATCCGGTACGGCGCCAAAATCGGAAATGACAAACCGCTTCGGTGGTTTACCGCCAGTTTGGGCGGCGGCTGAAGCCGCGAGCACAATCGCAAAGACTATAGAGAGGTCTCGTCTCATCTTGATTACCCCTTGGTCCGAAAACCAGCACAGGCAAGGATGCCCATGTTACACCAGCGTAGTGGACTGGACGGCAAGTTCCATGGTCTCGGGGCCGGTTCCGCAAGCGGGCAGAATGATGGCGAAACGCGTTCCCTTGCCCGGAGTGCTTTCCACCTCGATCTTGCCGTGGTGCGCCTTCGCGATCCACGCCACGAAGCTCAATCCGAGTCCCAGACCCTGTTCGGGCCCCGGGGCCGTGCCTGAGCCCGGCACGCGATAGAAACGGTCGAAGATGTGCGGCAAAAACTCGGGGGCAATGCCGCGTCCGTCGTCCTCCACCACGATCTCGATGCGATCGGGAAACGATTGGAGGACCACCCGCACATGGCCGCCCTTGTCCGTGAACTTGAGGGCATTGGACAGAAGGTTGGTGATCATCCGCTCGATCTGCACACGGTCCACCTCTGCGGGGCAGTCCGGGGGCATTTCGGAGGTCAGGGTGATTCGGGCTTCTTCGGCCGGGATCTGGAACTGCTCCACCAGATCTTCCACCACCTCACTAAGGTTCAGTCGCGATTTCTGTAGGATAGTTTGGCCTGACTCGGCCTGCGACAGCAACAGCAGCGCGCGCACAATCTGCGAGAGGCGGTCGACATCCTGTAGCGCGTTGAACATCGCTTCCCGGTACTGGTCCGTGGTCTTGGCTGTGAACAGCGCCACTTCCAGTTGACCTCGAATGGCCGTGATGGGCGTACGCAACTCGTGCGACACGTCCGCGGAGAACTGCTTCATCTGCTGGAATGAAGCCTCCAGGCGCTCGATCATCCGGTTGAAGGTCAGGATCAGATAGTCCAGTTCGTCTCCGGCCTCGCGATTGGGAATGCGGAGGCTCAGGTTCGAACCAGAGATTCTTTGAGCCGCTTGGGCCACTGCCAGGACCGGAGTCAGCGCGCGACCCGCCATGAACCAGCCAAGAAATGTTCCCAGGACGAGCGCTCCAGGAATAACGCCAATGAATATCCAAGTGAAGCCGCGCAGGATGTTCCCGTACTGGGAAAGAGGCATCCCGAGAGCAACGTAATAGGGTAGTTGGTGCCTCTGATCCCATACCAGACCTGCGCGAACCAGGTATCGCTCGCCGTCAGCGCTCCACCGGGTGGACCACACCGGCGAGGGGTTTTTCAAACTGCGGGCGGCATTGATGGTCGCCTGAACCACCGGTGGGGGATCGAGCCCAAGACTGTCCGTATAGCCCGCGGAGACGGCAGGCTGATCATTTTCGTCCAGAATCGGTTTCCCGCTGGCGTCCGCGACAAAAGAGTAGTTTTTGATTTCCAGGACGATGCGGGTCTCATCGGGATCTCCGTCGTCGTAATACCAGATGGCCCGTTCGTCGGGGTCAATCTCATGTTTCTTCTCGATGCGGAGATAGCCCTTCATCGCAGCCCACTGGTCATTGAGCGCATCTTGTTCCTGCTTCTGGAGAATGTGATCCAAGCGCTCCCGGAAGAGCACGGCTACGCCAATCAGAAACACCGTGAAGAAGAGCGCGTAGCTAGCTGTCAGGCGGAAGCGCAGCCCGCGGCTGATCCGGCGAAGATGAAGCCTGCGAAACACATCATACCTGCCGTTCGGATGTAGGCTCAGCCGACCTTTCCGCGGGCTTGTCGGGCGCTTCGATCATGTACCCGATGCCCCGCACGGTCTGGATGAGCTTTTGCGGGAAGCGGTCGTCAATCTTGCTGCGCAGGTGGCGGATATAGACGTCCACAATGTTGGTGAGCCCGTCGTAGTCCATATCCCAGACGTGCTCCACGATCATGGTCCGGCTCAATGGGCGGCCCCGGTTGCGCATCATATATTCGAGGATGCCGAACTCCTTGGGCGCCAGGTCGATGGTTTCCGCCCCGCGAAGCACCTTGCGCCGGATACAATCCAGCGAGAGATCGGCCACTTGCAGCCTCTCGGGAGTCGGCTGGCCACGCCGCAGCAGGGCCCGCACGCGAGCCAGCAACTCGACGAAGGCGAACGGCTTGACCAGGTAATCGTCGGCGCCTTGCTCCAGGCCGCGGACGCGGTCATCCAAGGCGCCGCGGGCACTGAGGATCAGCACCGGCGGTCCGACCTTGCGGTTGCGGACCTTCTCCAGGACCTGGAGACCATCCATGTCGGGGAGCATCAAGTCCAGAATGACCAGGTCGTAATCGGTGGAGTGAATGTGATCGAGCGCGATGGTGCCGGTCGGCGCGGCGTCGACCGCGTAACCAGCGCCTTCCAGGCCACGGCACAGGAAGTCGGCGATGCGTTTTTCGTCCTCGACGACCAGGATTCTCATTGACTTCAGCTTAGCAAAGTAACACGCGACTGGATTTCTCCGTACAGCGGGAGCGACCAGTGTGGGCGGCGGTACAACTATCGCCAATAGCCGTCAGTTATCATGAACCCATGCGCGCGGCATTAGTCCTGGTCCTGCTTGTCGCGTCCGCCGGAGCCTCCGCGCCGCTCCCGGAAACCATACAAGCGCGGATCCGGGATTTCCCGGGAAACGTCTCGCTCTACGCCAAGAATCTCGATACCGGCGTCGCTGTGGGGCTTCACGAGTCCGACCCTGTCCGCACTGCCAGTACCATAAAGGTTGCGGTCATGGCTGCCGTGTTCGATGCGGTGGCGCACGGCCGGGCGAAGTGGACAGAACTGCTCACTTGGACGGCTGCCGACAAGGTATCGGGTTCCGCGATCCTTGCCAACGAAGACCGTATCCGGTTTCCNNTCACGACCGACGGGGTGAACGCCTACCTGGACAAGATCGGCATCCCGACCACTCGTTCGTTGCGCAAAGTCCAAGGCGACGGTCCAGACACCAAGGCCACGGCCGGCTTCTCCGCCGCCGGAAACCTTCCCGAGAATCAGAAATACGGCCTGGGGATATCCACCCCGCGAGACATGGTGGCCATTCTCGAGAAACTGGAGCGCGGTGAGTTGGTGAGCCCGGAGTCCTCGCGGGAAATGATCGCGGTTTTGAAGCGCTGTCAGGACGGAACGTGCATCCGCCGCCGCCTCGGCGACCTGCCGGTCGCCAACAAAACAGGCTCGCTTGACGCGCTTCGTTCCGACGTCGGGATCGTCTACTCCAAGGGTGGCCGGATCGCGATGGCCATCACGGTGGATGGCATGAAGATCGACTATAGTCCCAATAATCCCGGTTCCACGCTGATCGCCGATTTGGCAAAGATGCTGGTAGATGGGCTCGCACGGTAGGGTATGCTTTAGCTTGCCCACCCCGCCTTTGGCGCAGACAAGGCGCCAGGAAACGTCCTTCGGCGCGTGATGGACTCTACAGTTTTTCCCCCGCTCATCCGATACTCTCTCAGTGCCCGGAATGAACCCCCATCCCGAAGCCCATCTCACTGGCCGACAGCGCCGCCGCCTGCGTCTCGGCCGGGAGTCCGGCTATCTGAACGCCACCTGTCGAAGCCCCGGCAAAATGCTGGCAGCCTACGCGCGATGGTGCTGGCGCCTGCGCATCCCCTTGGTTTGGTCTGAGCGTCGATCGCCCCATTCTCGTTACGGCAGGGTCCACCTGGATCTCTACACGACCTCCGAGCGCCTGACCGCTACCGGCGAGGCCGGGATGCGCGCCCTCGCATTCCACGCGACCACCTCGCCCCACGACGCCTGCTGGGAATTCATCCCGCTGCGCGATCTCGACCGGCTCTCTGCCGCCGTCTTCCGCGCCTACACCCGAGCGGCCAACCATCGGCCGAATTGCGCTGCGGCTCCGGCGCACCCGGCCCGTCAAGCGGCGAACCTCTTTGTGATCGGCCAATCCCATGCGGCTTCGGGCTGAGGGCATGTGACGACGCGACTGTGGGGCATGCTTTTTTAGTTTGCCCACCGTCAGCTTGCCCACTCCGACTGGCCCGCTTTGCGTCCAATTCCTTCACAGCTTCTCGCCCACCGGTCCCTTCTCCCAACGGATTTTCACGGCCGGCGTAGGCGCATGGGCCTTCCCCGCCCCTCACTCGATATGAAAGCGCGGAGTTGGATGTAAGGACGGTGCGGGTTGGATTGGCTCAGCGTCGAGCGGATCCAGCTCTCCTGGTACCACCGGTCGAAGGGCGGATACTCGGCGCGGGCCAACTCCGTCTCCAACTGCTCCAGCGACGTTCGCGCCTCCCGGACGAGTTGCCACATCCGTGCCGCGTCCAGCGCGCGCAGCGCCTCTTCCAGCTTGAGCGCCGCCTGCGTCTGCCGCTGGGCCACCTGCAGGCCGAGCGCTACATCCACGGAGAAGAAGCGCTGCTCGGAGAGCGACATTCCATTCTCGGCGCGAGACTCCGCCCCCAGCGCCTCCTCCAACTGCCGGTTGCGCGACTGCATTAGGGCCGTCGTCTCGGCGTTGACCGCGGGATACGTTTCGCCCGCCACCTTTTGGTAAAGCCGGTCGAGCAATTCCTCAATCGCGTCGGGGGCCACCCAAAGCTTGTCGGGCGTGTCGATCGAGGCGAAGTACCGATCATAGGCCTCCCTGGCCGCCTGAGTCTTCCCAGCCCCGCTAGTGCCGCCTCCGAAATACTCGCGCGACCACCACGCGGTGTAGCGGCCAGCCGCGTCGGGCGTGGCATAGATCGCTGGAGCGTCCCAGGTGATGTCCGCGATCATGCGGCCGCCCATCACGTAGTCGCGCACCTCCGACATGTTGACCAGCATGTACTCCGTGGCCCCCGACTTCACAATCTTGTCGAACTCCCCGGCGACGGTCGCGGGCCCCACGGTGTGCGTCAACTGCTTCGTCAATCTCCCACCCAGATAGGCAAGGTGGTAATAGACGCCGTGCTTCCATTTGCCCAACGAAGTGGGCAGGCCGCGCATATGGCCATCGTTATCGTCAGGCCAAACGATGATCACATCTTCGGGCAAATCGAACGCAACGGGATTGCGCTGGTACGCCGGCAGCATTTCCGAGTACATGGTGAAGTGGAAGAGCGGAGGCTTGTCCTTGGAGAGCACCTCCCGCACCATCTTGACCTGCTCGCCGATCACCTCGCGGAAGGTCGCGGCGCGTTGATCCTCCGTGATTCCGGGAGGGAAGGTGAAGGGGCGGTCAGACGTTCCGCGCATGCCGACCGGCCAGATCACGTCCAGATCTTTATTCTCCATCAGGCCGCCTCGCCAGAACTTCAGCATGCCATCGCGGTTGGTGAACCAGTTCCACTCCGGCCGCACGCCGCGCTCGGCGGCGAGATTAAACGTCGTCAGGCCGAATGGATTGGAGACCAGGATGTCGTAATGGTGCGAGGTGTAGTAGAGTCCCCAGTCGCTGGCTAGCTTTTGCACTTCGTAGCGCCGGTGGACGCGCGTGTAGGGAGCCACCATGTTCATCCGCAGACGCACGGCAGTTTCGAAGAACCGCTTGTACCACTCCAGCGGGACATCGCCAGTCTGCAAGGGGTACCCGTTGGTGTCGAAGGGCCGCGGCAGGAGGTCCTCGTCATCGTGGAAGAAACCGCGATAGCGGAAGGCCGGCGGAGCCTGTGCGAAGGTCGTGCGCTTCAGCACCAGCGGGTCGCGGTGCACGGGGGAGTAGCCGGTCCAGATGTATAGCGGCTCGATACCCAGCCGCTCCGACAGCGTGTAAGCCGCGAACGCAGTGCCGCGCGGGTTCGACCCGACGAGCCAGACGGTGCGGTCGGCCGTGACGATCCGGTAGCTCTCCCATTGACCCTGCATGGCGGCGGCATTGATCGCGGCGGGCACTTCTCCATTGCCCAGCGTGACCAGCCGGATGGCCACCCGATCCCCGCCAGTCGTCTTCACGACAGGCGGCCGATACCCGCTGATCTTCTCGATATCGCCCGCCAGAAATTCGGCGGCCTGGTGCACGGCGGAGTTCTCNNGCCGTCTGAGCAGACGCCACGCTGGAAGTGAAGGCGCACAGCGCCAGGAGGAAATAGGGAATGGTGCGAATTCGGTGTAGAGTCATGGAAACCTCCGCAACTTCGCGGGCTTCACCTTTAGTTCGACCCGCGAACGAATATCGCCTAATACTGTAACTCACCTCAGAGGCAGGTGGCTTCACGAACGGGGCAGGATCGAAAACGGGTGTAGGGTCCAGCAAGGGGCGAGGGCGCTAGCCGCCTAAAATGGCGGCTGCAGCCAGGATGGCATTCTTGCCTGTTTCAGTGGGCTCCGCACACCGCGATCGGGTGAAAGTCAGTGGGGCAGGATTCCATCCTGCGGCCGATTTCCAATCGGCCTTGCTGACTGGTGCGCCTTTCCACCGCAATCCGTCCCGATGGTCGCGGAGACCTTTGCGAGCAGGTTTGGGATCGCTGCGCATTTCCTGCTACATCATGTAGCAGGAAGGCGGCGCGTGTCAAGGGGAAAACTGTTTCCGCTTTATTTTCAAGCGGTTACACTTTATGGCGAACAAAAGCGGATCCTGGCTCAGGGCAGTCACAGATTTTGAAAATATATTTTCTGGTCCGTAACTCTCTAATAATAAATGACTAACAGACTCACACCCGATTTTCCACACCCTCGTTTCTTGGAGACCCCCTGCTATTCTGTGTTTGTAGAGGCTGGCGCCCACCACGCCAGCCGCAACAAGCTTTATCCTGGCCAGGATACGTTGCTTTTCAGGTGGATCTGATCTCCCGGTAGGCCCTCACGGGCCCAAACGGGAGACCTTGGGTTCGAACCCATTGAGCTTCTTTGACGATAGCAAGTCATCGGGCGCATCGGAGGGCCGGTAACGGTCCAAAACATCTGGGCGGTCGGTTAGGGGTCGGATATCCTTCTGGGGAGGGGGATTCCGCCCGACGGCCGGCCGCCTGCAACGTCCCCACTTCTACTCTCATCTCCCACCCGTAGTGTCTCTTCTTTCCACTCGCTAAGATCGCATGAACATTTTTCATCAGTGTCTATGTTATGTGACACGGGCATTCTTGCCGGTGTTGGGTTCTCTGGGAGCTATGCAGTGCCTTCAGGCCCAACCCAACACAGGCAAGAATGCCGTGTCACAAAAAGCAAAAGGGGCCGGTCTTTCGACCGGCCCCTCGTGAATTTCCAAACAGGGTTTTAGAAGCGGATGCGGAGTCCGAGTTCCAACTGGCGCGGCGTATTGGCCTGGCCGGTGATCTGTCCGAACGTGGTCGGGCTGGTCAGGCTGAGCGACGGACCACTCGGCTGGAAGTGGTTCAGGATGTTGGTGAAGGTGAAGAACATGGTGGCGCCTACGCGCTCCTTGTACAAGGCGATGTCCTTGATGATTTGCGCGTCGAGGTTCCAGGTCGGAAGCCCGCGAATGTTTCCGTAGGCGCCGCAGTTCGTATCGAATCCCAACACACAAGGCCGGAACTCGCCGTACACCTTGCCCGGATCGCTGAAGTAATTCAGTCCGTACGTGCCGGAAGTCTTCGTGCCAACACTCTGCGTCCCCTGCCAGATGTTGGAACCGGTGTCTCCGTAGATGTTATACTTCACCGAATTGGTGCCGGTGTAAGGGCCGAAACCTACTGCGTAGTCCGAGGTCGAGGTGGTGCCACTTCCCGTGCTGACTTCGCCGAACGCCTGGCAACCCGTGCAGTTGCCTTGGCTGTAGCCAACCGCAGTGGAGGCACCGCTCTGTGCGGTGAATAGCGGAGAGATGGTCCATCCACCCAGGACGTGCCCCAGTACGCCCTTCTGTCCACGGAAAACCGGCGGCTGATAATACATCGAGAGGTTGTAAAGGAATTTGTAGTCGAAATTCTGCGTCCCGTAGCTGGCGCCCAGGTCGAAGATCGACAACGGCGTCGAGGCGCTGTTGTATTGCGCCAATTGCGAGGTTCCCAGCGACCGTCCCCAAGTGAAATTGGAGATCGCCGTGAGACCGTGCCAGTTGGTGGTCCGCAAGGACACAAACAGCGCGTTGTAGTTGCCATAACCCAGGCTGCTGTTGATGCCCACCGAAGTGGCCTGGCCCGATCCGCCTGGCAAAGCCGCGCTGATCATCGTGCGGCCCAGAGTCCAGCTCGGCGCTTTGTTCATGGCCGTCCAAAGGTCGCTTACGGCGGCTTCCTTGATCACGGTCGTGTTCTTGGACGCCAGCGCGGCCGTGCAATTGGTGTAGCCCTGGCAATAGGCCGAGTTCGCCCCACCCAAAGACGCCTCGATAAAAGGCTGAGCGGAGACATTGGCCGGATTATATCCGTTGAATACCAGTTGCTGGTACACCTGGGAGTACGCCTGTGCGAACGACTGGCCACCCAGCGTGGTCATGTACGGCACGGCGTCCAGGTTCATCAACATGTACTCGTTGCGGATGATCTTCCCGATATAGCCGACTTCCATCGACGCGTGCTGGTTGATCTCACGCTGAAGGGTGAAAGTGAAATTGTCGGTGCGGTCTGGTTTAAAGTGCGGGTCGAGGGCATCGGGATCCGCAGTGGTCGGATTGGATCCGACACCGGGATAGAACGGCTGGCTGAGCGTGGGAGAAGCCGCTGCCAGCGGGGCCTTCATGCCGTCCGTGCCGATGCGGAAGGCATTGTTCGGATCGAGCACGCCGCTTCCGGCGCAGGCCCCGCTGCTGGAGGGGTTCTGACAGGTAACGCCCTGCAACAGGCCCGGACCGAGAAGCGGCACCAGAACCAGGTCGACGCCGTTCAGACGTCCGAAGATGCGTCCATAACCGCCGCGCAGTACGGTCTTACCGCTGCCGAATACCTTGCCCAGGATGCCGTCAGTGAAGTGTGGGCTCCAGGCCGCAGAAGCGCGCGGGCTGAATTCACCATAGTACGGATTGTAGGGGTACTTGAGACCCGCCCCTACGTTTCGCACCAAGCTGTAGCCGATCGTCGGGATGTAGGAACCGCCTTGCAATGCCGCCGACTGACGCTGCGCAATGAAGTCGGTCGCGTTGATCGGTTGGTTGTTGGCATCCACCAGTGCGACCTGGTTGCCATTCAACTCGTAAGGCGGCATTTCCAGGTTCCATCCTAATCCGTACGTTATGGTAAGGGACGGCTTGGCGTGCCACGTGTCGTAGAAATAGGTGGCGTAGGTCGGGATGATCGATTTGTCCGTAGCCGGAGTCCCCAAAGGCTGCAAGGCCAGGTTCGAACCGGCGCGGGTATACATCACCTGGGTCGAGCTGAGCATGCCGGTGACATAGGCATAATCAGTCTCGTAGGTTGAGTACTGTGAGGACGGCACTGTCGCTGGGATGTACGGGTTGGCAATGCCAGGGGCAGAAGCCGACGAGGCCCAGTTGAATCCCGAATTGGTGTTCAGGTAACTGATCTGATTATTGACGCCCGACCCGTTGTCGGTGCGCGAATGGTAGTCGAAAGCCCGCAGGTAAGAGCCGCCGAAACCGAACAGGTGATTGCCCTTGATCATCGTCAGGTCGTCGCGAATTTGCTTATCCTGACCGTCCCAGAAGCGCTGGCGGACGCTCTGGGTGTTCACATTGTACGGAATCAACGCCCCGGAGCTTTCTCCGCCGATTTCTAACGCGCCACCCAATCCGGGAAGCTGCGCCGGACCGTTATCGTCGCTCCACTGCCAGAAGGTACGGGTGTAGTTGAACACGAAGGTATTGGTGGTGGTTGGAGTAATCGAGGTGGACATGCCGGTGGTCCAGACCGAGGGCTGCTGGGGCCTGGGGGCAGTCGCGTTGGGGACGCCGAAGGTGCCCCCCAGCACGCCGCCGACGTCCACCTGGTTGCTGGTCAGGTTGATCAGCTTGTAGTCGCGATAGCTGAGGTAATAATGCCACTTGTCGCTGAAATCGTGATCGATGCGCGCCACGTAGTTATTGGAGGTCTGAGGCAAGCGATAGGGCGAGAGAAATGTCTGCGTGTTGAACGTGTCGCCGCCCAGCGGATTGTTGGGCAGCGGCATTTGCTTATTCCAGATCTGGCTCACGATGGGGTTGATGCCGATACCGCGAGGATCGCAGAGGCCTGCCGGGCAGACCGCCGGCTGGTAGGTGGTACCTTGGTACGTCACTGGGCTCGGGTTCAGGTTGTAGGCGACGTACTGCCCAGCCGCGTTCTGCACCTGGATGACGCCCAATCGCAACAGAGGCGTGGGAACGGTCTTGGTGAAAAGCTGCGCATTGGGGAAGCGCAGTCCTTCATAGTTGACGAAGGCGTACCACTTGCCACCCAGGAAAGGCTTGGGAGTGAGAGGGCCGCCGAGGGCGCCGCCGAACCGGAAGCGATGGTTCTTCGGATAGTCGATCGGCGTATCCGGGAACGACGTACTGCCGAAGGTGAACGGGGTGTGGTTGTTGCTCCAGCTATTGGCTGCCCCGATGGCGTTGTCGAAATAAAACCCGTACGCCGAGCCGTGGATCTGGTTGGTGCCGCGCTTAGTCACCATCTGGATCAGGCCGCCCGAGGAATTGTTGAAGTCGGAGGTTCCGTTGGCGACGGAGACTTTGAACTCTTCGATGCTCTCGATGGGGGTCGGGATGACGCCCGAAGGGATACCGCCGCCCTGGCTTCCGCCGAGACCGGAATAGTTGGTCTGGTAGCCGATCGTGTTGCCGGCCATGTCGTCGGTGATGTTCCCGCCATCCAGCATGTAGGTGTTGGCGTCTTGATAGGAACCCGCCGTGAAGCCGGTGGGCGTGGTGGCCGGCTGCAGCACGGCCAGCGAGGTGACGTCGCGGCCCAGGTTGGGCAGCAGCAGCAGCGACTGGGAGGTGAGGGTGTTGCCGACCGTGGCGTTCATGGTCTGCAACTCCGCGCCGGTCGAGGCCGTGACTTCGACAGTGGTTGATGTCGCGCCAACCTTGAGCTTGGCATTTAACGTCAACGCCATGCCGACATCCACCGCCTGGGTGTTTACCTCGTATGTGGAGAAGCCCTGCTTGGTGAACGTTACCGTGTAGGTGCCAGGATTCACCTGGCTGAAGACGTAGCGGCCCGCTTCGTTCGACATGGTCGTCTGAGCGGCATTGGTCGACGTGTCCGTGATCTTGACGGAAGCGCCTGGGACCGCGGCATTGGATTCATCGGTGACTTGACCCGCGACCGTGCCGGCTGTAGATGATTGTGCCCAAACTGTTGTCGTGCCGAGGCTTAACAGAAGGCCAAGGCTCAAGACGCACAGTCCGAAGAAATGTCTGGAAAACACGCACCGTTTGAGCTTTTCGCTCAGTACCATACTCCCCTCCATCACGTTGGAAAACCCCGGCCTAGCACACTAGACCCAATTGGTAGGTTATTTAGGGGATTGTATGCCCCCCGTGCGGCGGGTGTCAAGCGTTAATTTATGTACATATCTCCATCGCTTGGAATTGCCACACAAAGCACAAAAGGGGCCGACCTTTCGACCGGCCCCCACCTGCTTAACTCAACTAGCTCTCAGAACCGTATCCGCAATCCAAACTCTAAATGTGGGGCAGGTTGTTAATTGTTAACCTGCGGCCGATTGTTAATCGGCCTGGGCATCGCCGAGACATTTCCAGAGAAAACCACTGGTCAAACACTCGTCTGCTGTAAGCCAATTCTTCAATCAGCCGGAACGCCGGTCGATGCTAGCGTCCGGCGATGGCCCTCAACAACTCCTGCGCCTTGGCATATTGCCGGTCGTTTGCCGGAATCGCCTGCAGGATCTCACGGGCGTCGTTGTACTGCCCCTGTTGTGCGTAGGCATAGGCCAGAAAATACTGCGCGGGCATCTCCGGATCGAGCTTCAGAGTCGTCTGGAGCGCCCCAATCGCCGTCACCGGATCGCCCGTCAGGAGGTAGAACTTCCCCGCGCCGAGCTGGGACCCAGCGTCGTCCGAATTGAGTTCGGCGCGCGCCCTGTAGGCCTCCTTAGCGCGATCGAAACGCGCGCCATCTTCGCCCGAAAGCTGGCTTACGCCCAAGCCCACCAGCGAGACTGCCGCACCCAGGCGGACCGTGGCCGCGGGATCGCCCAGCGAACGCACCAGCGCCGCCACCGCCGTCTCCCGGTGGGCCACACCAGGGCTCAGGCGAAGCACCGCGACCGCGCGCACCAGCGCCTCCTGGTCGGCGGTAGCACGCTCCATCGCGGCGTAGGCTCTCGGATCGCTCGCAAAGCGGCTCAGATGCCCCACGGCGTTGGCCCGCACGAGAGCCCCTTCGGAGGGCTTAGCCAGAATGTCGAGCAACTTCGGAATCGCAGCCTGGTCGCCTGCCCGAGCCTGGGCAAACGCGTCCGCCCTTTGGATGAGCTTCTGGCGCGAACGGTCGCTGTACCATGGCTTCATCTGTTTCAGCGCCCACGCGGCATCGCGGTCCGTATGGCAGACATTGCAGGCGTTCGGTATCGCGTGATTGAGGGTGTTTTCGGGAACGGGAATGCTCATCGAATGGTCGCGAATGGCCGCCTTGATGCTGAAGACCGTGCGCGGCATATGGCATTCCACGCACGAACTTCCGGCACTCTTCTCCGCATGATGGGTGTGCGCCGTCACGCTTTTGCCAATGGCGTCGTGGCACCGTGTGCAGAGCGCGTTGGCATCCGGACGAAGCTGCGGGTTCTTCTCGATTTCGGTTTCGTGCGCGGTCACGTGGCAGGCGACGCAGGTCACTCCGCCCTTGAGATAGCACTCGCTCTGCCATAAACCGAACGCATCGTTGGAGAATCGCCGCGTGCGGCCATCCGGCCAGTAAGCCGGGTCCTCTTGGGGCGGTTCGCCATACTCCAGGATGGGCAGGAAGAAGTCGTAATAGTCGGCGCCGGCGGTGTAGCCTTTCACGTAGATGTCGCGAAAAGAGTGGCACTGCGCGCACACCATGGTATTGCGCGCCGAGGAGAGGCGTGTCTGAAGCACGATGTCGGCCGCCGGCCCCGCCGGCTTAGTGGCGGCGGTGTAATGCGCGACATGTTCACTTCCTGGCCCGTGGCAACGCTCGCAATTGGTGCCGAAGTCGAGCCATGCCGTCTTGTACTCGTTCTTCGAAACGTCGAAGTTCTTCTCCTGCTGGCTCACGTGGCAGGAATAGCAGTTCTTGTTCCACACCTGGACCGTTACTTCGCTGGTCTCATCGGGGTCGCCGATGTCGAAGTTGTGGAACCACTGCTTGCGAAGCACATCCCAACTGGGCGGCAGCACGATGACGCGCCCGCTAGGGAGCGTTGTCAGGTAGTGCTGAATGCGCCGGTTGCCGAGGGTATAGTCGACCCGGTGCTCCTGCTCCTTGCCGGTAAGGTACGATTCGGCGATGTAGTAGACGCCGTCCTTCTGGCGTAACCGGTAGTTCCCGCCGCGCAGGGTGATCAGGCCGCGGGTGAAATCGCCTTTGACGCTGGCGGTGGTGGCCGGCTGGACCATCTTGCTGTGGCGCGACTGAGACCACCGCCGCTGCTCGTCGGCATGGCACTTCGCGCAGGCGGCCGCCCCTACGTATGATGGCCCGCCCGCGGGCCATAACGGCCCGGCAGCCGCCAGCAGAATCAACCAACCCCCTCGCACAGCCATAGTCGGTCTATACCATGCCGACAATGGCCATGGCAAGGCGGTGCGGAACAGCAAGTGCGTAACCGTTTTGGGATTTCGCGGTTCAACCTGGGGCACCGCTCCCTAACGGTCGCGGCTCGGTACCCTGACGCTGAATCAGCAATCGCCGCAACCGAGCCGCGACCGTGAGGGAGCGGTGCCCCAGGTTGAACACGTTGCTAAGAAACGGTGAGCACTCGGCAAGACGGGGCGGCGTGCGCGCCGGTCAGGGCTTCGCACTCTTGGCGATTTCTACCGCGAAAACGTGGACCGGGCCCAACATGTTCGACCGGAAAACGATCCATTTCATGTCGGGCGAAAATGTCACGTTGGGTTCTAGCCGGTAGTCGTGCTTGCTCATGTTCACCAGCCGCTCGGACTTGAAGAATCCGATGTCGATCAGGTGATCGGCATTTGCTGTCTTGATGCCGGCCACGTCCGGCACGCGTTCGGGCCGGAACAGATAGATCCATTTTCCATCGGGGGCGCGTGCCACCATTTCGCTATCGCCGCCGTCTCCGGCAAAAAGTGTGCCGTCAGGCGATACGTTGAAGTGCACCGA
>PMTT01000217.1:0-449 GCA_003167275.1 Bryobacterales bacterium | reverse complement strand
TCCATGTTCATGGTGCGGGTGTGAAGCTTCGTCAGGCCGGTGCCGTCGGTGTGGATGGTCCACACGCGGTCCACCTCGTGCCAGGTGCCCTCGTGGCAGAACATGATGAGGTTGGGATCGGTGGGCGAGAATTGCAAATGATTCAGCCACTCATGCTCGCGGAGGATATCCTTCAGTTCACCGGTCTTTGTGTTCACCGTGAACAGGACGCGCGGCGCGCCCGCGCGCGTGGCCATCAAGCTATTGTGAAGGCGAAGATCCTTGGCATCCGCGTAGGTCATCGGCTTGCCGTCCGCGCCAACGGCCGCGTAGTCGGGTTGGCCGAAGCGCGGGTCGACGCCCGGCAGCCGGTTGGCCTCCGTGGCCGGTGTAGCCGCCGCGGCCGGTGCGGTTTGGGCCGCGCCGTCTACGTACGTGCCCACCAGGAGAGTCTCGTCCGCATTGAGGTA
>PMTT01000385.1 GCA_003167275.1 Bryobacterales bacterium | reverse complement strand
AGGCAAAGAGCAGGAGACAGGGGTTCGGCTCACTGTCCTATTGCTTCACCGCCGCGATCCAGTTCTGTACTACGATGATGTTCCCGACGTCCTTTTTCACCCCAACGGGGCGCATGATGACGTTCCCGTTAGGCTGAGTCTCCGGCACACTGGGGATTCCGGTGGAACGGTAGGCCAGCGTCCCTCCGGTCGCGGAGAAGTCTCCGACTCCGATATCCGCCCCTACCGCGTTCACCGAGGTGATGGGGCCGGCAACGGGAAACGCGTTCCCGACGATATGGAGCTTCCCAGGGTCGAATGCCTGGGCCATCAGGGTGCGGTCGTGCGCGAATATCAGGTAACCCGGTGAGTTGTCCAGCCGTGACGAAACGAACTCCACGCTGGAAGAAACCGGCATGATGGGAGTCCGTTCGACGGAGTCGAGCGATCCCGCATAGAGCACGCTCCCCTCGGCCCGATTGGCACCGGCGATGAACAGGAAACGGCGGCCGCCCGGCAGGAATTGCGGCAGCATATGCCGGGTTTCCTGATGCACAGAGCAAGCCGCCGAGTCTCAACGGCGATGCGACGGGCTTCGCCGTGCTGACGCCATCCTGGAGGGACGGAGAGTGCTACGCCGGCGTCTCTTACTCTATGGTGGACGCGACGGCGAAGAGCCTGGAGGTTGACGTGTCCTACATCTTAGGCGCCGCGCTGGCTCATGAGATCGGGCACCTGCTGTTGGGGGCGAGGTCCCACGTGCCGAGGGGCGTCATGTGTCCCCGATTGGGGAGGCAGCAGCTCAAAATGGCGTCGCGGGGAGAACTGCTGTTCACTCCAGAGCAGGCGGCGCGGATCCGGGCGGAGGTGGCCCAGCGGACGGGCCGGTAGGCACACGACAATTCGACGTCTCAAAGGCCGGACGGCCGGACCCGCGCCAGGTGCTCCCGGCACGGGCAAAGCGGATGCGTCCACAACGAAAAGCGGAACTACAGTTCCGGAAAAAAGCGCGGAACTCGTTTGTTTCTAACGGCCTCCTCAATTTTCCGGAACTACAGTTCCGTTTTCTGCGACGTCGATTTACTTGGGCTTCTGCATCCTGACCTTGTCGCACTTGGGGCATTTCCACTTTCGATTCTTGTGGTAGATGTGGCCCTTCAGTTCGTTCATCCGGACTTTGCAGGTCTTGCAGGTCATGGGTGGGGCTGGGGCTCAAAAGACAGAAACGCAGGCGGCGGCCGCCTGCGCCACGCCATTATCCAGCTCGTTCGGGGGCTTCGCGGGCGTCACCATAGACTTCTTCCCGAATGATCCGCTCCGTGGCCTCACTGAGGTATTCATTGAGGGCGTCCCGGAGGCCCTGGTATTCAGGCCACAGCGTCTTATCGATAAACGATTTGGGCGCCCGCAGCATCACCGTGGTGTAGCGCTGGCCCCGGTAGCGGTATGGCGACAGCCCGTAGCGCCGGCAGAGGGCCATGAACAGACGCCTCTGCCACTGGTCGGGCATCGAAAACTGCGTCTCGATCGTCGGCTCGGTCTGCTGCAGACCAGCCAGGGCGGCTTTCACCCGCTGAATCGCCGCTGCCGCCGCGTTGCGTTCGCCGGCCGTGGTCGCCCCCTCGAAAAGGGCGGTGATCTTACGCAATTTCTCGCGCAGTTCCCGTTCGGTAATCATCGACTCTCATAGCGTAGTCCAATTGCGGACTCCCCGTCGGGGAGATTCGGCGGTCATTGCTTCTTGGCGGTGAAGTCACCGGTGGTGCCGGCGGTTTCGATCTTGCCCTTCATCGACGAGCCGGCCTCCAGCGTCCCTTTGAACACGAGTGTGATCTTGGAGCCTTCGTACTCGGTGTCATAGCTCCAGGTGACATTGCTCCCATTCACTTCGCCGGACAAGGCCAATTCGTTGGTTGGGTTCTTGCACGCCCCGCTGATCTTGGTGTCGGCCTGCTTGATGGTGCAGACGCGGTTGATGTGAACGCCGGCAATGTCACCTTCGAGTTTCCAGGCGCCCGAAACATCGGCGGCACATGCCGGCAGAATGGAGAGGGTCAACAGGAATAGCAGATTCTTCGTCACGGTTCCTCCTCGGAAATGGTTTCTACATGCTAGAAGAAATTCGTATCGGGTGTCAACGAGTTTTTGAGCGCCGTGGGGCAGGCGGTCTCCGCCTGCCCCCGAAGTTCGGCCATTTCTTGGGCAGCCCGCTGCCGGTGCCGGCTCCTGCTGGGACAGCGGTTTCGCCTGTCGCCGGCTGAAAGCCTGGCTGAAAGCCGGCCAGGGCAGGTCGGTGACCTGCCCCACGGCGCTACTCCTGTCGCAATGCAGCCAGCGGATCCACCTGGGTGGCCCTCCGCGCGGGAATGTAACTCGCGGCCAGTGCGACTAACCCCAGCAGGATCACCACGCTCGCGTAGGTCATCGGATCGCCGGGTTTTACTTCGAACAGCATCTTGGTGAGCAGGCGGGTGGCCGCCATCGCTCCGGCCAAACCGATTGCCAGGCCGATCGCCGCCAGCGCCAGGCCTTGCCCCAGCACCAGACGCATCACCTTCCCAGGGCTGGCCCCCAGCGCCATCCGCAGTCCGATTTCATTGGCACGCTGGCCCACCGCGTAGGCCATCACGCCGTAAACCCCGGCCATCGCCAGGCACACGGCGAGGCCCGCGAAGATCCCCAGCAGCAGGGTACGGAAGCGCGGAGCGGCTACGTCTTCGGACAGCACGGTTTCGAGCGTGGTGAACTTCACCGGCACGTCGGGCGAAGCCGCCTGCGCCTTGCGGCGCACGGTTTCAAACAAGCCGGTGGGATTGGCGGCGGTGCGCACCACTACACTCATGGACGTCGCGGGACCCGGGTGCTGCTGGTACGGCATGATGATTTCGGGGCCCGGTGGGCGCGCCGGTCCGTACTGCCGCACGTCTCCCACTACGCCGACAATCCTCATACCCTTCTTGGAGTCGAAGCCGCAGAAGATGGAGCGGCCGATGGGGTCCTGTCCCGCGAAGGACGTCCCCGCCAGAGACTCGTTGATCACCGCAGTGAAGGGGGCGTCGTAAATATCGCTGTCATTGAAATCGCGCCCGCGCTTCAGCGGAATGCCGAGCGTGGCGAATGTGCCGGGCGCCATAAAAGAGAAAACGGCCTGTGGCGCGGTCACGCTGAGCTCCCCCGTTGGCAGGTGATCGATCCAATATCCGCCCCAGGAGCCCACATGGCCCGGCGGATTCCACGTGGCGCCGGCCGCGGAGACACCCGGAAGGGCGGCTACCTCGGCCACCAGGTCCCGATAGAATCGGGCGCCGCGGAGGCGGCTCTCCAGGTCCGATGCCGGCACGCTGGCGCCCATTACCAGCACATTCTCGGGGCGGAAGCCCAGCTCCACGTTGTGCATCGCCACAAAGCTCTTCATCAGGAGACCGGCCCCGGCCAGCAGGATCACCGAGAGGGCGATCTCGGCTACCACCAGTGCCGCGCGAATGCGGCCCGCGCCGCCGCCCACCGACCGGGCGGCTCCCTGCTTCAAGGAATGGTTCAAATCCACCTTGGAGGCGTGGATCGCGGGCGCCAGGCCGAACAGTAAACTCGCCAACACCGAAACACCAAAGGTGAACGCCAGCACCCGTCCATCAATGCTGGTCTCGGCCAGCCGGGGAACGTCCTTAGGAGCGATCGCCACCAGCGCGCTCGATCCCCAGATGGCGAGCAGCAATCCGGCGATCCCCGAGGCGACCGCCAGCACCATGCTTTCGGTGATCAACTGCCTCACGATGCGCCCGCGGCTGGCGCCCACGGCGGCGCGGATGGCCATCTCGCGAGTTCGCGACGTGGCCCTGGCGAGCAAAAGGTTGGCCATGTTGGCGCAGGCGATGAGCAGCACCAGGCTGACCGCGCCCAGCAGCAGGTAGAGCGTGGTGCGGACATCGCCCACGATCTCATCGCGCATGCGGTTGACCGCGACGCTCCTGTTCCGGTTGGTGGCCGGATATTGTTGTTCCAGGCGCGCCCCGATCGCNNACGCCGACGATCGGGAAAGCTTTGCCCGCCATAAGAAGCGTCTGGCCGAGCGTCTCGCCAAGCGCACCAGGGTCGGCGCCGAAATGGTTTTGCCAGAAGGAGTAGCTGATCACTACGGCCCCGGGGCTGCCTGGCTGGACTTCCTCGGGAGTGAACAAGCGGCCGAAGGAGGGTTCCACCGCAAACACGCGGAAGAACTCGGGCGTCACCTCGGCGGCACTCCCATACTCGGCGCCCGAGCGGGTCTGAATCGCGGTTTCGTCATCGCTGTCGTAGCGGCCCATCTCGCTGAAGGCGGTGCTCTGGTCGTGCCAGTCGTGGAAGTCGGGCCCCGATACCTGGTAGTGCGAACCACGGGTCTTCGATAAAGAGGAGAGCGTGACGATGCGGTCGGGATCGCGATAATCGAGAGGCTTGAGCAGCACGGAGTTGACCACGCTGAACATCGCCGTGTTGGCGCCGATACCCAGCCCCATCACCAGAACGGCCAGCAAGGTAAAGCCGGCATTCTTGCGCAGGGATCGAAGCGCGAATTTCAGGTCCATGGGAGAGAGTGTATCAGAGCAGCTTGGCGAGGCCACGCCCAAACCGGAAGGACAAACGCGGAGGCGCAGTCTGGTGAAGGTTCCCGGGGCGGTGTAACGCTTCGGCTCTTCCCCACACAATCCGATTGTGGGGCGCGGTACGTAAAGTGCTATAGGAAACACGAAAGCGGCGTACATCGCGCTTTTGAGGTCGCAATTCGAGAGGTTTAGATTATGAGGAACATGATTTCGCAGCTTTGGTGCAAAAAGATGCACAGCCAGCCGATGTGGCCGATCCACGGCAAATATATCTGTCCCCAGTGCCTGCGGGAGTATCCGGTGGCTTGGGAAGGGCCCGCCAGCCCGGAGGAATACGCCCCGTCGCTGCGGAAAGCCGCCGCTCCTGTCACCTCGGCCGGATTCGCCGGCTCCATTACCCAGCGTCCCGTGTCTACCACGTTGTAGGCGGATGTAGACAGTCTGCTAGTATGGACCTCTGCGCCTGGGTATCCATACGTCGATGGCCGGCTCCCTGGAGGGGGCCGCGGTGGAAGCTGCCGAATTGGGGGCTAACACCTTTCAGATCTTCTCGGCAAGCCCAAGGATGTGGCGTGCCCGCCTTCCCGATCCCGACCAGGTAAAGCTCTTCCGGAGCGCTCGCGAACGCTTCGATCTCCATCCGCTGGCGATCCACGCCAATTACCTGGTGAACCTCGCTTCCGTGGACCCGGTGATCCGCCCCAAATCCATTGCCGGCTTCCGGGGCGAACTGGATCGCGCGGCCCTGATTGGCGCCGACTACCTCGTGCTCCACCCCGGCAGTTGCCGCGGACGGTCCGTGGAAGAGGGCATCGGGGCATTTGCCGAGGGCTTGGGCGAGGCTGCCCACGGATTTCGGGGCGGGCGCCTCACCGTCCTGATCGAGAACACGGCCGGCTCCGGCTGCCACATCGGCAGCCGCTTCGAGGAACTGCGCTCCCTCCGCGAACTGGCTCGCGACGTCACCGATCTCCCGGTGGGCTATTGTCTGGATACGTGTCACCTTTTAGCCGCGGGCTTTGACATCTCGACACAGTCCGGGCTCCGCGCGGCCATTCGGAGCGCCGAGGAATTGCTCGGGCTGGAGCACATTCACCTCTTCCACGCCAACGACTCCAAGGCTCCGCTGGGCTCTCGCGTCGACCGCCACGCCAGCATCGGCGAAGGGCACATCGGCCGGGAAGGTTTCCGGCGCATTCTGACCCATCCCAAGCTGCGGAAGAAGCCTTTCATTCTGGAAACGCCGGTGGAAGAGGAAGGCGACGACCGGCGGAATCTCGACATGTTGAAGACACTGGCGGGACGGGGGCGGACCAAGGCGCGGCGGGCGAAGGGGCGGTAGGTGGACAGAACGCCGCTTTCGCTGACTCTAAAGCCCTTCTCGCCAAGCAAAACCAAGTACCGCCAAGAACACCAAGGAATAACCCGGAGCAAGCGAAGGCTTGTGCCGGCCCGGCTCTTTTCT
The DNA here is from genome assembly GCA_003167275.1 of Bryobacterales bacterium. Classification (GTDB taxonomy): domain Bacteria; phylum Acidobacteriota; class Terriglobia; order Bryobacterales; family Bryobacteraceae; genus JAIQFL01. Next base: position 10,408 of record PMTT01000385.1, on the reverse strand, counting down.
TAGCGGCCTTGGCGGTACTTGGCTTTGCTTGGCGAGAAAGATTGTGGCCCAGCGAGGCGACTGAGCATATCATGGTTCTTAGGCAATATGGCCGACCTGAATCCACGTATCACTGTTGAACCCGGCAAGATGGGCGGCAAGCCGTGTATCCGCGGCCTGCGCTTTACCGTCTACGATCTGGCCTCGTACTTGGCGTCGGGTATGACCGAAGAGGAAATCCTGAAGGACTTCCCCTATCTGGAGAAGGAAGACTTCCGCGCGGTGTACGAGTTCTTTGCCAGTCTGCCTGAAAGGATCACCGTTCTTGAGGCTTCTCGTTGACGAGAACCTTGCTCCGCAACTGGCGGTGGATATCGCCGATCTCTTTCCCGGCTCAATCCACGTTGTCGACGCCGGCATGGGTTCGACGTCCGACGCGGTCATATGGCGGTATGCAAAAGAGAACCAATTCACTTTTCTGACACAAGGATAAGGACTTCGCCAGCTTGAGCTTGATTTGGAGCGCACCGCCGAAGGTGATCCTGTTGCAAACGGGCAACTGTTCGACAGCGCGGATCGAAAGAATCATTCGGTCCAATGCGATTCGGCTCTCCGAATTCGAGCGCGACCCCAAGCGTAGCATGTTGATTCTTAAGTAGCTCAGGGGCGGATCCGTGCCGCTTGACGATGCAGCAGAACTTAGGGCCCGGGCTCTGGGCGGCCGATGTCAAACAACTGGTCACGCCGGAAGGCGCATACGCGCCACGCATCCGGGGCCGTCGGCGCGGTTTTCGAGCATCAGCGCGCCGCCGTGGCCTTCGGCGATCTGGCGACTGAGCACCAGTCCGATGCCCGAGCCGCCGGGCTTGGTGGTGAAGAAGGGGACGAATAGATTGGCGGTGCTCGATAGGCCCGGCCCTTCATCCTTCACCCAGATTTCGAGCATGGATCCATCGCGGCGCCAGCCGACCCAGACGCCCGTCCGGCTGGTGGCGAGTGAAGCATCCGCGGCATTGCGCAGGAGATTGATGAGCACCTGCTCCAACTGGTCCGGGTCGCCTTGCACGGTCATCTCGGGTCCAGTTTGCACGTGGACGGCAACGCGAGTCTCGAAGCTCACGGCGCGGCCGAGGCAGGAAGCCACATCCAGCGGCTGCAGTTGGGGGCGCGGCAACTTGGCCAGGCGGGCGTAAGCGCCGATGAAGCGGCTGAGGCTTTCCGAACGCGACGAGATGATGTTCAGTCCGCGGCGCATATCGTCCCGCCAGTCCTCGGGCAGGGGATTGCGGGCCAGGATACTCTCCAGGCTTCCGGCGATGGATTTGATGGGCGCGAGCGAGTTGTTCAACTCGTGGCCCAGGACGCGCACCAGGCGCTGCCAGGCCTGCAGTTCCTGTTCGCTGAGGGCCTGGGTGAGGTCGGATATCACCACCAGTTCCAGCGGCAGGCCGCGTTCGCGGATTCGAGTCCGCCGCACGCCCCAGCGGCCGGCGCCGCCCGGGAATACGGCCTGTACGGTGCTCTGCGGAGGGCCTTCCAGGCAGGAGACCATGTTGAGTTCCAGGGCGGTCTGTCCCAACAGGCGCTCGGGCGGAGCGGCCAGCAGGCGCTCGCCGGGTCGGTTCACCAGGCGCAGGCGCTGGCGCTCGTCGAAGGCAAAAATGGCGACATCGATTTCGCGCATCACGGTGCGCAGGAGGGTGGTGGCCTCCAGCGCCCCCAGGCGTTGTTCGCGCAAGGTGCTGCCGAGCGTATTGACTTCGCGCATCACTTCGCCAAGCGCGTCGTCGGGGCGGGGCGAGCGCCCGCGCACGGAAAAATCGCCCTCGCGCAAGGCGCCCAGGAGGTTGGAAAGCGTTTGGAGCGGAAATACCACGCGCTCGCGAGCCGCCAGGGCGAAGCCCAGCCAGGCGCCGACGATCAGGACCGTGAGAGTGGCCACGGTCTGCGTCCGGAAGTCATACCGAAACAGAAGCCAGAGGGCCGTGACCGACCCCGGCAGCCCGGAAAGCAGGGCCAGCAGGACGACGCGCCCCTCATGGCTGATGCGAGCGACCTTTCGTTGGGAAGGCATAAATGAAGCAGGGGTTAGGGGTTGGGGGTTAGGGGTTGGGGTCTCAGACGGCGCCGGCCAACTGTCCAATGTGCGAGCCCGAACACGAACCTGGCCACCAGGGCTCGCCAGCCAACGACGCCATCCAACCCCCAACCCCTAGCCCCCAACCCCTGCTTTTCTACAGTCCGTATCGTTGCAGGCGCCGGTAGAGCGCGCTGCGGCTCAGGCCCAGCGCATTGGCAGCGTGGCTGACGTTGCCGTTGAACCGCGCCAGCGCCTTCTTGATGAGCAACGCTTCCACATCCTCGAGGCTCATTTCCTCCAGCCGTGGAGGACCTTCCCGGCCGGCTCGGAGACCCAGGTCGGCGGCGCGAATGGAGTCGCCCTGGGCCATAAGAACGGCGCGTTCCACGGCATGGTCCAGTTCCCGCACGTTGCCCGGCCAGGCGTGCGCCAGTAACGCTTTGATAGCGCCTTCATCGAAGCCCGTGAGGGGTTTCCGGTAATGTTCCCCGTGCTGCCGCAGAAAATGCGCGGCCAGCACGGAAATGTCTTCGCGCCGGTCGCGCAGGGGAGGCAGGCGAATCTCGATGGTGTTCAATCGGAACAGGAGATCCTGGCGAAAGCGGCCATCGGCCACCGCGCTATTCAGATCGGCGTTGGTCGCCGAGAAGATCCGGACGTCCACGCGGCGGGTCTTGGAAGAGCCCACGCGCTCAAACTCCCCGGTCTCAATGGTGCGCAGCAGCTTGGATTGCAGCCCCTGGGAGATGTTGGCGATTTCGTCCAGGAAGAGCGTGCCGCCATCGGCCATCTCGAAGCGGCCTACGCGGTCGCTCTTGGCGTCGGTGAATGCGCCTTTCACGTGGCCGAAGAGTTCGCTTTCGAAGACGCCCTCGGCGAGGCCGCCGGTGTTGACGGTCACCAGGGGGCGCGTGGAGCGCAGCGAGACGGAGTGCAGCGTTTGCGCCACCAGGCCCTTGCCAGTGCCGTTTTCGCCCGTGACGAGGACGTTGGCGTCGGAGGGGCCGACCCGCGAAATCACGTCCAGGACCGGCCGCATGGCAGCCGAACTGGCGATCAACTGGGGAAATCGTTCCGCGCGTAAAGCGCGGTTTTCGGCCTCCAGCCGCTGCCCCTTGCGGAGCGCTCTTCCCAGTTCGATCTGGGTCTTGAGAATGGCGGAGAGCCGCGCATTGTCCCAGGGCTTCTGGATGAAGTCGCGGGCGCCGCGCCGCATGGCCTCCACGGCCAGTTCCACGGACCCCCAGGCGGTCATCACGATCACCGGCAGGGTGGTATCCAGCATCTGGATGCGGTTGAGAAGTTCCAGCCCTTCCTGCCCGGAGGTAGTGTCGCGGGTGTAATTGAGGTCCATGAGGACGGCGTCGAAATCGCGCGATTCGACGGCATCGATGGCGGCCCCCGGAGAATTCACCGTCTCCGCGGAATAGCCTTCGCCCTTCACAAGGAAGCGTAGCGCCTCCAGAACATCGGGCTGATCGTCGGCGATCAGGATGCAGGGCGTACGAGATTCGGAAGATTTCATCAGATCCTATTCATACCGCAAAGCGCGCACAAGAGCATGAGGAAATCGTGGGGCACTTGGGGTACCAGACGGTATCTGCTTGAACGATATGGGGTTAAGCGCAGATGGAGGAGCCGGCGAGTGTCCGGTTATGGGATTGTGCGTACACCTGGGAGTGGCAGCCCAGGGCAGATGCTATGCGGACTGGAAGGCTCCCACACGAGAACACGGCGGCGTGTAGAATTGGTTCAGATGTTGACCCGGCTTTATCTCGACAATTTCCGGTGCTTTGTCAATTTCGAGCACAAGCCTGCCAGAAAGCAACTGATCCTTGGTCGTAACGGATGTGGCAAGTCATCCTACCTGGATGCCCTGTTGTTGTTGCGCCAGTTTGTCGTAAAGGGCGACGTGTTCGACGACTTCTTCACGTTGAGCCAGCGAACGCGGTGGATGACTCAACCACACCAGACGTTCGAACTCGAAGCGGAACTGGATGGAGGCAGATATCTCTATCACCTGGTGATTGAGCCATGGGGAGAGCCCGCACGGCCGCGAGTCAAATCAGAGGTCGTTCGCTTCGATGGGAAGCCGATCTTTGAGTTCGAGACCGGCGAGGTGCATCTCTTTAACGATCGCTTCGAACATAAGGTCACGTACGAATTCGATTGGCATCGTTCGGCCCTCGCGACGATCATTCAACGGAGGGACAATTACCGGCTGAGCCGCTTCAAGTCGTGGGTTGCCAGCTTGTTCTGCTTTCGGATTAACCCCTTTGCGATGGGACATCGCGCCGAGGGTGAGAGCCTTTATCCGAATATGGATCTCTCCAACATCGCGTCATGGTATCGAAACCTGGTGCAAGCGGATCCACTCCAGAATGCGGCGATGCTCGAAAGCGTGCGCGCATCTTTGGACGATTTCAGCTTCCTTAAACTGGCGCCCGCGGGAGAGAACGTCCGTCTGCTCGGAGCGGAGTTCACCCAGGCAGGTGGGAAGACTATCAACTTCAACTTCAACGAATTATCCGACGGTCAGCGATGTCTGATCTGTCTCTATGCGATTCTTCACTTTGTCCTTGCGAGGGGCAGCACGGTTGTCCTCGACGAGCCCGACAACTTTCTGTCGCTCCGTGAGATTCAGCCGTGGCTGATGGCCGTATCGGACACTGTCGAGGACGGTCAAGGACAAATCCTCGTGATTTCGCACCACCCGGAGATTCTGAATCAATGGGCTCCGAACAATGGCGTACAATTCGTACGAGATGGAATCGGTCCTGTCCGGGTTGAGGAGTTTCGGGGCGATCCGGAGAGTGCTTTGCCTCCTTCGGAATTAGTAGCTCGCGGATGGGAGCGTGAATAGAGCTTCGCTGATCGTGGTCCTTGCCGAGGACGGGCGCCACCAAGGATTCATACGACGGTGCTTATACCGGCTCGGGTATGAAAACCGCCTGATCCGATTCGCGCCGCTGCCGGGCAGCAGGGGTTGCGGAGAGCAATGGGTGCGGGAACATTTCGCAGCGGCGGTCAAGGAATACCGCCTCAGATGTGCGCGCGCCAGAACCGCGCTCATCGTGGCGATTGACGCCGACACCGGTGAGGTGGACCGCCGTCTTCGCCAACTCGGGGAGGCTCTCGCTTATGCTGAGTTGTCTGCGCGTTCCGACGACGAGACGATTGTTTACCTGATTCCGAAGCGGAGCATCGAGACCTGGATTCTGTGCCTCAGCGGCGACCCCGTAGACGAGAAGAGAGATTACAGCCGGGAATCCGGCATCGAGGAGCGGATCGCGCCCGCGGCTGCTAAGTTCTTTGAGTGGAGCCGTCCGAACGCTTCGCCTCCCGAGCACTGCGTATCGTCATTGAGGGCGGCGATCCCAGAGGCGAGGCGGCTGGAGTAGCAATTTCATAGGCGCCGTGCCGCGTCCTGGGCTAAATCGAGATCATAGTTCGCTTGGAGGTTCACCCAGAATTGGGGTGTGGTTCCAAAGTAGCGGGCAAGCCGAAGCGCCGTGTCTGCGGTGATCGCCCGCCGGCCTCGAACGATATCGTTGATCCGGGTCACCGGCACCAGCAGTTCCATGGCGAGCCGATTGGCCGTCAGGCCAAGCGGAATCAAGAAATCCTCCCTCAGCGATTCACCTGGATGAATTGGAGGCATGGTTTTCGTCTTCGTGGTCATGGTTGCTAAGGGTCTCCAAAAAGATCCATAAGCTTCATTCTCTGCCCCGTAGAATGGCCGCCATAACGCGCGGGCTACGGCGGCCATGCATCACCGCGACAACCAATAAGGGGTGCGCATCCGGCGCATAGGCAATCAGGTAATCGCGCACTCGCGCGAACCGCAAGGGCCGTCCAGTAAGATCCGGGCGCCTGTGGCCGTGATGGGGAAAGGGCACCAGCGCACGAAGAGCATTCAGAATATCTTCGCGGACCAAGCTCGCGGCAATCGGATTGTCTGCGGCGATGTCTTCCCAGATGAGGACGACATCTTGCGCTGCCTCCGGGTGAAGGCGGAAGCCTTGTTCGGGATTCATCAATGAGATTGCTTCTGCAGCAATTCGGCCTCTCGCTGGCGCAAGCTTTCAAAGAACGCCTCGCCGTCAACCGGTTTGACGTTTCCGCTCTTGAGGTCGTCATAACGGGAATCCAGCATCCCGCGCACCTGCTTCAGTTCCTCGAAATATCCGGCCATCGCATCTTGCAGCAAGTAGTCCGCCGGCCGGCCAGTGACCGTCGTCATCTCAATGAGTTTTGCTTCCCACTCGGGTGTGAAATGTACTTCCATAGTTCCAGCGTACGGGAAAGCGACCCTCTAAGGCAATTACACGCGTACCCTTACCGTGGGCAGTCTAACGTCGGCGATTCGAGGCGAGTTTCCGGTTTCTGAACTTCGCCCAATCGCGAGTGGGCGCCCCTGCCGAATCGGGCTTTAGCGAAGCCCAAGGGACCACGCTCACTTTCGCAGCTCCCGCAGCGCATCCGCCGCGATCCAACGCGCCGCCCGGGACTCCATAGCGCGAATCTCCTCGGCTTTCGCAATTGCCTTCACACGCAGCCTTGTGTTCCGTTTGCCGATCTGGCGCAGTGCCCAGTTCACGGCCTTCTTCACCATGTTCCGGTCATCCGTGGCAGCCGCCTCGATCAGTGCGAAGAAAGCTTCGAATTGTGCGTCCGGTGCATCTTTCGACTTCACCGCCAGTCCCGCCATCAGGGAGAACCCGGCGCGCCGGACGAACTCGGGTCTGGCGCGTGCCCACTGCGCTGCTTTGTCAAAGGCGAACGGCGTATAGCGGAAGAGGTTCTGGCATGCCTGGTCGCACACGTCCCAGGAATCCAGGTCGCGAGCCCAGCGGTCCATCTGTCCCTTGGTCACGCGCGCGGGGTCGTCCACCAGAGTCGCCAGGATGCGGGCCTCGTGGACGCCGGATTCCCATAACGCCGCGGCGAGTTCGTGACTGCGGCCACACTCTTTGGCCAGCTTGCGGAGGATTGGAATTGGCACGCCCAGCGTCCCGGATGGGTTGATACCGTAACGCGCCATCCCCGCGACATTCGCCGGGTTGGCATGCGCTCTCAGAGTGGCGAGGATGTCTTCCGATTGCCCCATCAGTACTCCACGTTCACCAGGAACAGCCCCTTAGCCGGCGCCGTGGGTCCCGATTTCACCGGCAACACCGCCAGGTCCGCGAGATTCCCCCGGCCGGCATCGAGCAGCGTGCCCACAATGTTCCGCACCATGTGCTTCAGGAAACCGCTGCCGCGGATCCGATAAGTCAGCCTTCCCTCACTGCGCTCCAGCACCGATGAGAAGACCGTGCGAACTTTGGACCGGCCTTCCGCGTCGCGGTCGTCCGACGCCGCGAAGACCGTGAAATCGTGCTCCCCTTCCAAACACCCGGCAAACGCCGCCATGCGCTCCTCCGCCAGAGGGTAGGGATAGTGATGGACGTAAGGCCACTCGAAGGGGCTGCAGACTTCCGTCCGCACGATGCGGTATTCGTAGGTTTTTGCCTTGGCGTCGAAGCGCGGGTGGAATTCGGCGGGAACCTCCTCCGCCGAGAGCACACGAACCCCAGGCGGCAACAGCCGGTTCACCGCCTTGCGCAAATTGGGAAGCGGGATGGGATTCTCCAGGCTGAATGCGGCCACCTGCTCCAAGGCATGTACACCGGCATCCGTGCGTCCCGACCCCGCCACATGCACCGGCCGCCCTTCCATTTCTGAAACGATGCCCTCCAGGACACCCTGGACCGTCGGCAGGCCGGGCTGCACCTGCCATCCGTGAAAAGCGCTGCCGTCGTAAGCGACCTTGATTTTGATGCGGCGCATCGTTTTGATGCTGAGCTTCAGACTGGGCGGGAGCCGGGTTTGATCGCGGGGATCCCCAGATTACACATGGGGCACTGCTCGGGATAATGGGCCGCGACACGCAAGGTGGCCAGGGCCACGCGAGGAACGCTGACGTCGGCCAGGCCGCCGCTGCGGTCGATGATCGAGCCCGCCGCCAGAACCCTGACCCCATCGGGCTGGAGCACGTCGATCACGTCCCGCGTACTGCCGCCGGTGGTAATGACGTCCTCAATCACCACTGCGGCTTCGCCGGGATTGGCGGTGAAGCCGCGGCGCAGCGTCATCTTGCCGGTAGTCGCGTCCCGTTCCATGAAGATGAACCGCGTACCGAGCGCCCGAGCCACCTCATGGCCGATGATGAGGCCGCCCAGCGCGGGCGAAACCACCAGCCCGATCTTCTCGCCCGCAATCTTGCGCATCTCCTCCGCCAGCATCCGCCCGAGCTTCTCCGCCGCCACCGGGTGCTGCAGCACCAGCGCACTTTGCAGGTACTCGGCGCTATGCAGTCCGGAGGTAAGACGAAAGTGGCCTTGGAGATAGGCTCCCGTGGCACGAAAGAGCTCGATGACAGCTTCAGCTTGCGGCGTCACAAAGGCCTACTATAACATTGAATGTAAAAAGAACGGATTTCGAGGCTGGCCGCGCCGCAACGAACCTGCCGCAAGACTGCCGGCGCTGCGACTGGGCCTCCAGACAGATCGAAAACTCATGTTCAGATTCAGATCCTTGATAGCCGTGCTCTCGACCGTCGTGCTGCTGACCCCGGCGAGCAGCTTCGCCGTCGACAAACCGGCCAGTCCGCCCAATCAGGACAATCCCACGCCGGGAACCAATCTGAACGCCTCCTCCCAGGCGAGCGCCGGCACGGCCTCCGTCGTGAGCAGCACCGTGCTTCAGTCGTCCGGACCGAGCATTCCGAGCCTCGACCCCGCCGTCGTCAGTACGTTGAGCTGGGCTCACCAGACCACGCCCGAGAGCGACAGAAGAAGCTGGCGCTGGGAGCGTCCACGATTTACAACGTGATCCAGGATCAGCAGGCCCTGACCGCGGCTGAGTCCAGCGAGGTGGCGGCTAAGGCGGCTTATTACAAGGCGAAAGTCGAATTGGACCGGGCAACCGGGCAGATTCTGACCAATAACAACATCTCCCTGGAGGAAGCGTTTCGGGGGGTGGTGGCGCGGCCCCCGAGCCCCTTACCGGTGACACCACCGCCGGCTTCTCAGTCACCGCTGCAATAATTACGTGCACTTTTCGGTGACGGGTGTGTCCACTGCGTGGCCTTTTGATACAGAAGTTGACAGTTAGATGCATAGTTTCTGTACACTGACGTACGATTTCTGGATAGAAGGCTGATTCTAAATGGCTTTCTGGTTTGGTACGTCGATTGCTGAAAAGAGCGCGTGACTAATTTCTCACAGGCTCACGGAGAGACGATTGACCCCCGATTTCGGCGCCTACCTTTCAGTCACCTCGCATAAACTCTTCTAGCTGTCCATAATCCCCTCACAATCGTCTCTTCGTGGCCTGTGGCTAACAAGCCCAAACAGTTGACAACCATTGGCTGACAGTTCCGCGGTCTCTGCGGCCCCGCGTCCTTTGTTCTTCTCTTCTTCTCGGTGTTTTCCTCCGGTATCTCTGTGTCTCCGCGGTGGAGCCCACTGTCGCCCGAGCCTCCAACCCTCCGCCCTCTCCACAATCTCGATTAGGATAGATCTATGGCTAAAGGCATGTTCGAGGTCGCGTGTCCGTGCTGCGAGGCGATTCTCAAAGTCGATCCCGAGACTCGCGCGGTGATTGCACATACCGTGAAGGAGAAGCCTCGTCCGATTGAAGACCTGGCCGCCGAAGTCGAGAAGCTCAAAGGCGCGGGCGCCCGGCGCGAAGAGGTTTTCCAGAAGCAGGTGGCCGCCGAGAAGTCGCACGGCAAAGTGCTGGAAAAGAAATTCGACGAGCTTTTCAAACGGGCCAAGGAGAACCCCGACGTCACGCCCCCGGTGAGAGATTTCGACCTGGATTGAGGGGTACGCGTTACAATAGCCGCCATGCGCGCGGTTTGCTGTCTGCTTCTGGTTGCGAGCGGGCTTGTGTCGGCCCAGGCGAACCGGTTTGATGTGCTGATCGCCGGAGCCAAAGTGGTGGATGGATCTGGCAACTCCTGGTATTACGCCGACGTGGGCATCCGGGGCGATACCATCGCCGCCGTGGGCCTGCTGGGCGACGCCCCTTCCGCCATCCGCATTGATGGTCACGGACTGGTAGTGGCTCCCGGCTTCATCGACATCCATTCGCACGGACGCAACGGAATCTTCAACGTGCCCACCGCCGAGAACTATCTGCGGGAGGGCGTCACCACCATCATCGAAGGCCCGGACGGCAGTTCCCCGCTTCCGCTCGCGCCCTTTCTCGACCAGATGCGCCAGACGCCCATCTCCATCAACTTCGCGACCTTCGTGGGACAGGGCACCATCCGCCAGCAGGTGATCGGCCTCGCCGACC
>PMTT01000506.1:4944-9086 GCA_003167275.1 Bryobacterales bacterium | reverse complement strand
CTCTGCGCCGCGGTGGTGGTGATCCTCAGATTCACCAGATTCTGCGGCGCCGAAAAGTCGCGATATCGCGGTAAGGGAGCGACCGTGATCGTGAAACTCTGGGTCGCGCTCTGGGGGAAAAACACGCTGTTATTACTCACGTACACCGTGAAGCTGAACGTTCCCGGGATGGTGGGAGTCCCGCTCACCGCGCCCGTGCTAGGGTTCAAAGTCAAACCGCTGGGCAATGCCCCCGTCGTGACGGACCACGTGTAGGGCCCGCCGCCTGAGAGCGGGTTCGCCAACAACACCGAATACGGCACGCCCACGGATGCGCTCGCCACACTGACAGCGCTCACCGGCCCCAGGCTCGCCGCCACCTGGATGGCGTTGAGGTCGCTCGTGGCCGCGTTCATCACCAGCAGCGGAAACGTGAAAGACTCCGTTTGTGCCGGGTCCGCCGAGAGCACCACCCAGGTGGCCGTGGCGATCCCGCCGGTCACAGTCAACTGCTGGTAGGCCACGCCCGCCATCGTGGTGCCGGTCACCGCCGACCCTCCGAAGCCGCTGGCATCCGCCGAGAACAACTGCGCATGCGTGGCGCCTTCCATGGGAAATACTGGAGCATAGACCTGTACGGTGCCCGGCACGTTGCTGAGCACCATCCGCAGGCGCGTCGCCGCCGTGCCCGCCTGGAAGGCCGTGGGGCGCGCCTCCTGGTACACCAATGGGATGGTGGTCTGTGCTCCGCCCGTGGCCGGTGACGCCTGCTGCTTGACGAAGTTGAGTGAGATGGCCGCATTGGCCATAGTCTGCTGAGCGCCGGCGACGGGCACCGGCGTCTGCCCGTTGAAACTGACCAGGCCCGTGATCGCGGACGCCTGCAGGCTGGCCGGAGAGCCTAACAGGCTGGCATCGGCGCGCACTCCCGTGATTCGCACGCTGGCATTGCTGCTGGTGGGTGTGAGAGTGACTCCCAGCCAGCGGAGACTGTTGTAACCGCTGATTTGCCCGTTGAGCGGATTGGCGCCGTTTACAGTGAGGATCGCGTCGGTGGCGCTGGCGCTCAGCAGCGCATTGCTGACGTTGGTGTTCAGAGTCAGCAGGATGTCGGAAGTCAGTGCCCCGGTCAGTCCGGTGCAGGACAACAGGAGGTCGCCCAGCACCTCGGTGCGGCCTTCGAGCGACACGGTTGGAATCGTGGGGACACTGGCCGTACAGGCGGTGGTGACGGCCGTGCCCGCCTGCGTGACGGTGTACGATTGTCCGGCGATGGTCAGGGTGCCGGTCCGTGCGGTGCTCGACGGGTTCGCTGCGACGGTGAAGTTCACGGGGCCATCGCCCGACCCGCTACTCCCGATGGTGATCGTGACGAACGGAGTGCCGGCGGCGCTGGCAGTCCAGGTGCAGCCCCCTGGGGCGACGACGGTTGCCGTCCCGGTGCCCCCGGCGGACGGGAACGCCTCACTGGCCTGTGTGAGAGCGAAGGTACACGCGGCTCCGGATTCGGTGACGGTGAAAGTGGCCTGTGAGTTTCCCGAGGAGAAGGTGATGGTGCCGACGCGCGAGACGCTGGAGGCCGCGTTGCTGGCGACGGAGTAGTTGAGGGTGCCGTTGCCTGTGCCGCTGTTGGCTCCTGGGAACGTTACCCAAGGGGCGTTGCTGGCGGCAGTCCACGCGCAAGTGGAGGTGCTCAGGCCAATGTTCAGGCTGCTCGCGCCTCCATTGAAGCCTACGGAGGCGCTTGTGGGGGTCAGTCCCAACTGACACACGGGAAGCCCGACGGCCGTCAGGGGCCCGAAAGTGACGTCGTCAAAGCCGATTGCGCCGTTGTTAGGGTCTGGAACGGAGGGCTGTACCACTACCGTCTGGATGTTCCCTACCCCTTGAAGCTGAATGGTCGTGCCCCCAGTCGTCTCAACGTAGGTAACAGTACCGAGGGGCCGCCCATCCACGCCAAAACCGGTAACAGTCGCACCAACACCAAAAGTACCATGGCGATCTGTGGAGATTGCAAAGTATGGTGTAGTTGCTGGTGAAACACGATCCGCTGCTACAAACTTGAATGTGAGGGGAGCGTTGGCATCAATTAGGCCGTCGCTATTTATGCCGAAGACTGAGTTGACGCCAGAAAAGGCGTGACCAACGCCCAACGTAACAATCGCGACATTGACCATCACGATTCCGTGGTCGGCATATTGATCAGTGACGCTCGAACTGCCCGGCTGAGAAGTCCCGAGGGGTACTGACGTGAGCCCCGCGGGAAGAGGGGGCTCAAAATTGATCACAGTAGTCTGACCCCGTGCCACGGACCCACCCAAACCGAACAAGACTCCCACAACAAAAAAGAGATGAGCCCGCGTCATAGAGCACCTCGCATTCGTTTTCGAGCGGTGTCGAAATCACTCGAACCCGTGTGAAACCCGACAATTCTTCGGCAATTCAAGATAACACAGTCCCAAAACCTACAACGCTGATTCTGCTGCCCGGAGACGGCCGCCACCACCCGCCCTGCCAACGCCCCCCGGGGCGCTATTCTGAAAGTAATGAAACCCATTCACTTTAGTCGTACCGGGATAGCGCTTCTCGCGCTTACGCTTTTCACCGCATTGCCAGCCGCCGCGGATATCCAGTTTCGGGTTCGCAAGATGACCCGCAACGATGTGCCGCTCGGAAAAGGCCAATGCGACATCCGCCTGCAGGTGGACGATCAAGTCGAGGTCAGCGTTCGCCGCGACATGGTTTCCGTCCGCAAGCTTTCCGGCCAGGAGGCCAGGGATGACGGGTCGGAATGCAACTCCCCATTCCCAGACCGCGACCTTCAGGACTTCCACTTCGAGGTGATCGAGCGCCGCAATGAAATCCGCCTGGTGGACGAACCGTCTCGCCGCAACGACTTCACCACACTGGTAGCGATCCGCGACAGCGCCAGCGGTTTCGGGCGCTACCACTTCCGCCTGTCTTGGGCGATGACCGCACTCAGCGAGGCACCCAGGCGGGAGGGCCCGCCGGATTTCCCACGCGGCGATGGCGATCGTCGCCCCGGCGATGGCTTCGTGTGGAACAATGCGACCCATTTCGGTGGCCCCGGACGGGGAGGCTCCACCCTGAGCGGTCACGGCTCGCAGAGGCTCCTGGATGCCACCGTCGATATCGACCGCGGCGGCCGGATCCAAGTTTCTTTCCGCACCGACACGGGCCGTCCTATCACCTTCAGCGGGACCGTGATCGCCAGGGACGGCGACACCCTCAAGGCCGATGTGGTGGCCGACGACCGCATGCTCCGCCTGCGCGGACCGATGTATCTCACCCTGCGAGGCCGCGAAGACATCGACCGGATTGCGCTGGATGCCACCAACGGCCAGGACACCCTGCGTCTGAACTGGGACCGGGAGCGCGACCGGCGGTAGTTGTTGTGGCAGGTCACCGGCCTACTTGAAGACGAGCCCCGATACGTAAGCATTGACGCTAAAATAGCTGTTCAAGTTTGCCTGGGTCACAGTTGTGCCGCCGATGCTCAGATTCTGGAAGGTAACGTTGTGAAAGCCATTATTGGCGTCCAGTCCTTGTATTTCGCTGAGAATCTTCTGTGTCCCTGCCACACTGATATTGTCAAACACCAGATTGTAACTGTTGCCCAACGGCGGCAGGCTCGTGTTACCGCCCCATGGATAAACCATATTCTTCAGTATGGCCAGGGGGGCCTGAATGTTGCCTTCCACGCGGATGTTCTGATAGGTCTGATTCGAGTATCCACTGGCGCTGGCATTATTATCGACCCAGATTTCGAATACGGCGGGAGTTAACGGGGCGCCGTACTGCACCCATGCATCGCTATTGTATGTTTTTATGTCCACGTTATTTACAGAGGACGCATACTTATCGGTCGACCCGTTCCCCCAGAAGCCCCCGCAAAAGACAGCATTGTTGGTGGTGCCGGCGAATGAATTGGTCACGGTTATGCCGGCGTTCGCGATGCCTGCCCATATAGGGAAGAAGACATTATCGCCAACGAACGCAAAAGACTGGTCAACGCTGTTGACTCCTTGAAACCCGTCGGTAGAAAAGTACCAGGGAGACAGGAGTTTCACGTCTTGAACCTGATGGGTGCCCCCATAGAAGTTATAAGTCGGCGAATCGACAATGGTTATGCCTTCTACGGT
>PMTT01000506.1:0-4895 GCA_003167275.1 Bryobacterales bacterium | reverse complement strand
TTGCCCCTGACCCAGGCGCCGCCGTCCAGATAAATGACTTCACCATTCGAAGGCAGATAATGATCGCCCGTTGCAGGGGCGATTTCGTGGACGCCGGGCCCGAAGTACGTAGCGCCGGAGGGTATGGCGGGCTTCAGATTGTCGGCAAAGACAAACAGGGGATTCGCGTCGTCGCCGTTTAATGTAACCCATGCTTGTTCGCCCGGTTGTAAGGTAAGAATCGCTTGGCCGTTTGTCATCTGAACCGGGATACTCTTGCTTTTTGGGCTGACATCGATGGTGCCGATGAAACCGCCTAAGCTTGACACGCGGACACTTGCAGCCGCGTTGGTGCCAAATGTGGTAAAGCTCACCGTCGGGGAAGTGCCCCCATGCCACAAGGTCTTACTGATCCGCCCGTAACTGTACACGTAAGAAGAAACCCAATTGCTGCCTTGAAGCACCTCGACGGAATAGCGAGCGGATTTGTAAGTGTTCACTCCCGGCCCCTGGTAAACTTCCACGGTTGTGGGAGCCGGCGCTTTGGAGGCCACCGCCAGAGAGGCTAGTATTATAAGAGGAAAGAATCGTTTACTCGTTTTCATATGTATGGCCCACCGTAGCTTTAAAATTGCCTAACATCGGGAGCCTGGATCTGGAGGTCCCAATTGTCGGCAAAAGGTCAACACATCGGACGCCCGCCCGGCCGGCGTTCTGAAAGGTGCTTCGCAGGAAAGACCGCCCGCGAACTATCCAGCAGCCGGAAGGTAAGCCCAACAGCGCACCACCATCAGCCCAACTCGGTTGCTTGGGCGGGGTGCAGTCTGGCTGTCCGGGAAACCTTCCGACTTCGTCCGTACGTTCCCTATATCGGTACTAGTACGCTCAGTACCTAATTGAAGTCTGCATCGGATGCCTTGTCGACGCAATACTCAATCTGGTTATTAGGTCGAAAAACTTCCCGGATTAGGGCGTTGCTCCCCACCACCCCCCCCATGTGCGGCTATTCTGACGCGAACCGTCCGTGTCGCTGCTTAGCCCTCTTGACCGGCCGCCACTTTAGTGGTACAAGTTGTACCATGACAAAACGTACCGCACCCGTTGCTCCGGTGCGATCTCCGCTCACCGAACTGGAGAATCACGTAATGCGGGCTATCTGGGACGCCGGCGAGCCCTCCACCGTCGAGGCCGTCCATCAAACCGTATCCCGCGCCCGCACTCTCAAGGAAGCCACCACCCGCACCCTGCTGCGCCGCCTGGAGCAGAAGGGTTACCTGAAGCACGAAGAGAACGGACGAGCCTACGTGTACGAAGCCGTGGAACCTGCCCGGAGCCTCGCGGCGCGCGCGGTACGCCAGATCATCGACCGGTTCTGCCAGGGCTCAGTAGAGGAGTTGGTCAGCGGCATGGTGGACGCCAAAGTGATCAGCAAGGGCGAAATGGAGCGCCTGGAGGAGTTCGTCCGCACCCGCAAACAAGGAGGCAAGTGATGCAACGTCTGTTTCTGGAGTTCGTTGTCAGGGCGGCTCTGATCGCCGTGGGCACGGCGGCCGTGCTCAAGTTCTTGCGGGTAAAGACCGCGGGAGCCCGCCATGCCGCCTGGGCCAGTGTGGTCGTGTTGATGCTGATGCTGCCGGTCTGGACGGCGTGGGGACCCAAGGCCCCGCTGCGCGTGCTCCCTGCCATTGGAGCGCCGGGCGCGAGCCGCGTAATCGCTCCGGCGACCGCGCCTTCCCAAGACCCGTTAGCGCAGAAACTCGATCTGGAAAGCTCCCGGCCCGCGCCCCGCTCCCCCGCTCTGAACTGGTGGACATGCATGGCGGGCCTGTACCTGTTCGGAGTGGCCATGCTGCTGTCGCGACTCGCGATCGGCACGCTACGGGCGCATCTGCTGATTCGTAGGGCCGCCAACCGTGATGGCAGGCTGACGAGTTCGTCATGCGCCGCGCCGGTCACTATGGGCTGGCTGCGTCCCACCGTGATCCTGCCGGAATGTTGGCCGGAGTGGCCTCCGAAGCAGCTCGGGGCCGTATTGGCGCATGAGCGCGAGCACGCCCGCCGGCGCGACCCTCTGGTGCAATGGCTGGCGCTTCTGAACCGCGCGCTCTTCTGGTTCCATCCCCTGGCCTGGTGGCTGGAACGCCGGCTTTCGGGATTGGCCGAGGAGGCCTGCGATGCCGCCGTCTTGGAGGGAGGGCACGATCCGTACGAGTATTCCGAGTGGTTGCTGGAGATGGCGCGCGCGGTCGTGCGGTCGGGCGCGCGGGTGAAGGTTCTGGGCATGGCGATGCCGGGAAGTTTTCTCACCAGCCGCATCCGGCAGATTCTGGAAGGGCGTCCCGCACCCCATTTGACGCGTGCCCGAATGGTGTGCGCTATCGCCGCCTGCGCGATCGTCTCGGTGACATTTGCGGTGGGCGCCGTGGATCATCGAAAGCCCGAGCCGGGCGCCATGAGGGTGCCGGCGCATACCATGGAAGCGACAGGGGACGCCCGCGTTGCTCCGCCGCCGGCTCCGAAATCCCTCGACACCCGCATGAGGCCCGTGCCGCGACCCGCGGCGCTGCTGGCGCAAGTCCGGACGCCGCCGCCAACCGGCCCCGCGACCTCAACTACTGCACAGTCGACGAAGGATCCCATGTATAAGGATCGCCGCCTGTTAGCGATGTATTTCGACATACCAGCCATGACGGATGCCGACTTGGCCAGGGCGGTCGGCGCCGCCCAGAAATTCATCCGCACCGAGATGCAGCCGCAAGACGTGCTGGCCATCATGACATACCGTGGCGGTACGGTTCGAGTCCTGCAGGATTTCAGCGATGACCGCGATAAGCTGGCTCAGACCCTCCAGCAGTTGACCGCACCTCAAAGCCCTAATAGCGCCGACGTCTCGACTGCCGATCGGCCATCGGCCGTGCTCCGGACAGCCATCCAGATGCTCGGATCGCTAAGTGGAAAGAAGTCCCTGCTTTTCTTCACTTCCGGGGCATCGAACGGCAGGCAAAGCCAAGCCGAACTGCTGGAAATCCGCGACGCCCTCGTCCAAGCCCACATCGCCATGTACCCTATTGATTCCCGAGGTCTGGTCGCCGAACAACCAAAACCTTAGGCCACGAATGAACACGGATGAACACGAATAAAACAAACACAACACGACGAATCGCTCCTGGAACGTAGTCTCTGTTATCTTGTTCTTATTCGTGTTTATTCGTGTTCATTCGTGGCCCAATCGTCTTAATGCACCTACACCAGCACCCCTGCCACCACCTGGATCGACGCCTTGCAGAACGCCGGCAGGTCCTCCGGCTTGCGGCTGGTAACCAGGTTATTGTCCACCACCACCTCCGCGTCCACCCAATGCGCACCGGCGTTGATCACATCGTCCTTAATGGCGAAGAAGCTGGTGGCGGTCCGTCCCTTCAGCATGCCCGCGGAACACAAGATCCAGGGACCGTGGCAGATCGCGGCCACCAGCTTGCCTTGCGTGTCCATGTCCTTCACGAACTGATTGGCTTTCGGATGGCGGCGGATATGGTCCGGCGCGTAGCCTCCCGGCGCCACCACGCCGTCGAAATCGTTGGCATCGGCATCGTCATAGGAGAGCTGGCACTTCACGGGGTACCCCAACTTGCTGGTGTAGGTCTCGCCCGCTTTGGCGCCCACGGTCACCACCGTGGCCCCAGCCTCCTGGAATCGGTACAGCGGGTACCAGACTTCCATCTCCTGGTACAGATTGTCCACAAGCATCGCAATTTTCTTTCCGGATAGGTCCATGTATCTATAGTAGCCCGCCCACTCCGGCCCATCATCCAGCAAACCTGTCCCTGATTGCGTTACAATTCTGGTTGACTCCCTCCCCCAAGAGCATCGATCAGGAGCGTGCGCTGCCAGATGGCTCAGAATCACAAACCCAACCCTGGGACAAGGGTCGAATTCCCGATGCCCGCCACCGAGGCGCCCGAGGTCCATCTGAAGGAGCGGGAGCGGGTGGTGCAATTGATCGCAGACGGCCAATCTGGGAAGGCCTTGGACTTATGTAAGGAGATTCACCAGCGCCGCCAAAGCGGCGACTCCGAAGCCCTGCTTCTCGACGCCTATGGCGCGCGCCTCCGCACGCTCCTGGAACGTAACCTGGAGTTCGAAGCCAAAAAGCTTCTGGACCTCGTCCGCGACCGCTACCCCTCGGCCGCCGGTCGATTGCCGGAATGGAATGCCCTTTTCGCCGCGCGCCGCGGAGACCTCGACGCCCTGCTGGCGCCGCTGAACGATCCGTCATCGCCCCCCGAGCGCCACGCCGCCATCGCCGCCACGATTCGCCGCGACGTCGTGGATCTCCGTGCCCTCTCGGGCTGCCACGTGCTCGCCCCGGATCACCCCTTGCGGACCGCCGCCGCCGCCCTGGCGAACGCCTTCGACGCCGTGACCAGCGGACCGGTCGCCGAAGAGGCCCTCGCGCTCCCCGAGGTCTCGCGTCAAAGTCCGCTCGCGCCTTGGAAAATGCTGATCCGCGCCATCGCCGCCTGGTATCGCCACGATGACGCACTCTGTGAGAAGTACCTTGCCGCCCTGGAGCCCGGTTCCGCTCCCGCCCGGCTCACGCCCGCGCTCCGAGCCTTGCTCCACCAAAAGCAGACACTCACTCCCGCCGCCCATGCCCTGGTGACCCAGGCCGGAGCCAATCTCGAAAAGCTGCGCGACGCCTTGAAGGCCCTGGACCAAGCTCTGGACCGCCGCAAACAGGCGCAGATCCTCCCGGAGATCCGCAACGCGCTCGCGGTCTGCCGCCAGGCGGAACCCGGTCTGGTGGAACGCCTGAAGCAGCACATCTCCATCCGCGCCATGCTGGCCAATGTAAAACCGGAGCAGGCGTTATCCGCCCTGCAAGGCCCCGCCTTGAGGAACGCCAACTTCTGGCG
>PMTT01000770.1:7843-10246 GCA_003167275.1 Bryobacterales bacterium | reverse complement strand
CCCACCCAATGTCGTAAACTGGGAACGCCAATGCGCCCGATCATCGTGCCTCTAGGGGGCTTCCTCGGTGCCGGCAAGACCACGCTGATTCTCGCGGCGGCCCGGGAACTACAGCGGCGAGGCCTCCGTGCGGCGGCCATCCTCAACGATCAGGGACTGGACTTGGTGGATACCCGTCTCGTCGCCGCCCATGGAATCGACACCGATCAGGTCGCCGGCGGCTGCTTTTGCTGCCGTTTCTCCGATCTGGTCTCCGCCGCCTTTCGCCTTCGCGAGCACGCCCCGCATGTGATCTTCGCCGAAGCGGTGGGAAGCTGTACTGACATCTCCGCCACTACCCTGCAACCCCTCAAGCTCAGCTACGCGGGCGAATTCCGCGTGGCTCCCTACAGCGTGCTGGTGGACCCCGAGCGCGCCCAGGCATTCGCCGCGGGAGACGGCCGGCCCGATTGGTTTTTCCTGTTCCGGAACCAGATCGACGAGGCGGACCTGATCTGCTTTACCAAAGCGGATCGCAACAGCCAATTCCCGGCGCTCCGTGGCGCTCCCCTCCGCTACCTGAGCGCCGTCACCGGGCAAGGCGTCTCCGAGTGGCTGGACGAGATCCTCGGCGGCGAGGTTCCTGCAGGCGGCAGAATTCTGGATGTCGACTACGAACGCTACACGCGCGCCGAGGCCGCGCTGGCGTGGCTGAACTGCCGCGCGGTCGTGAGACTCGAGACGCCGCTCTCACCGGCACTGGTCGTCGGACCCCTCCTGGAAGGCCTGGACGCCGCCCTCAGCGCGGCGGCGCTCGAAATCGCTCATCTGAAAATCATGGATGACACACCCTCGGGCTATCTGAAAGCGGCGATCACGGGCAATCGCGAGGAGCCTTCGGTTCAGGGCATGCTCGACGCGTCCCGTCCGCCATTCACGAATTGATTCTCAACGTGCGGGCCGCCCGAAGCCCGTCCACACTGCGCAGGCTGGTGAAAGAAAGATTGTGGGCGATTGCTAGTACCGTCGAAGTGCAGTCGATGGAGTGCTTCAGTCCCTCGGCCCCAAAGCCCGAGCGCCGGTTGACATCGGTGGTGGAATCTTGAAAACATCGTGGGGCATGCTTTAGTTTGCCGATCTTTTGTCGGTGGGCAAGCTAAAGCATACCCTACGAGGATCTATGATTGACCCAACCGCCCGCCGCACCTTCCTGAAGCGTGTAGCCGCCGGTGTCAGCCTTCCAGACCTGCCTGCGCTCGCTGTCCAAGCCCAGCAGTTCGAGGTCACGCCCCGCGCCGCGGAGCGCATCCGCTATCCCCGCACCTTTTCCGGCAACCAACTGGCGATGCTGGCGTTTCCTCTCGGCGGTATCGGGACCGGCAGCATCAGCCTGGGCGGACGCGGGCAACTTCGCGATTGGGAGATCTTCAACCGTCCCGACAAGGGGCGGTCTCCGCGCTATGCATTCGCGTCCATCTGGGCACGGCGCGGCAACGGCAAGCCCGTGGCCCGGGTCCTGGAAGCGCGCCTGACGCCGCCCTATGCCAGCGCGTCGGGACTGGGTCCCAACAATGCGCCCGGCTTGAGCCGGCTCGAAGGCGCTACCTTCACCGGAGAGTTTCCCAGGGCGCGGATCGCGTTCCAGGATGCCCGCCTGCCGGTGCGCGTGAGCCTGGAGGCCTTCAGCCCGTTCATCCCGCTGGACCCCGATGCTTCCGGTCTCCCGGCGGCGATCCTGCGCTATCGGGTCCGCAACCCCGGCTCAGCAGCGGCCGCGGTTTCCATTGCCTTCGCTCTGGATAATCCTCTCGGACTGGTTCGGCCTTCGGGCGATGGCCGGACCACCGAATTCCGTCGTACTCCCGATTCGGACGGCGCCCCGCTGCAGGGGTTGTACATGACCAATCCGCAACTGCCCGAGACAGATCCGCTACGGGGATCGTTCGCCTTATGCCTGCTCGACCCGGGCGGCGGGCGCGTGAGTTATCTGCGCGGTTGGCCCGCCGCCAAATGGTGGGCCAGCCCCATGCTCTACTGGAACGATTTCACCGAAGATGGGCAACTCGGGCCCGAAGCCGACCAGCGCAATAGCACCGGCGCGCTCTGCCTCGCGCGCGAGATTCCACCCGGCGGAGAGGCCACCTACACCTTCCTGTTGACTTGGCACTTCCCGAACCGGACGGCGTCGTGGTCCGGCTGGACCGCGCCCAAGGGGCACGAAAACGACAACCTCGGGAACTACTACTGCACCCGCTTCGCCGACGCCTGGGCTGCCGCCATCCATACCTCCAGTGGACTGCCCGAGTCAGAGCGGCGGACCCAGAGCTTCGTCAACGCCATGCGATCGAGCACGCTTCCCGGCGCGCTGCGCGATGCGGCCATGTCCAATCTCTCCACGCTCGTGACCCAGACGGCGTTCCGCAC
>PMTT01000770.1:0-7799 GCA_003167275.1 Bryobacterales bacterium | reverse complement strand
TTCGGCTATGCCGCCGCCGACGGGCAGATGGGCCAGATCATCAAGGCGTACCTGGATTGGAAGCTCTCGGGCGACACCGAATGGCTGCGCGCCCATTGGCCGAAAATCCAGCGCGGCATCTCGTTCGCCTGGATCCCCGGCGGCTGGGACCCGAATCGCAACGGGGTGATGGAAGGCGTTCAGCACAATACCTACGATGTGGAATTCTATGGCCCGAACCCGCTAGGCGGCATCTACTACCTGGGCGGATTGCGAGCCGCCGAGGAGATGGCGCGCGTGTTGGGCGATACGGCCGCGGCCGATGAGTACCAGGCGCTCTTCAGCAAGGGCCGCGCCTGGATCGACCAGAACCTGTTCAACGGTGAGTTCTACATTCAGCAGGTGCGCGGGATACCCAAGAGCCAGATCGCTCCCGCGACTATCGGCGATATGGGAGCCGCCGACCCGGAACATCCGGAATTCCAGTTGGCCAACGGGTGCCTGGCCGACCAGTTGATCGGACAATACCTGGCTGACCTCGCCGGCCTCGGCCCGCTGCTGAATCCTGCGAACATCCGCAAGACGCTCGAATCCATTCGCAAATACAATCACCGCGCGGAACTGTTCGATCACGACTCGGTTCAGCGCGTCTACGCCCTGAACGATGAGCCCGCGCTGCTGGTTTGCGACTATACCAAGGCCGGCCGGCCCAAGATCCCTTTCCCTTACTACGCCGAGGCCTGGACTGGAATCGAGTATCTGGTGGCCGCGCAATTCCTCCAGGCGGGCATGCTGCGCGAGGGCCTCGAGACCATCGAAAACGTACGCCGCCGTTTCGACGGAGAGCGCCGCAATCCGTGGGACGAGCCGGAATGCGGCCATCATTACGCGCGCGCGATGTCGGCGTGGTCCACGGTGGTGGCCTTCAGCGGCTTCGAATACCATGCCGGCGAGAAGGCTATCAGCCTGATACCGAAGACAAGGGTGCCCGCTTTCGTGTCGTTCTATTCGACTGGCCTTGGTTGGGGATCGTTCTCCATCCAGCGGACGGGCGGATCGGCCCGCGTCGAAATCGCGGTGACGGAGGGTAGTCTGCCGCTGCGATCCATCCGGGTCGGCGAGACGGCTCAAGGCGCGACCGCCATCACGTTAGACGGCCGCAGGCATCCGCATCAGTTGACGCGCCGCGACGACGGCGTGACCCTTTTGTTAGCCGAGGATGTGGTGGTCCCGGCCGGCGGCAAACTGGTCGTGAACCTGTAGCACGGACGTCCTCGTCTGTGTTGCCTTGCGTGCGCTGTTCCTCTCGGGTTTCGCAGCGCCTTGGTCTGCCAGTTATAATCACCCTGATCCCTTGAGGAGGACTTTGATGAATTTCCGACCTGCGATTCTGATTCTCGCCGCCATGTGGATGGCCTCAGCCCAAACGCCCACGCCTTCGCCGGCCGCTCCGCCCCCTGGTCGAGGCGGTTTCGGCCCGGCCCTCAAGTCGCCAGAAGTCTCCGCCGACAGCCGGGTGACTTTCCGCCTGCGCGCACCGAACGCCAAGGAGGTGTTCGTCACCGGGATGGGCCCGCGCCTGGCCATGCAGAAGAATGAACAGGGCGTCTGGACCGCGACCACCGACCCCATGAAGCCCGACATCTACACCTATTCGTTCTCGGTGGACGGCGCGACCTTCGACGATCCCGGCAACCCGCAGTTCAAGACCTCGTATGGAAACGCCGGGCAGAGCCTGGTCCACGTCCCTGGCGCGGTCAGTTGGGAACCCGGAGCCGATGTTCCGCGCGGCGCCGTGACGCGCCACTTCTACCACTCCGCCGTAGTGGGCGACGACCGCGATTATTGGGTCTACACGCCCGCCAACTACGACCCCAAGCGCAAGGAGGCGTACCCCGTGCTCTACCTGCTGCACGGCCTGGGCGATGAATCCAGCTCGTGGCTGGGGGTCGGCGCCGCCAACGTCATCCTGGATAACCTGATCGCACAGGGCAAGGCCAAGCCGATGGTCATGGTGACTCCGCTGGGATACGGAACGGCGGGGGGTGGGATGGGAGGCCCGAACATGATCGAGTTCTTCGCCAAGGCGCTGGTGGAAGAGGTGATGCCGCAGGTGGAGAAGGCTTACAACGTGTCGAAGGATCGCAATCAGCGGGCGATCGCGGGCTTGTCGATGGGGGGCGCAGAGGCCGCCTTCACGGGGCTGAACCACCTGGATAAGTTCGCGTGGATCGGTTCGTTCAGCGGCGCCTACGTGATGTGGCCAGGGGCCAACGGCGGACGCCGCGGCGCGGGAACGCCAGGTGCTGCCGCCGCACCGGGAACGCCGACTGCCACCATTGCGGTCGCCGGTCCGCCTACAATCGGGGCCGCCGGTGCTCCGCCCGCCGCGCCAGCGCCGGGTACCCCCGCCCCACCGGGCGCTCGTGGCGGCCGTGGCGGGACACAGTCCCTCGACCCGGCGATTATCCCCAAGAACTTTCCGAACCTGGATGCCAAGGCGAATTCGCAGATTCGCCTCCTCTGGATCGCCTGCGGAACTGCCGACGGACTGATCGGCGTCAATCGCCAGTTCAAGGAATGGCTGAAATCGAAGGACGTCCATTTCACCGACTTGGAGGTCCCCGATGTCGCCCACGTCTGGCCTCTCTGGCGGCAGAATCTGACGGACTTGGCCCCGCTTCTGTTCCAGGGGAAAAGCAAGTAGGACAGACGATCGTTTTCTGTCGTCTGTCGACTCTTGACGCCTTATTTTTGGCGTTTCGCGACAAACTCCTCGGTGGCCACTTCGCCCACCTGGCGCGTGAACTTGATTTCGTCGCCCGAAACCTTGCCCTTGTACGCGATGCGAAGCGCCTGTCCCTGGAAGTCAAGGTTTTCGATGAAGGCGATCTCATCCCCCTTCACCGTGCCCTCGGTGATCTCGGTCTCGCCGTACTGAGATTTGGCCTTACCAGTCAGCTTGCCGCCCTCCACTTTGAAGTCGTAGGTGTAATTCTGAACGCCGATCTGGGTATCGATTGCCGCCGTCCATTTGCCCGCGATCTCGGCAGCGAACGCCGGGGCGAGCATCACGAGCGCGAATGCGGTCGAAATCAGTAGCTTGTGGAACGTCATCGTAGACCTCCTGTTTTGGCAATGAGGTGCCTGGCGGACCTGGCCAAGACCTCATAGCCTCCCTACCCGAACCAATGATACCCCGGCCCCCAATATTGGGGACGGGACCACCATGTGCCCCCCGGAGTCGTCTCCCGGGCCAACCTGGCCGGCCCCCCTACTGAATCGCTGCCAGAGCCTTGGATGCCTCCGGGTAGTCCGGCCGTAATGTGAGTGCCTTCTTGTAGGCCGCGGCTGCCTGATCGGGCAACCCTTTTTTCCGCGAGGCCTCGCCAAGATAGTAGTAGGCCTCGGGCGACGGCTTGCGGACGATGGCAGCCTGGATATCCGCGATGGCGCCATCCAAATCCCCGCCGAACCCGGGAGGGGCTGCCAGCCGTCCCACGCCCCGGCCGAGATGGGCATCCGGGTTGTTCGGTTCGAGCGAGAGGGCCTTTTCGAACTCCTCCATGGCGCCCGGTCCGTACTTGATCAGGTCCAACGGAGTCGCTTGCGCCAGAACGCCCATGGTGCGGCCTTTCCAGACGTGGAGGTCGGCGTTCTTCGGGTCCTTGGCGATCAGCGCGTCCGCCATGGCCAGGGCATCCAGGTATTTCTTGGCGTCGAAGAGCTTCGTGAACTCGGCCATCGACGCGCTCGCAGCCGAAGATGCGGCCGGAGCGGGCGCCTTCAGACTCCCCAGGTTGAGCGCCTGAACCATCACGGTGGTCTGTCCCATCATCTCCGATACCAGCGGCGCCAGGTCCTGAATCGTTCCGTTGGTTTGTCCGATGTTCAGACCGTTCACCATGAACACCACCTTCCGGTCCAGGACAGCCTTCACGATCCCATCGAGAACATTGGGCTTTTCTTCCTGCTCGGGGAACAGTTCCGCGCGAACGTCATCGCCCTCGACGATCAGGACACCGAGTGGGATGGTCTTCCCGCCCATGCTGCCCCCAAAGCCGGCCACGGCTCCGCCGCCGCCAAGCGCGAAACTGATCTTGGCAAAAGGGATCACCGCGGTATCGCCGGCTCGAATGGGTTCTCCGACGACGTCACTGATTTTCAGTTGCGAAACCAGCTTGTCGAAGTCGGCCAAAGGCTTGGCCAAAGGGGCTTGGGCTCTCGCAACTTGCCCGCACAGCACGAGGGAAACAGCCAGCAACACAGCTTTAAGCAGCGCCTTCATGATGGCTTCCTCGCGGTCGTTTTGGCGACGCTGATGAAACGGGTTCCTTTCTTGCTGATCGCGACAAATCCCAACGGGCGGGCTTCGCCGCTCATGAAGAAGCCGTCGACTCCGGCCGCCGGACTCTGCGGGGCCGCCGCTACCGGACTGCCGGGGCTAGCCATGCCCCCGCCTCCGAAACTGACATCGATCATCATGATCGGTATCAGGGTGACAGAGCCGACTTTTATCGGCTCGCCAACCACCGTCTTCACATGAAGGTCGTTGCTCAGACGCTGGGCCAGTGCATCGGCCAGCTCGTTGGCGGGCTGAATAGCAGGCGCCACAGGCTTTTTCCCGGGTGGGTTCTGACCTGCGGCGAGGGACCCAAGTATCAGTCCACCCGCGATAACCATGAGCATCTTTCGATTCAATGGACACCTCCCGGACGAAATCTCATGTCAACGGACCCTGGCCGCAACGCACCGCTGCGCCGTTCGAACTACCAGGATTTCCGATTTCGTCCCGATCGTTATCGGTTTGTACATGGAACAACTAATCCGACCTTATTGTCTCATTCTTGGGCGTTAGGTGGCCGGCGTCCCCGGAACCTGCGGCCGTCGATTCTACGCCGATTCCGATTTTTCCACCCAATCGAACCGTGCGATCAGGGGCAGGTGATCGGAAGGCTGATCTGCCGATGGCAGGGGCGTCCCGGCATCGATCGGTGCGGGGAGAAGCGGTTTCGCGCGGAGGGAATCGCTGTGAAACAGATAGTCGATCAGTTTGGGCTCACCATTCGAGTTACACGTCGAGATACCGGGACACTCTCGATGCGCGTAGTCGAATCCCGCCGTCCGCAAGGCTTCCACGACGTCGCTCGGTGGCAGCACATTGAAGTCGCCGCAGACAATCTGGCCGGTTGACGAGGCGGCCTCTTGCCGAAGGACGTCGAGAACCTGACGGATTTGCCGGTAGGCCCACTGGCGCTCGCGCGGCGTATCGGGCGGATCCCATTTCAAATGCGTATTTATGACTGCCAGCCGTTTGCCCTGGTGTTCGAGGCGCAGGAACTGGGCAATGTGTCCCGAATTGGCGAAGCCCTCTCCATCGGAGTACGCAATCCGCGTGTCAGTCGCCGCAGTGAAACAGTCGCTGCGGGAGAAGGTCGCGCAGCCGTCGGGTCGATTGCCACCTTTCCGCGCGTACGTTCCGGTGTAACCCAAACCACCCAGTCCCGCTTGCAAGGGCGCGAAGACTTCGGCTTCGACTTCCTGGAGGCAAAGGATGTCCGCACCGAGACCCTGCGCATGACGCACAAGCGCGGGGATTCGCCAGGCGGGGTCGAGAATCTGCCGGGGCGTTTTCGGATAAAACGACGGACGGATGTAGGCCGTCGCAAGAATGTTCCAGGTCGCTAGGGTAAAGGCCATAGTTACTGTCGCACCGGCTCGGGGATCGCTGCACCGTCGGCGCGCGGGTCGGATGCCGCGTAGTTCGTCTTCGTCCTGGAATTCCGCAGGATGGCCTGGCCGCGGCCCATCGCCTCCATGTATTCGCGGCGCACCGTAACGATGTGGCCAAGGTCGGTCAGTTTCTGTACCGTCGCCGGTGGCACACGCGATTCGATGGAGACCTCGCAACCGGGCGAGTTGTTCTTGGCAAAGCGCGGCGCTTCCAGGGCCGCCTGCAGGTTCATGCCGTAATCCACGAAGTTGGAGACGAACTGCGCGTGCGCCAGCGGCTGGATGGAGCCGCCCATGATGCCGAAGCCGATGTGCACGTCGTCCTTCTCCATGAACCCGCGGTTTTCGCGTCCCAATAGAGCACGAAGAGATCGCCGCCGATGCCGTCCATCAGCGGTTCCGTGACGGCCAGCACCGCATTGGAGGCGATGGCCGCGTCCACGGCCGAACCGCCGCGCGCCAGAATCTGGGCCCCCGCCTGTGATGCCAGCACCTGGCTGGTGGCCACGATGCCTTGCTGGCTGATGACCATGGACGGTCCGTAGTTTCGGCCCTGCGCCTGAAGCGCGATCGCGCACAAAGAGAGCGCGCCGACCTGGAGAAAACACATGAATCGCTGGTTCTGCACGCTCCGAATCATAACGCAGCTTGGAGGGGGAGCGGAGGGGGCCGGTCCGAACACGATACCCTCGCCTCATATGCACCGACGCACATTCCTTGCCGGCCCGATCCTCGCCGCCGCCACTCCGGCCGCCTCCGCCGCCACGGAGGTCCCCGTCGTCCAGGCCAACGGCGACGGCATCCACCACACTCCCGCCGAGTACGCAGCGCTCCTCCAAAAACTTTCGGCTACCATCGAGCCCGATGAGTACTCCATCGGCGGAGTGGTCGCCCAGCTCGAACAGTCCGTCGCCGCCGCCCTTGGCAAGGAGACCGCCGTCTGGCTCTCCACCGGCACCCTCGCCAATCACCTGGCGGTCCGCCTCCTGGTCGGCGATAAGCGCCGTGTGCTGGTGCAGCAGGAGTGCCACCTCTTCAATGATTGCGGCGATTGCTGCCAGACTCTCAGCGGCCTCCACCTCGTCCCGCTCGCCCCCGGCAAAGCCACCTTCACGGTCGACGATCTGGAGCGCGAAGCCAGTCGCGGCGCATCCGGCCGCGTCGCCGTCCCCATCGGCGCCATGCAGATCGAAACTCCCGTCCGCCGCAAAACTGGCGAGGCCTTCGACTTCGCCGAAATGAAGCGGGTCACCCAATGGGCCCGCGAACGCAAGGTCGGTCTCCATCTGGATGGCGCCCGGCTGTATCTCGCTGCCGCCTATAGCGGCGTGCCTGTGCGCGAGTACGCCGCGCTGTTCGACACGGTCTACGTCTCCATGTATAAGTACTTCAACGCGGCGAGCGGCGCCATGCTGGCGGGCCCGAAGAGCCTTCTGGAGAATCTCTTTCACCCGCGCCGAATGTTCGGCAACGGACTCTCCCACGTGTGGCCCTTCGCCGCGGTCGCATTGCATTACTTCGAAGGCTTCCAGGAGCGCTACGCCCGCGCGGTGGCGACGTCCGAGAAGGTCATCGCCGCGCTACAGTCCGACTCCCGCTTCGAAGTGACCCGCGTGCCCAACGGCACCAACATCTTCTCCCTCCGCGTCAAGGGTGTCGACGCCCTGGCCTTTCAACGACGGGCCCAGAGCGCGGGGTTTGTGCTGTCAGGCCCGCACAACGACAGCTTCACGGTGCTGGTCAATGAGACTTGGGCGAGGGCGACCCCGCAGGAGATATTGGCCCGGCTGGGGTGAGGGCGGCTCGGTTTCGGTGGGTAAGACCTTCTGACCAGCGTTGCAACGGAAACCGCGACTCCTTGAGGCCGGGAAACTCGGGAACAACGATTCCGCGTAGATCTCCCTGCCTCAAGCTTCGTCAGTTGCGTCTCACGCTGTTTCCGACTGTTTCGTGACTCATGTCCCGAAGTGGGTGCGTCACAACACCCGTAGTGGATGGCTACAGGGGTTCCCGTTGGAACTTACGTACAGCGTTTCGCAGGTACGGTCGCGTATTATCCCGAACGGGAAACGCGTCGAGACGAGTCT
>PMTT01000014.1 GCA_003167275.1 Bryobacterales bacterium | reverse complement strand
AACCGAGCAAACCTTTTTCAGTCACAACCAATTCTCCCTGTCGTTTCAATACCTTACCTCCAAACCCTACCACCTCCCTGCTATCTTAGAGTCGTGAGGGACATCAACCGCCACGCGCAGCCCGGCTACACCGCCATCCCCGACCCAATATCGTGTGACGCATCGTCCCCCATCCCCTCGCAAGATGCGTCACAGATTTTCGTAAAACCTCCGCAAGCATTAGAATCCAAGGAACTTACAAAACGCACAAAAAACTCGCCCCTCTCCTCCAAGATGCGACACTCCACCCGTCGAGGGACCCGTACGCCCCTCTCCCCAAAACGCCCCCTCGCCCCCGCTCTCCCCGGCCCAAAATCCTGTGACGCATCGTCCCCCATCCCTCCGCAAGATGCGTCAAAAATATTCGGAAAATCCCCGCAACCGACAGAATCAAAGGAACTTCCAAAACGCACAAAAAAATCGCCCCTCTGCCCCACGATGCGTCACAAAACTTCTGCCAACCCGGAACCTGGCCCGCCACCGCCAGGCCTCCCGGGCCCGCTTGATTTCCAACATGAGAGTTTCTATAGTTTGGTACGACAACTAAGTTTCAGACAACCATGCCCTCCTACCTCAAACTCCTGAAACCGGCCGCCCTCCTCGCCGCTGCCGCCCTTTTTTCTATAGGCGTTGCCCAACAGAGGCCAATCTACAAGGATCCCGCCGCCCCCATCGACAAGCGGGTCGCCGACCTCGTCTCGCGCATGACCCTGGAGGAAAAGGTCTCCCAGCTCATGAACGATTCCGCCGCCATGGACCGCCTCGACGTCCCCGCCTACAACTGGTGGAACGAGTGTCTCCACGGCGTCGCCCGCGCCGGCCGCGCCACCGTCTTCCCCGAGACCATCGGGATGGCCGCCACCTGGGACACCAACCTGCTCCTGCGCGTCTCTACCGCCATCTCCGACGAGGCCCGCGCCAAGTACAACGAGTTCGTCCGCCGCGGCAAGCGCAATATCTATCAGGGCCTCACCTTCTGGACGCCCAACATCAACCTCTTCCGCGACCCGCGCTGGGGACGGGGCATGGAAACCTACGGCGAAGATCCCTATCTCACCGGCCGCATGGCCGTCGCCTTCATCAAGGGCCTGGAGGGCGACGACCCCAAATACTTCAAGACCATCGCCACCGCCAAGCACTTCGCTGTGCACAGCGGTCCCGAGTCCTCGCGCCACACCTTCGACGCTGTGATCTCCGAACAGGACCTGCAAGAGTCCTACCTGCCGCACTTTGCAGCAGCCATCCGCGAAGGCGGTGCCTACTCCGTGATGTGCGCCTATAACCGCGTCGACGGCCAACCTGCCTGCGCCAATCCCCGGCTGCTCGCCGACGTGCTACGCAAGCAGTGGGGCTTCCCCGGCTATGTGGTCAGCGATTGCGGCGCGGTGGGCGATGTCTACCTCAATCACAAGACCGCCCCCAATGCCGCCGCCGGCGTTGCGAGCGCCCTCAAAGCCGGTACCGACCTGAATTGCGGCGTCGAGTACGAAAACCTGCTCGCGGCGGTCCACGGCGGGCTCCTCGCGGACTCCGATATCAACCAGGCGCTCAGCCGCCTGCTGACGGCCCGCTTCAAGCTCGGCATGTTCGATCCGCCCGAGATGGTCAAGTACGCCCAGATCCCCTACAGCGTCAACGACAGCCCCGCGCACCGCGAGTTGGCCCTGGAGACCGCGCGCAAGTCCATCGTCCTCCTGAAAAATCAAAATCACACCCTGCCGCTCAAGAAATCCATCCGGACCATTGCCGTGATCGGTGCCAATGCCGACGACCCCGGAGTCCTGCTCGGCAACTATAACGGTGAGCCCACTGCACCCGTCACCCCGATCGAAGGAATCCGGCGCAAAGTGGGCCCCAATACTCGCGTCGTGTATGCGCGCGGCGGCGACATCGCCCCCAACATGCCGACCTTCCAGGTGGTTCCCTCGTCGGCCCTCACCACCACGATTAATGGCGGGCAGAACGGTTTATTCGCCGAGTACTACAACACCAGCAACTTCGACGGAAAGGCCCACAGGCCCCGCGAGCTGACCTATCCCAACTCCGGGAAAATGGTCGGCGACATCCCGCGCGACCCCAAGCCTCTCTTCACGCGCTTCGACCCGCAGATCGATTTCCACTGGTGGGACGGCGCTCCCCGGCCGGACATGCATGACGACGACTTCGGCGTCCGCTGGAACGGATTTCTCACCGCGCCCGTCACCGGCACCTATCAGCTTGGGGCCATCGGCATGAATGCCTTCGATCTCTATCTCGATGGCAAACCGCTCGTCCAGTTCAACAACATCCATGAGCGCTCCTACAGCTACGAAGCCGTCGAGCTGGAGGCCGGGAAGCACTACCCCATCCGTCTCGACTTCCACGAATTCGTCAACGACGCCGACATTCAACTGGTGTGGTCGCCCCCACACACGGTCCGCGGCGACGATGTCACCAGCGCACTGAGCGAGGCCGACGCCATTGTGATGGTGTTGGGCCTGTCCCCCAGGCTGGAGGGCGAGGAGATGAAGGTCCCGGTCGAGGGCTTTCAGGGCGGCGATCGCGTGGATCTCGGAATCCCGCGTGTGCAGCAGGAACTCATCGAGAGGGTCGAGGCCGCCGCGCCCGTCGGAACCCCCGTGATTCTGGTTCTCATGAACGGCAGCGCCCTGTCCGTGAACTGGGCCCAGGAGCACCTTCCCGCGATCGTCGAGCTCTGGTACCCCGGCCAGGCCGGTGGCACCGCCCTCGCCGATGTGCTGTTCGGCGACTACAACCCCGCCGGACGCTTGCCCGTGACCTTCTACAAAGGAGCTAACCAACTGCCCCCTTTCACCGACTATAGTATGAAGGGCCGGACCTATCGCTTCTTCCAGGGCGAGCCGCTATACCCCTTTGGATTCGGACTGAGCTACACTAGCTTTGCGTATAGCGGGCTGGCTGTTCCTAAGCAGGTGAAGGCTGGCGATCCGGTCCATATTACGGTTCGAGTCGCGAATACCGGTAACATGGCAGGCGACGAAGTGGTCCAACTTTATTCGAGGGCTGTGGACGGTCCGGGCAGTGCTCCCATCCGTTCGCTGATTGGCTTTCAGCGCGTTTCGCTCAAGGCGGGCGAGAAGAAGACCGTGAGTTTTGATGTCTCTCCGCGAGCGTTCGCGCTCACTGGAGCGGATGGCAAAACCGTGGCCAAAGAGAGCGTCTTCGAAGTGTCCGCCGGCGGAAAACAGCCAGGCTTCCGAGGTTATTTGGACGCGGCCACCACGGGCGTGGTGATCGCCAGGCTTCAACTCTGGGGCAACCCCAAGGAGGTGGATTGACCTCGCACATGATGGAGCTGTCGGTCACAAAGCGAAGCCAGGGCGCGTCCAGCGAAGTGGCGCGCGACATCAACCGGCGCATCGTTCTGAACCTCATCCGCACGCGCCATCCCATTTCGCGCGCCGACCTGGCCCGCCTGTCCGGGTTGCAGCGCAGCACCATCTCCTTGATCGTCGAACAGTTGATCCAGGAGAATTGGGTGCTGGAAGGCCCCACCGGCCGCCTCCCGCGAGGCCGCCGTCCTACCTTTCTGCGATTGAATGATGAGCGCGTGATCATCGGCGTCGACGTCCGCCCCTCCCAGACGACGGTGGCCTTGGCGGACGCCAACGGCCGCTTCATCTCCCAGGAGATGATGGCCACGTCGTCCGACCCCAAAGCGGCGCTCGATGAGCTCATCGAGTGCATCCAACGCATCCGCCGTTCGTGCCGGGGCAAGAAGATCGAAGGCGTCGGAATTAGCCTGCCCGGCCGCTTCGACCACACGTCGGACCGCCTGGTCTTTGCCCCCAACCTCAAGTGGCGGGATGTCGACATTCGCAATCCCATCGCGGATGCCACCGGTCTCGAAGTGGAACTCGAGAACGCCGCCAATGCCTGCGTCCTGGCGGAGGTCTGGTTCAATCGCCTGGAAGAGTGCCGCAACCTGGTGGTGATGACCGTTTCCGAAGGAATCGGCACCGGGCTTCTGGCGAACGGAGAACTGGTCCGCGGTCTCAACGGAATGGCCGGCGAGTTTGGCCACGTCCCGCTCGATCCGGATGGCCCGCTCTGCGGCTGCGGCAGCCGCGGCTGCTGGGAGGTCTTCGCCTCGAACCGCGCCGCCCTGCGTTACTATTTCGAGTCCCACGCCGAAGCCGAAGGCCTGACTTTTCCGGATCTGTTGAGCCGCGCCGACCACGGCGATACCCAGGCCTGCAAGGCCTTGGACCGGATGGCCCACTACCTGGGACGAGGAATGCGTCTGATCGTGGCGGGTCTGGCCCCCGAGCGGATCGTAGTAGTAGGCGATCTGACTAAGTCGTGGCACCGTTTCGGATCGATCATTGAGGCCGCCGTCCAGGCCCAGGTGCTGCCCGGCGGAGTCGCCCCCAAAATCGTCCCCGCCTACGAAGACGGCATGGCCCGCCTCCGCGGCACCGTAGCCTTGGTGCTCCAGAAGCACTTCAGTGTGTAACGTGGCACAGTGCGGCTCCGCCGCAAACTGATCCGTGGTCAAAGCGAGGGCGTTCTCCTTTGTAGTACCGTGTCGTTGAAGTTCCAAATCACCGACACAAGTAGAACGCCATGCAACAGTTTATCGAAAAATTTGGAAAACAGATCCAGGGAGTGGTGAGCGGCTTTGACCGGTTGGTATTCCGTGGTTCCTTGCGACGTCTGAACTACGTCCAGTGGAATCCTGAACTGGAAGCCCTGGAAGCCAGAGGTATGCAGGAGTACCTGTGGCAAAACAAGATTCTCTTCAAAGACTACCAGGATTATGTCAAGAAGGTGAGCGAAAGCCTGAAGG
>PMTT01000028.1 GCA_003167275.1 Bryobacterales bacterium | reverse complement strand
TTCTAAACTGCAACTTTAGATTTCTCAAACTGCCTGCATGAGCCTGGGTGTGTATCCGTTTTGGGGAAGTCCTCACCCGACCACCGCTCCCTGACGGTCGCGGCTCGGTAACTCACGTTGAATCAGCAACCGCCGCGACCGAGCCGCGACCGTGAGGGAGCGATGGCTGCGCTTGAAACGCGAAATCCCCAAAACGGTTAAGCACCCTGTGAGCCTTAGCGCATCCGAAACACGCTGCCCTTGGGGGCGACCGGCAGCGACCGCCCCTCGGGCAACAGGATCGCGTGGCCCCTGCGGGTGTGGAAGTGGTCGCAATAGCCGTCGGTCACGATCAGGATCGGGCCGTCCTTGGGAAAATCCTCCGCCCGCTCCAGCAGGTCGATGCCGGGTTGCAAAATCGTCCCGCCGCGGCCGCGCACCTTGACCCTGCCCGCGATCTCTTCCGGCCGCATGTAGCCTGCATCGTATGCATAGGCATCGCAGAAGACCACTCGCGCCTGCTGGACTTCGCGGGACTCGCAATAGCTGGCGATTGCGCCGAGACACTCGCCCAGGAGCCTGCGGTCCATCGAGCCCGAAGTATCGAGAACCACTCCGAACGTGCGGCCCTCGCCGGCCTGCGGATCGGGCACATAACGCGGCCGCGGAATGTCCGGCGTGCTGCTTTGGCGGCGGCTCTGGCGCGCGTAGGTTCGCCGGGATTCGAGCGGAGCGAAATAGTCGTCGAACCAGCGCGCCAATTCCACGTCCCATGGGATCGGCGGCTGGCTCAAGGCGCGGATCTCTTCCACCAGCCCGGCAGGGAGCAGTCCGCGTCCCTGCTCATGATGGTAGATCAGGCCCTGCGCGAGGCAACTGCGATAGAAGCTATCCAGGTCGGTACCCGCTGGAGTGGACCACCAGTTCCCTCCCGGGCCGTCAAGCATGTCGCCCAGCCCCACGCCGCGAAAAGTCCCCAACCGGCGGAAGTGGCGCAGATCGGTGACGATGCGGTCGTAGATGGCCTCTGCCGACAGCCCCTTCAACTCCGGATCGAGCAGCAGCCCCACACGCGGGATCGAGCCGATCCGCATCTCCACCAGCCATTCGTTGATCACGAAGTCGCAGGCCACATTCCAGAGCACGGGATCGCGGCCGCGGCACCGCGTAGTATGGCGCAGCGCCACGTGCAGCAGCTCATGGGCGATCACGAAGCGGCACTCGGATTCGCTCAACCCCGCGCTGGGATTGATGTAGATCTCCTTGGCGTAGTCGCTCACCGCGGCGATCGAGATCTGCATTCGCCCGCAGACCAGCGAGTCTTCGATGAGATCGAAGGTGGCCGCCAGCGCCCCCAGCAGCGGAAAGCTGCCGACGAACCAGCTTCGCGCGCGCTGTGCGGGAGTGGACTGCTTGGCCCGAGCGCCCGGCGGCACTACAACTCCGCCGGCGATATCGACGGCGCTGGAGACGGCTTGCACCAATCCGCGTCCGAAGGACTCCTCCCAGGTCTCCGGCTTGTAGAGCCCGTGGAAGCGCTGGCGAATCGCGGGCTGCTCCAACATGTCCGTGAAAGACGTGCCCGTCAGGCTGTACGATGGCAGGTCCGCCGGGATTCCGTCCTGGCAAAAGTGGCGGAACAGGCTCTCCTCGGTTCGCGCGGGTAGCTCCGGGCTTCCCAATTCGGGCAGATTCCGCAAGGCTTCCGGAGGCTTGCCGAGCTTCAACGTGGCGAGAAACTGCCACACGACGCACTCGCAGGCGAGGTCCCACTCACGCTGCTGAAAGCGCGCCTGGAAGTGTCCGAACCCGAGATGCAGCAGGCAGTGCGCCAGGCTATAGAACCACTCCTCGGGCTCGACAACCCGCTCGGGATGGAGGTAAATCGCGCCATCGGGAGTCACTTTCGCCCAGCCCTCGCGGGGGTAAGGGCAGTCCCGGCTGCGCACCACCCTGGCCCGCATCACCAGGGGGCTGAACAGCGGATGCGCCTCCGCCATGGCGAATCCCTTCTGGAAGTTTTCGAGCGCTTTGGAGGTTGCCGGGCGCCCCTGCTTGCTGCGTGACACCTCAGCTCTCCTTCTTCATGACCAGC
The DNA here is from genome assembly GCA_003167275.1 of Bryobacterales bacterium. GTDB lineage: Bacteria > Acidobacteriota > Terriglobia > Bryobacterales > Bryobacteraceae > JAIQFL01. The sequence continues at coordinate 2,073 of PMTT01000028.1, read as the reverse complement.
CTGGGAAGGTCGCGCACGATCTCCACCAGCAGCCAGTTGGGCAGCGATTCGCCTTCGCCATCGGCCACCACCATCTGCGCCATCTCCAGGCTGATGGACGCCAGTTCCTTCAGGAGTGCCTTCGCCCGGTGCGCCAGTTCCTTGTGTGCGGGCGTCAGACCCGACCGGTCCGCGGGAAGATCCTTCACCAGTTGCGCCCGGAACGACTGCGCCAGGAAGTAGAGGATGTCGCGATCCTGCGGCTCAGCCGGCCAGGAGCTGTCGCCTTCCAGGATGCCCTTCAGCTTGTACTTGCTGCGAATCTGCTTGGCGAACGCCTTGAACTGCCCGGCGTGCTCGGCCGAGAGGCAGCCGAAAGCCAGCACCTGCAGGACGTCGTCATTCAGCGCGTCGCCGTATTCGTGCATCGCGTCGCTGAGCATGTGCCAGGAGCGCGGGCTGGAAAAGGTCTCCTCATGCTTGGGGGTCTGCACCCACAAATGGTCGGGCCGATTCTGGATGTACTGCATCACCAGCGGATGAATGTTGCTGGCGCCGGCCCATTCCAGCCAATCCCGGTGCGAGACCTTCAAGTGCACATGGATCATGCGATTGATCAGCGCGGAGGACATGGGTTTGACGATGGCGTTGTCCTGCGCGCGGTTTCCCGCCCCGATGACTACCGACCCTGTCGGCAGGCAGTATTCGCCGATCCGGCGATCGTGGATCAGGCTGTAGAACGCCTTCTGCACCTCGTGCGAGCAGGCGTTGAGCTCGTCCAGGAACAGGCAGTAGGGCGATTTGCGCGCGATGGAGACCGGCGGGCAGAAGCGGCTGCAGCCGTCGACAATCTGCGGCACGCCGATGAGGTCTTCGGGGGCAAGCTGGCTGCCGAGCAGGGAAACGCAGGGGAGCCCGACCTCCTCGGCGAAGCGTTGCACGAGGGCGGACTTTCCGATTCCCGGCGGTCCCCAGATAAACACCGGGCGGACCACCGCGACGTTGAGCAGAAACTCGCCCAGTTGTTTCTGAGTGAGCGTGACAGGAGCGTTCATCAATTACCTTTCGACACGGACAGCGGTTTGCGAATGTCCGGGTTAGACTGTGGTGGTTTCTTCCGTTCTTGGCGCGGATGCAACTCGGCGTTAGCAGAGATTGCAGCGCACAAGACGCGGGCGGAGCAGCGAGAAGTGGAAAAGCGAAAGGATGACGGACTTTCAGGATACAGGATTCAGTCCGCAGCTTCAACTTTCAGGAATAGTGTCGAATAGTGTCCTAAAGGTGCAGCACCTTTAGGACACTACCCTTTCAGGAGCCACACGCTCGCTGAAGCCGCCGCCGTAGCGCGGCTGACGTACACTGAAGCTATGGGTGCCCATCAAGCCAGTGCGAACTTCGAGCCGGTTATCTGGGCGCGGTTGATCCAGACGCCCAAAGAACCGATTTCTCCGGATGCCGCCCGCTATCTTCTATCCATCGATTTCGGCCAAGCCGATCGCGCGCGCATGCAGGAATTGATGGACAAATCGAACGAGGGCCAGTTGACCTCTGACGAAGAGGCTGAACTCGATGGTTACGTCAACATCGCGAATCTTCTGTCGGTCATGCATTCACGAGCTCGAGTAGCCCTCCGGAGCGCCGGCTTCGATTCCTCGCGTGACGCTCGTAATTTGTGAATCACAGCCTGTCTCCTACGCCTGGAAGGATGATGCCCGCGTTCACCAGGCCCTCAATCTCCTTCGCGTCCAATCCAAGTACCTCCGACAGCACGAGCCCGGTGTGTTCACCCAATGCCGGTGCCGGCCCGCCGATCCCTCCTGGCGTTTCGGATAGCTTAACCGGAACTCCGGTCACCCGGTGCGGCCCGGCCATCGGGCACTGAATCGTGGGAAACATATTGCGCACCGCGGTCTGTGGATCGTCCACCACCTCTGCAAAGGTCCTGACGGACGAACACGGTATGCCAACCGAACCGAGCCGCTCGATCCACTCGGGCAGGTCACGCCCGCGGAAGACCGCGCTCAGGATTTCTTCCAGCGCGCGCCGGTTCTCCACACGGCGGGCGTTGGTCGCGTAGTCGGGGTGGGCTTCCAG
>PMTT01000211.1 GCA_003167275.1 Bryobacterales bacterium | reverse complement strand
GAGTTGAATCTCGCCTTCACGAAAGTGAAATCGCCAGTGAACGGGATTGCTGGAATCCGGGCCGCCAACATCGGCGACCTCGTCGGAACGGACCAGCGAACCGTTCTCACAACGGTGTCCCAGATCGATCCGATTCTGGTGGAGTTCCCAATCAGCGAACAGGAATACCTGAAGCTCCGCGATTTCTTCCTGAACAAAGGCGCGCCCCTCGAATCTTCGTTGGAGCTGATACTCTCCGACGGCAGCGTTTATCCCATCAAGGGTAAGATCGACATTGTGGGCCGTGAGGTCGAATCCTCGACCGGCACGTTGCGGATTCGCGCCATCTTCTCGAATCCAGGCAACGTACTCCGGCCCGGCCAGTATTCCAGAATTCGAGCGGCGACTTCATTGTTAAAGGACGCGCTGCTGGTTCCTCAACGCGCCGTCCACGAATTGCAGGGCGAGTCAGAGCTGGCTGTAGTGGGGCCGGACAATAAAGTCACCTTCCGAACCGTGAAGACTGGCGACCGGGTCGGGTCCTATTGGGTGATCGATCAAGGGTTGAACCCGACCGACCAGGTGGTGATCGAGGGACTTCAGGACATTAAGACCGGACAGACGGTCGAGCCAAGGCAGGCAACCATGCCTCCTCTGAATTCAGGCCCTTCAGGCAATCTCGGTCGAGCTAACTAATGTCGAAATTCTTTATCAACCGGCCGGTCACTGCAATTGTGATCTCCATTCTGATTGTAATTGCGGGAATCATCGTGGCACGTGGGCTTCCCATCGCCCAGTTTCCGTCCATCGCCCCGCCGGAAATCGTAGTCACCACGAACTATATCGGAGCGGACGCGCTTACGATCGAAAGTGCGGTTGCCACGCCGATCGAAGAGGCGATGGCTGGTGTCGAAGGCATGCTCTACATGCGGTCATTCAACGCCAACGATGGAACGATGAAGTTGCGGATCGACTTCGATCTCGGTTTAGACCCGAACATCGCGGAGGTATTCTCCGAGATCCGGGTAAACCGGGCGCTTCCCCAACTTCCGCCTTCGGTCCGTAACCAGGGAGTGACGATTGCGAAGTCTCACGTCAGCCCGTTGATGATCATCGCTCTCTCCTCCCCGAAGGGTACGCGAGACGCGAAATTCCTGGCTAACTACGCGTACATCAATATCAGCGATCCCTTGACGCGGGTCCATGGCATCGGCTCCGTGGTGATACAAGGGGCTGGCGCTTATGCGATGCGGCAATGGGTTAAGCCGGACCAATTGGCCAGCCTGGGAGTGACCGTTCCCGATCTGGTGAAGGCGCTCGAACAGCAGAATACAGTCAATCCTTCCGGCCAGGTAGGAGCGGAGCCCGCTCCTCCGGGCCAGGAATTCACATACACCATGCGCGCGCAAGGCCGGCTCGTTACGGAACAGGATTTCGGCGATGTGGTGATTCGCGAGAACAAGGATGGTTCGGTCATCCGAATGAAGGACGTCGCGCGGATCGAACTGGGAACACAGAACTACAACGTGATCGGACGGCTGAACGATACGCCCGCGGCGCTGATCAATGTCTTTCAACTGCCGGGCTACAACGCGGTGGAAGCGGTGGACGGGGTCCGGGCCATGCTGGCCCAGTTGAAAGAACAGTTTCCAAACGATGTGGATTACGTGGTTTCCCTGGATACAACGCTTTCCGTACGGGCTGGCGTCAAGGAAATCGTCACCACGCTATGGGAAGCGCTGCTGCTGGTGATTCTTGTCGTTTTCATTTTCCTTCAGAGCTTCCGGGCGACTCTGATCCCCGCACTAACCGTTCCGGTTTCTCTGCTCGGGACCTTCATTTTTTTTCCGATGCTGGGCTTCTCCATCAATTCCCTCTCCCTGTTCGGGCTCGTCCTGGCGATCGGCCTGGTGGTCGACGATGCGATTGTGGTGGTGGAAGCCGTGGAATTGAACATGGCCGCAGGACTCAGCCCTAAGGATGCCTCGTTGCGAGCCATGGAGCAGGTTGGCGGTCCGGTGGTCGCGATCGCGCTCATCCTGGCGGCCGTATTTGTTCCAACGGCATTCATTCCCGGGATCACGGGGCGCCTATATCAGCAATTCGCCGTAACGATCGCCATCTCGGTTATCATCTCGGCCTTCAACGCCTTGTCGCTGAGTCCCGCTCTCTGCTCATTGATGCTGAGACCGGGCCACGATTCACACGGCATGTTTCACCGGCTCTTTGGAGGATTCAACCGTCTCTTCGAGAAGGCGACGAATGGGTATGTCAGTGTCTCCGCGGCGCTGATTCGTAAGATGGCCTTCAGCCTCATACTCCTTGCCGCGGTTGCCGGGGCCGCGCTGCTGGTTGGGGGCAGGCTGCCTTCCGGGTTCCTTCCCACCGAAGATCAGGGTTTCTTCTATTTGAATATTCAACTTCCCGACGCAGCGTCCCTGCAGCGCACGGACGCATTTACCAAAGAAGTGGAATCGGTGCTCAAACACACGAACGGCGTCCAATACTACAGTACGATTGTGGGCAGCAGCCTTCTCACGCAGACCAACGCCACGTATAGCGCCTTCGTTTTCGTCGCCCTCAAGCCGTGGGACGAACGTAAGACCAAGGAGACCAGCGTTCAATCGATCATGGAATCGGTCAACGCGAAACTCGACCATATGCCGGCGGGCCGCGCATTCGCATTTTCGCCTCCCGCCATCTCCGGCGTGGGGACGTCCGGCGGCTTCAGCTTCATGCTCGAGGACCGGGCGGGTAAGGATGTTTCCTATCTTGCCGAGAACACGAATCGATTTCTTGAGGAGGCGCGTAAACGCCCCGAGCTGACGAGGCTCAACAGTTCCCTGAATGCCCAGGTGCCTCAGGTCTTGGTGCAAGTAGATCGGGACAAGGTCCTGAAACAAGGCGTTGAAATAGAGGATGTATATAGCACGCTTCGCGCCTTCATGGGCTCGTTGTTCGTGAACTATTTCAACCGTTTCGGCCGGGCCTGGCAGGTCTATATTGCCGCCGAGAGCGGATACCGTTCTCAGGCCGAAGATGTCATGAGTTTTTTCGTCCGGAATAAAGAAGGAAAGATGTTGCCGCTTTCCTCCGTGGTTTCGCTTCAGACAAGAGCTGGACCGGAGTTTACTTCGAGGTTCAACGAATACCGCTCAGTGGAGATTACCGGCTCGCCAGCCCCTGGCTACAGCACGGTGCAGGCTATGAATGCGCTGGAGCAAGTGGCTCATCAAGTGCTGCCGAAAGGCATGGGGTACGATTGGAACGCCCTTTCCTACCAGCAGAAGAAGGCGTCCACCCAGGTAAGTCCCGCCGCCGTCTTCGGCTTTTCCTTGCTGGTCGTATTCCTGATCCTGGCGGCGCAGTATGAGAGCTGGGCTCTGCCGTTCAGCGTGTTGTTAGGCACGCCGATCGCCGTTTTTGGCGCGTTTGTGGCCCTTTGGATCAGGGGCTTCGAGAATAATGTGTACGCCCAGATCGGCCTGGTCATGTTGATTGGCTTGTCGGCGAAGAACGCTATTTTGATCGTCGAGTTCGCGAGAGCGGAGCGAATGCAGGGCAAGTCGGCACTCGATGCAGCGCTCGAAGGGGCGCGGATTCGCCTCAGACCGATCCTGATGACTGCGCTTGCTTTTATCTTCGGCACGGTTCCACTGGCGATTGCGAGCGGCGCCGGCGCGGTGGCGCGGCAAATACTTGGGACGGCAGTAATCGGTGGCATGCTGGCGGCCACCTTCCTGGCTGTTTTCATCATCCCGGTAACCTATTACGCGGTAGAACATGTGAAAGACAGGCTAGCCGGGCGAGGGAGCCGGTCGTGAAGTTCCTCTCAGCAGCCATCCTTGCCGCCAGCTTGACCCTCGGTGGGTGCGTAGTGGGACCCAATTACAAGCGTCCCGCGATCTCCGCCCCGCCGGCCTTCCGCGGACAACCCACAGGGGAACAGAGCTCATTCGCCGATCAGGGGTGGTGGAACGTTTACTCCGATCCGTTATTGTACGCGCTCATTAAAGAGGCGCTGCAGAACAACTACGACTTGAAGACCGCGATCGCACGGGTCAAAGAGGCCGATGCGTATCGCGGAGTGGCCCGTTCGGCATATTTTCCCACGGTAGACCTTGAGTCCGGAGTCCAACGTGATCATGGCGTCTACAAGAACGATCCCGATCTGAGTCTTCCGACTAACAACAAAACCAGCAATCTGCTTTTGGGTGGTCTTTCCACCGCTTGGGAAGTCGATTTGTGGGGCCGCATCCGGAGGTCGAACGAAGCGGCTAACGCGGAGTACCTCGCCACGGAAGAAGGCCGCCGCGGATTGATGCTCACACTGATTACGGAGGTGGCCCAGGCTTACCTGGAGTTGGTGGAACTGGACAGGCGTGTGGCCGTAGCCCGCGACAGCCGGGATGCCTTCGAATCTACGCACACCTTGTTCAGTAAGCGGTACGGAGCGGGAATCGTTTCGCGCTTGCAGGTCACGCGCGCGGAGGCGGCGTTGGCCGCGGCGGAAGGCACGCTCAACGACATTGAACTGCAAGTCGCGCAGAAGGAGAATCAGGTCTGCGTTCTGGTTGGACGAAACCCGGGTCCGGTGCAAAGAACCGTTCCAGGCAAAGAGATGAATCCGCCGCCAACCGTTCCCGCAGGAATCCCTTCGCAACTGTTGGAGAGGCGGCCCGATATCCGCGAAGCGGAACAGAATCTCCGAAGCGCCTCCGCGAGGATCGGCATCGCCAACGCAAATTTCTTTCCGCGCTTTGGATTGACGGCGCTCTTGGGACGGGTCAGCCCGGAACTCAGTTCGCTAAGCGGCGGCGCCGCGGACATATGGGCTCTTGCGGCTTCCTTCTCGGGTCCGGTCTTTACCGGGGGACGGCTCTCCAGCGAGTATCGAGCGGCGGTGGATGTTTTCGATCAGGCCAAATATCAATATTCGCAGAGCGCATTGAGAGCGTTTCGGGAAGTTTCGGATGCTCTGATGGCTTCGCAGAAGCTGTCCGCCATCGAAGAACAACAGAAGCGTGAAGTGGCGGCGCTTGCCGATTCCGTGACCATTGCCAAGCGGCGCTATCTCGGCGGCCTCGCCAGCTATTACGAAGTCTTGGAAGCGCAGCAATTGCTCTACCCCGCTGAAATCACCCTCTCCGAGACATCCCGGGACCGGCGGCTGGCGATCGTTCAACTCTATCGAGCGCTCGGCGGCGGGTGGAACTTCGATGACGCGCAGTGGACCAATGGGCGGCAATGAACCGGACAAGAGGCACAGACGATGCGGGAAAAAAGAAGGGTGGTAGGCCAACCGCAACGCGGTTTGAGAATCTCAGCGGTGCGGGGAGTAGCGGGCGATCAGGCGGAGTTCGCCCGTTTTTCGCCTCACGCCACCGGAGACAGGCTGCTGTTTTGCCTGTTGCACAAGACTTCGCGTTTGGGGACGGGACTCCGTAGGGGATACAGTTACCTCAGCAACCGGTCCGCAGCCATGTTCGGTTTTGTGGCGCTTGAGTGCAAGACACGCTTCCTTGCATTTGGCGGACGTATCAGCCGCAGCCTCCCGCAGCCGACCGTATTCTGGCACCGGGGATGCCGTGCTCTTCCGGTTTAAAGCATGGACGGCACGCGAGTAAGCGAGAGCTGCAAGATTGTATCCCTCGACAAGTCTCTCTTTTTCTTCGCAGAACATAGCACCTTCTCCGCCGGGATGAAAATGCCTAGTCCACGGGCTCCCAGGAATGGTCGGGGTCGAAGCGGGTTATCGGCAACGGCGCCTTGCCTGGAACCGGCGCAATATCTTTTTGATAGACCACGCCGTCCTGATTCACCATGAACGTGTGAATCCCGGTCACTCCATATACCGCGGGCCACGCCACCAGACCGAACCCGCCAACAAGCTTACCTTTAACGAGGTAATTGTGCGATCCCTCCGGCGCATTGGGGCCCTGCCCATCGAGAACGCGGAAATAATATCCATGGTAGGGTTTGACTTGCCCCTTCTGCGCACTGTCCCATGCGGCCCGGGCGAAGCCCTCGGGAACCAACGGCTCGCTCGCGCCTTGCCAATACAATCCGTCATGCCGGCCAGACGTACTCATCAGACGGGGAGCGTACTCGAGCATGCCATCTTGGTCGCGATCCTCGGAAGCATACTTCAACTGCGCCTCCACGTAGCCGTGGCAGATCTCGATGGCGTCGAGTTCGTCGGCGCCGATGCGCCGGGCCTGCATCTCGACCGGGGCTTCAGAAGCGTCAAAGCTCCACTTGCCGTTGGCGCGGACTATAGGGACGGGAAAGGGCCAGTCCTCGTCGCCGATCGCGAGAATCGCACGATTCGGGTGCATGGGAGAAATTTCGAGCCGATGCTTGGCGCGCGCGAGGCGTGCGAACTCAGTCTGTTCGGCGCGATCCTGCGCGGGAGTGCCCGAAGTAAGAATTCCATTCGCCCGTGGACCGAAAATGGCTGACAGGCGCGCGGAATCATGGTTGTCCACCGCGTCGATGACGGCCTGGGCCGCCGCCTCGGGTGAATCGAAGCGCTCCTGCGCGATTGAAGGCGCGGCGCATGCAATCGCCATCGCCGCGTAAATAGTGCAAAGTTTGCCACTCATGATGCTATCGCCTCCCACCGCCACCGTGCCCACCACCGCCGCCGCGCATCCCTCCACCACCGCCAAATCCGCCGATGCGTCCCGCTCCGATGCTGGAGAAGCCGTGATCGCTTTGCATGCGCGTCATCCCACCGTTCTGATGGCCGCCGAAAACACTGTGATTGCCCATCGAGCCACGCTGTTCAAAACCCGGATTTCCAAAGCGCTGCTGAGGCGCGCGATCCCCGCGGTTCGAGCCCCGAGCCTGAGCGCCGCCGAACCTCCCAGCCGCACCGTTAGAGGCAAACCGGCCGGCCATCTCGCGATTGGCATACGGCACGCCCAGCCGGTGCTCGGGATTATGCATCCACATGGAATTGCCCAACTGCCCTCCTCCCTGGAAGTTCCGGAAGCCATAACGATGAAAGAAAGAATTGTCGATGAACATATTTCCGCCGTACCAGTTGGGGCTCCAGCCCCAGCCGCCCCAACCCCAACCGCCCCAGCCGCCAAAATAGAGACCAAGATCGGCTTCGGGATACCACCCCAAACCCATGTCGATGCCAGGGTAAGAGAGCAACGGGTAAGCTCCCCAGCCCGGTGGTCCCCAAACGTACGCGGGATTATAATTCGGCACGTACCAGACATCCGGGTTTGCGGGCTCGATGCTGATCGCCGTTTGCCCACCCTGGTTTTGCGTCGTGACGGTCTCCTGCGGGGTCGAATGGAGCGTCCCTTTCGCCTCGGCTTCGGCACGCATATGCTGCACCGCCTTCATCGCGTCCGCTTGCTGGGCGAGAAACGCGTTGCCAAGCTGTGTGGTCCAGTTCATATTCTGCGTCAAGTTGGCGAGCACATCGGGGAAAGCGACCAGCCCTTGTACGCTGGGGTCCCAGCGTTGTTTTTTCGCCTCGTCCATGAGCTTCGAGGGTTTCCAGTGCGGGTGGTCCCGTAGCCATTGTTCGGCTTCCGCAACCTCCATCGGGTAAGTGGAAGCGGCCAGCACTTCTCCTACCAGCGGATCGGGATATAGGGCGATCGGCGCCACCAGATCGTCAAGCTGCTGGGGCGCTATCTGCGCCCCTGGCGGCGCGCCAGCGGTAGGGGCGTTCTGCGGAGGGTAATATGCGGCTGGCGCCTGCAGAAGGAACAAAGCGGCGCAGACCGCCGCGCCATAACGACAAACTCTGTGTGATATCTTACTTTGTTGGATGCACGATATGCGTTTCGGCAACCGGCTGGAACATTTAGAGTCATGTTCGCAGCGCGAACGCGTTCCGTCATCGCCGGTCAGAATGATGAACCAGCGAGGCTGACCGTAAGTGTATTGTCTCATGTTCAGTTCCTTGGCAGCTCTGTACGATTGGATACTCTTGTTGCCCGGATATCGTATCCGGCTTGACTAAGTCCTCGATGTGGCTGAGTCTTCCGGGTTTTCTGAGCATACCTCTCTAATTAGTTTAGAGTGATCCCTATTTCGTTCCCATACTCTTTCCGTGGGAATTAACCGGGAAAATGGGAGTAGCGCTCACAAGGCATTTGCCTAGTTCCCCCGGCTGACACCGAAGGCTACCATTCGAGGTAGTGGATCCCTCCGAGGAATCAATGAGCCGCCGAAAAGAGGGGACTATCCCATCGCCGGAGAAAACCGCAGCAGTCCTTGCAGTCAGCCCTTTGAGCGCAGATCTTCTTCGCCTTCGGGAGATCCTCTCGCAAGGGAACTGGAAGTTGCATGAGGCNNCGTGACCACGCCGACGGCAACTGGGAAGACCTTTTGAGGGCCGCAACGAAACTGCCGGATCCACCAAACCTCATTGTGTTCTCGCGCCTGGCGGACGAGTACCTCTGGGCGGGAGTGCTGAATCTGGGTGGCTTCGACGTGCTGATAACGCCTTTCGAGCCGGAGGAAGTTTTGCGAGTCACCTTCGCTGCCTGGAGCCGCTGGGAATGCGACTTCGTTGCCCGCAGCGCAAAAAAGGCGGAGGCTGCGGGCCGCAGGAAACTGCGCGCCCGGACTGCTGGAAGGCTAGTATAGCAATGACCGGGAACCCGTTACACATCGAACACGAAAATGCCATGAAATCGATCTAAGAACGAAAAAAGAAGAAAGGAATGTAAGCCATGTCTGAAACGAATTCGGTTGTAGCCATTTACGAAACCCACTCCCAAGCAGAGGAAGCGGTGAAGGAACTGCAGAGGGCTGGATTTGACATGAAGAAAATGTCCATCGTCGGCAAGGATTATCACACCGACGAGCACGTGGTCGGATACTATAACGCCGGCGATCGCATGAAATACTGGGGCAAGCAGGGCGCTTTCTGGGGTGGTATATGGGGGATGTTGTTCGGAGCCGCTTTCTTCGCCATTCCAGGCATTGGGCCAATCCTGGTCGCTGGTCCTTTGGTCGCCTGGATCATCGGCGCACTGGAAGGCGCCGTTGTGGTGGGAGGGTTGAGCGCGGTTGGGGCGGGGCTGTACAGCATCGGCATCCCCAAGGACAGTGTCGTGAAATACGAGGCTGCAATCAAATCCGATAAGTTTCTCGTTCTGGCCCATGGAACGGCAGCCGAAGTAGCCAGGGCTAGGGACATCATGCATACAACGCG
>PMTT01000135.1:4261-4500 GCA_003167275.1 Bryobacterales bacterium | reverse complement strand
GCGGCGGCAGGGGCGGCGGAACTTCGGATCGCCGCTTCAGTCTGACGCTTTCGGCGAACGTCACCAACATCCTGAATCATGACAACCCTGGTGGTTACCAGGGGGTCCTGTCCTCCAACCAGTTTGGACAACCGACCAGTATCAATACGGGCTTCGGTGGCGGTGGACCGGGTGGTGGCGGTGGAGGAAGTACCGCTAACAACCGTCGTATCGACCTCTCGATACGATTCAACTTCTGA
>PMTT01000135.1:0-4150 GCA_003167275.1 Bryobacterales bacterium | reverse complement strand
AAAGCATACCCTACGGGCTACCAAAAGTATGTCTTGACCACCATGGGAGAGCTGGGTGCGCCGGCGATCACCTTGACGTGCAGCACCAGTTGCAGGTTCTTCTTTTGCCAGTCGGGCGGAGCGCCGTGCAGTGCCTCGGCCATCAGGTCCGGGTTGGTCACCAGATCTCCAGCAGCCCAGAACACATCGAGCGGCGTAGTCGCGGGGGCGCCCGATCACCCGCCAAGCAGCCGCCACAACGATCAGACCGGAGATCGGCACCCATCGATGCCACGGAAACGGTTTGCGCTCCACGGGCGGCACTTCCGACGGCGCGCCCGTCGCAGGGCTGAGCTCGGGCAGAGGAGGAGCTTGGAGCGGGACGGCCACCGAGGCGTTCGGGTGAAACTCCGGCACATAGGTGCCCGAGGGCAGTTCGATCCGGATGGGGTTTCGGGCGCCCTGGTCGGAGTAATATAGGCCGAGCCGTTTGCGCACCTCGCCCGCCTTGACCCGGACCGTGGCATCTTCGCTCGGATCGTAGCTGGTGGTGGGCCTGCCGAAAACGTCGATACCGATGGTTCGCTCTTTGAGCATGTCGGCATGCCCGTTGAGCGTATTCTCAATGACGTATTGCAGGAAGTCCTGGCTGCGCTTGCTTGACCGGAACTCGTGGCTTGCCAGCACACGGCTCAGTTCTTCGCGTATGCGATCTTCCGTTACGGGGACCGCCTGATCCCTGTTGGCCGCCCCGACCCCAGGCGTCTGTCCCTGAGACATGAATCCTACCGATCTATTAGATTTCTGGTCCGATTCTAACAGGTCGGCATGGTGGGGCATGCTTTATAGCTTGCCCAGTCAATCTAAGGGAACGGTGCCAGGCGGCATGCTTTTAGTTTTGCCCTTCACTGGGCAAGCTAAAGCATACCCTACGGTGGCGAGAATCGCGGCGGCCGATAAAAGAAATGACGAGGGCTCCGGCGCCGTCGACGTCTCTCCCACGTCGACCGATCCGCCGCTCAGGTCGACATCAATGGGATTGAGATTGGAATCGAGCAACTGCACATTCGACAGTGTCAGGTCACTGGTGCCATCTCCGATTGCTTCGAAACTAAAGGACGCGAGGGTGCCATCGCCCGTGACACCCGATATCAAGGTCAGGAGCGTGTCGGCAGTGAATGCCACGGTTCCGCCGGTGTTGTCGATGGTGCCGGGTATAAAGAAGGTCGCGCCACCACTCGGCAGGAACGGTCCTTCGGTCGAGGAATCGGCCATTAGGATGGTCGGATCGAAGCTCAGATCGAACTGAAATCCGTACAGGTCGGTGATGCCGCGACATCCACGTTCACCGTAAATGTGTCGCCGAGCGCCACGTTGGAAGGCGCATCGACGCTCAGTATCCCTGCGATGCACGTTTGAGTGGGTGCGGCAAGCCAAACGGCCAAAGCTGCCATTGCCGCTACTGAAAAGTTCCTGTGTTGCGTTTTCTTGCTTTGTTTACCCTCATCCTCAGCCCCTTGAAAGCAAACGTGTTCGATGCGTAACGAACCGCCCATAACAGCCCCACAACGGTTCAGAACTGGACGTAGCACCCTTTCCCAGCCCACCATTCTGACGAGGACTTCATGTCGAAGATGCTCGAAGAGACGCGGCAACAGCCGGAGGCGCTGGCCAATACCCTGCAGGAGGCCGGCGCCATGGAATCGACATCCGGCGCCAGGCAAAAGGCCGACCAGGGGGGCGGCCGCGGACCAGGGGGTCCGCACGGGTGCGTAACCGTTTTGGGGATTTCGCGGTTCAAGCGGGCAACCGCTTCCTTACGGTCGCGGCTCGGTTGCGATTGTTGCTGATTCAGCGTGAGTTACCGAGCCGCGACCGTGAGGGAGCGGTGTTGACTGGTGAGGAATTTCCCAAAATGGTTAAGCACCCGGTCCGCACGCAGTCCGCCAGTCTCCGCGAAGAGCATGTAGGATAGTAGTTTGTACACACCTCGAACCGACCGATACGACACGATGGCCTACCGCCGCTGCGGCAAGAGCGGCGTGAAACTGCCCGCCATTTCCCTCGGCCTGTGGCACAACTTTGGCGGCGTCGACCGCCTGGAGAACAGCCGGGCCATGCTGTGCCGCGCCTTCGATCTGGGCATCACGCACTTCGACTTGGCCAACAACTATGGCCCGCCGTACGGCTCCGCGGAGGAGACCTTCGGACAGGCGCTCCGTCTGGATCTCAGAGCCTGGCGCGACGAGCTGATCATCTCCACCAAGGCCGGCTACGATATGTGGCCCGGCCCCTACGGCAACTGGGGATCGCGCAAGTACCTCATCGCCAGCCTGGATCAGAGCCTGAAGCGGATGGGGTTGGAGTACGTGGACATCTTCTACTCGCACCGGCCGGATCCCGAGACGCCGATCGAAGAGACCATGGGGGCGCTGGACTATGCTGTCCGGTCGGGGAAGGCGCTGTACGCCGGGATATCGAGTTACAACGTGGAGCAGACGCACGCGGCAGCGCGCCTTCTTCGCCAAATGGGCACCCCTTGCCTGATTCATCAATTCAATTATTCGATGTTCCGTCGAACGGCTGAGGCGGGCCTGCTCCACCTGCTGAACTCCGAAGGAATCGGCGGCATCGCCTTCTGCCCGCTGGCGCAGGGTCTGTTGACGGACCGGTATCTGGATGGCATTCCCTCCGATTCGCGGGCGGGCAAGCCGGGCACCTATTTGAAGCGCGAGCAGGTGGAAGAGCAGAAGGTCAGCCAGGCGCGCGCGTTACAGGGATTGGCCCGCGAGCGGGGACAGAGCCTGGCGCAGATGTCGCTGGCATGGGTGCTGCGGCACGGGGCGATGACCAGCGCGTTGATCGGCGCGAGCAGGGTGGAACAGATCGAGCAGGACGTCGCAGCGCTCACGGGGCTGGAGTTTTCGGAGGAGGAACTGGCCAGCATCGAAGAGGTATTGGGATCGTAGGGTATGCTTTAGCTTCTGTAGACCGTACGGTATGCTTTAGCTTGCCCACCACTTCCTCTTCATCAACGCTGGGCAAGCTAAAGCATACCGTACCGTACAGAGGGAGACCGTACAGCCGCTTGACGGCGGTCCCCGTTGGGCGGATACTCGGGTGGGGGGACGTCTTATGTCATCCAGCCGCGTGTGTGCGGTTCGGGCGTTGGCTGTGGCCGCCGTGCTGGCGCTTCCTGCCGCTGGACAGTCGGTGATCTCCGCTCGTTCCGGAGTGGTCCACTACATTGAGGGAGCGGTTTTCCTGGGCGACCAGCCGCTGGAATCCCGTTTAGGCAAATTCACCTGTATGGCCGAAGGAGCCGAACTGCGCACGGCGAAAGGCCGGGCAGAGGTGCTGTTGACGCCTGGCGTCTTCCTTCGCATGGACGAGAACAGCGTCATCCGTCTGTTGGGGAACGATCTGGCGGACACACGCGTGGAGTTGCTGGCAGGGTCGGCTTTGGTGGATTCGGCGGAGCCAGGCGCGGGCACATCGGTCACGCTCATCTACCGGGACTGGAACGTACACGTTCTCCAGAAGGGCGTCTACCGGGTTGACGCTGCGCCGCCCCGGGTGTGGGTCCGGCAGGGCCAGGCGGAAGTCTCCGCAGGTGACAGCGAGCCACCGGTCACTGTGGAACCCGGGACCTATCTGCCATTTGCGGAAGTGCTCGTGCCGGAACGCTCCATAGATCTCCCCGTGGACGCGCTCAACGATTGGGCGCAAGGCCGGAGCCAATCGATTTCAGCGGACAACGCCATCGCGGCGCAAATCGACGAAGATCCCGGCACGGTCGACCCCATTACCGGACTGGACGGCTTTACCTCGTTCCCCCTGATCGGCGTTACCTCTCCGATCGTGGGCTTGTCAGGAGGGTATGGCTCCTACAACTTATATCAGCCGGGGTTCAACTCGATCTATTTGCCGGGTTACACTTACAGGCCTCTGGTTCTGGGATTGAGACTCGGCGGGTATGGAAGTTATCTTCGTCCTCTGGCTCCCAGCCGTTTCGGGGTTACGACGGGACTCGGGACTGGCATCATCACGCCTCGTCTTCCCGCGCCTCTTCCACGTCCGGTGGTCGGCCACCCGGTGGTTACGCACCCCGTCCCCGCTGGCGGAGTGCATCTGGGAGGCCGCCACTAAGTGGCGCGGACACTCGTGTCTG
>PMTT01000606.1 GCA_003167275.1 Bryobacterales bacterium | reverse complement strand
AGGACTGGCACTCGTGGTGGGAATCGCGGCGGTAGTGGGCGCGGACATCGTGCTCGGCGCGATCGGCTACTCCAAGGTCCTGCGCTACGCCATTCTCATCACGCCTGCCGCCAGCCTGCTATTTGCTCTGGTGACCGGCGCCCGGTTTCGGCTCTGGCGGGATACACGGCCGGTGCCCGGCGGCAAACCGATGGTCGCGGCACTCGTCGTGCTCGCGATGGCCGGCCTCACGGCGGAAGTCGCACAGAGCCTCAAGACGACGTTCGTGGACAACGCGCAAATTGACCTGATTCAGCCGCTCACCGGATTTCGCGACCTGAAGTAGATTTATAGAATTGCAGTCATGGATCGCAGCGCTCCGCTGACGGCGCACCTCCCCTTTGTGACTCGGGGATTCTACTGCCAGGCGGGATTCGCGGATGCTCCTACCAGGCCGGCGAAGGTCCCCACGTCGATATTGCCTCCGGCTACCAGCGGGGCGGAGAAGCCGACCATAGGTCCGGAGATAACCGCCAGGATCCCGCTGCCTCCCGCCGCCGCGGCTGGAATCTGCGTCAGAATCGACGAAGGCACCGTGAAGGTATTCGCCCCCGCCGTGGTCATGCAGGTGAACGACCAGGTGTCGGTGTCCGTGCTGGTTCCGCCATAGATCTCCACCACATCGTTGGCGATGCCGCCGCTCCAGTTGAGCGTCAGGCCTGCGCCGCGGACCACCGTTGACGGCAATCCTCCGGCGATGCTGAGCGGCGTTCCCAACGGAAGCGGGACGTTGAACTTGCCGATATCCTTGCCGCCCGCGCCATTCACCGTGTATACACCAACCACCAGGGTGGCGTTCAAGCCGCCTGGAACCGGCATGCCTTCGGTACCCAGGGCGATGGAATAGGCGTTGCTGGCGATGTCCAGCTTAAAGGGCACGGCAGTGAGTCCGGACCCGCTGGGTCCGCTCAACGTCACGTTGCCCGGATCCAGCCAGGCGGTGGTTGGTGCAGCCGCTCCGCTACTGTTGGTGGTGTGAGTCACGTTACAAGCTCCCGAAGCCGCATGCTGTGTCTGATACTGTGCCAGGCCGGCGAACTGAAATCCGCTGAACCGGACGAACTGTCCGCTGGCCGAATCGATCCTGGCCGGGCCGGACTCCGGCACAGTTTCCGTCAACTGGGTAAGGTTGAAGCTGCCGGCGGTGTAGCTGCCGCCCTGGTCGAGCCGCGCAAGCTGATCGGTGGTGAAACCGGGCTGAACGCACGCGGTGGCGCTGTTGGACGGCGCGATGGCAATGTAGGTGGGGTTGCTCAGCACTCCGTTGACCGACACCTGAAGGCTCACGGCGCAGCCGGTAGGTACGTTGGCGGGCAAGGTGAAGTTGATCTGGTCGGTGCCGGCCAGGCCGGGCGTGCGGCCGGCATACACCGGGGTAATGCCGACGCCTCCAACCAGCACCTGCACGTTGACGCCATTGGCGGCGAAATCGTAACCGGTGGAAGCGACATTGTCCCCGCCGCTCACCGGGCCCATGCCGGTGCCCCACGCAATCAGCGTTTGTCCCGGCCTGGCGGGTGAGAAGGTGTTGCCGCCCGCGGAATACGTCGTCATGCGACCGAGGTCAAGCTGCGAGGCCGAAATGTAGTTCTGGACNNGTGGCGAAGGGCGCGCTGGTGTTTCCATTGTTGGCCACCGTTACGTTGTAGTTGCCGGTGGCCAGTGTCGATGGCACGACCGCCGCGATCTGGTTCACGCCGCCCTGGTTATACAGATAGACCAGATAGGCATCCGTCCCCGAGCCGCCGGCTGCCGGAGTGAACGTGACCCGGACCCCGCCGGAGGTCGTTTGCCACGGGAGGGAGAACGCCGTGTATCCGGCGCCGCTCAGGTTGCTCCCTTTGACGACAAATATGCTGCCTTGGGCAATGGCCTTACTGTAGCCACCGGCATCCAGGATATCTGTGATGGTCACCGGACCGGCGCCGGGGGTGTTGATGGTACCGGCGCCGCTGAAGCTAAAGCTGAAACCGCCAAACGCAACCGGGGACGCCGATCCGCTCAGATTAGGGAATGAGCCCGTTGCGCCGGCGTACGCTCCCGTGCCGCCGGTGACCGTAGCCGAGGTGGTGAAACTGCTCGTCGAAACCGCCGTCGCCGGGAGCGAAAACGTCATGTTGATTCGATCGCCGCCGCTCAGCGTGATACTGATGGTTCCACTTTGATTTCCCGAAGAGTCCGGGGAAAGGGAACCGCTCAAGGTTCCATTGCCGATGGCGGTCAGGCTTGCCGGACCGTTTAAACAGCACATCGTCATCCCGGAGCCGAAGCCGCCGCTGCCATTAGTCACGGCCAGGGTCGTGCCGATGGACGCTGCGTGTGCCAGCGCGCAAATTCCCAACCCGATGGTGATGAATCCGAGTCTCCGTGTCATCGTATTGATCCATCGCGATTATACCTCCTCTTTAAGATCCGTTTATCTTGAGTCCACTCCGGGTGCGCTCCCTGACGGTCGCGGCTCGGTAACTCACGTTGAATCAGCAACCGCCGCAACCGAGCCGCGACCGTGAGGGAGCGGTGTTGACTGGTGAGGATTCCCCAAAATGGTTACGCACCCTACCTCCCCAGCCGGCATCTTCTGGCGATGCCGCTGGGGCCCGGTAGTGGTGTTGATGGTACTTACTGTGCGATTGGGATCTTCGCTTCCGACGTGTAGGCGATGGCAAATCCGAAGAGGCCATCGTCCACTTCGATATCGAGATATACCGTGGCTCCTCGTGTGACGCCGTCAGGCACCGTAGCGTTGATCTGGTACAGGTCGACGAACCCGGGTGTCAGTCCG
>PMTT01000938.1:2885-8141 GCA_003167275.1 Bryobacterales bacterium | reverse complement strand
AGCTAAAGCATACCCTACGCAGCCGCATGCATTGGGCGTATACTACCGATTACCGCTATGCGTTCCGGCCACTTCGCTATCCCCAATCGCCGGCAGTTCCTGCGGTTCCTTGCCGGCAGCCCGCTGCTGGCTCCGCTGGCTTCCGGACAACAACCACCGCCCCTTGCCGACGCCAAAGACGCTCTCAGCGTGATGGACTTCGCCGAGCCGGCGCATCATGCGCTTGCCCCCGCGCACTGGGGCTACCTGGCCACCGGCGTCGACGATAATGCCACGCTCGAAGCCAATTTCGCCGGCTTCCGTCGCATTCAACTGCGGCCGCGCCGCCTCGTGGATGTTTCGAAGGTCGACCTCAAGATCGAACTCTTCGGCACCATCTGGGATAGCCCCCTCTTCCTCTGCCCTGTGGGCTACCAGACGGCTTTCCACCCGCAAGGCGAAGTGGCGGTCGCACGGGCGGCGCAGACCACCAAAAGCCTCCAAGTCCTTTCCACTGTGACCTCGACTCCCGTCGAAGAGGTCGCCAAGGCCCGCGGCACGCCACCCTGGTTCCAACTCTACATTCCGTCCACGTGGGCCGGCACCGAAAAGCTGGTCCACCGCGTGGAAGCCGCCGGATGTCCCGTGCTGGTCTGGACCGTGGACTTGCTTGGCGGCCGCAATGGCGAGACGGGCGACCGGTTCCGACGGACCGATACTCACGATTGCACGCTCTGCCACACCAGCGCACGCGGCGGCGTCCGCAACCGCCCCATGCTCGAAGGCATCGAAGGCGCCGTCAATCCGCCGAATGCCACCTGGGAACTGGTGGACCGCCTCAAGAAACTCACCCGCATGAAGCTGGTTCTCAAAGGCATCGAAACCCGCGAAGACGCGCGCTTATGCCGCGAACACGGCGTGGACGCCATCGTCGTCTCCAATCATGGCGGACGCGCTACCGAGGACCTGCGACCTACCATCGACAGTCTCCCCGAGGTGGTGGACGGAGTTGGCGGCCAGGTGCCCGTGCTGGTGGATGGCGGCTTCCGGCGCGGCACCGATATCTACAAGGCCCTGGCTTCGGGCGCCCGCGCGGTGGGAATCGGCCGCCCTTACATTTACGGACTCGCCGCCTTCGGCCAGGAAGGAGTCGAGCGGGTCGTCGAGATCCTTCGGGCGGAGTTGACCATGGTGATGAAACAGTGCGGCACCCCGGCGATCGCCCAGATCACCCCGGCTTCGATTGCCCGAAGGCAGCCGTAGGCGGGCAGGACAGCGGTTTTCATGTGAGGCAGAAGTCTCAAGTCAAGCGCTTGAGCCGGCGTAAATACTGTCCCGGCACACCAACATTCAGGTAATCGGGCCCATCGAACCGAAATGGCCTGGCTTGAATCGTGCCAGTATAAGCCCGCATCACATCGGAGAAAACATTGTGATTGATGGTGCCCCCGAGGTCAGGATGTTGGCTATCCAGTTCGACCGTATACGTACCGAAATAGGCATATGGCGAAGCCGTCGAAAAGGTCTCGATCAGTAACTCATACGGCACCTTCCACGGTGCGGTAGGACTGAGCCAGCCTGGCTGATTACTCGCCCCGGAGGTCGGAAACGGGCCGGCCGGGATGGGGAGCGGCGGGTTTTGCGAAATCATCAGACTGAAATGCCCACTGCTGTCATACACCCAATACCCAGCCGGAGGGTCGCCCCACGGGTAGGTTTTCTTCTCTGGCTCCTTCGGATCGTCTCCAATGTCCCACGCCTCAACCAAGGCCCAGGTGCCGACGATGCTGAGTTGGGTTGCGGATTCTTCGCTCATAGGAACTTCCTTTCCGCCACGGCTGTGGCTATAGGTTCGGGTTCGAAGCTACGCTCGTCACGTGATTCGGGATAACCTTCAGCCATCTAATTCTGAGCCGGTGTTCTCAACTTTGCCCCCGGCTACGGTGATTGTACACCCAGCCGCCAATGTAGCGCCGGTGATCTTGCCTCCGGCACACATCCAGGTCCGCCGGTGACAAGATTACTGGCGCTAGAGCTTTCTTACGACCCACGTAGTCATCGAGCGTTGATTCTGCACGATGGTGGTTTTCAATGGGTCGGCCAATTGCCCACCCAACTCCGTGGTGAGCCGTAGTAAAAGGGCCGCGTCTACAAGATAACGCTCCGAACCGTCGGGCAACCGGAAGCGGCGTCCGGCTACGGGCTGGATTTGATGTTCCATTCCGATCGAAGATGCCAGCCGGCAAAAGAACAGTCCTCCCGGTTTCAATACACGCCACGTCCCGCGCAGCATCGCGTCGAAATGCTCCTCGGAGCGCGCAAAGTGGAGCACGGCGCTACTGAGCACGAGGTCGGCCAAGGCGTCCGGAAAGGACATTTCTTCGATGGTTTCCACCCGAAAGTTGGCCGCCGGAAGAGGCGGGACGCAGGATCGGGCGAGGCGGCTCGTGTACTCAGTCGCATTCGGGTCCGCGTCCACGCCGAACACCTCGTACCCTTCTCTCAGGAAGTAGACCAGGTTACGGCCACCGCCGCACCCAGCGTCGAACACCCGCATCCCCGGCCGGATGCGGCCTCGGAGCAGTTGATCGAAAAGGTAGATGTCGATCTGGCCGAACTGTTCTTGAAGATCGGGCATAAGGTTCTTACCGATCATACATTCGCCGGGCGTCGGGCAGGCACCGGCTGGAATCAACGCGGGACGGTCAGGGAATTGTGCGCACGAATACAGAAACATGCACGGCGGGAATTAGATCGATTATGCGGTGGGTGTTGTTTTGGTTTTCGGAAATTGCGCTGTTGTAGGGTGTGCCGACTTCAACCTCCAATTTCTTTCCTTTCCTTCTCGTTTTTTCTAATTCTTCTTGCCACGAAAGGGACCAAATGATAGCATGGGACGGTATCACTTTCGACGTGGAGGGTAGATGCTCGATAGTAAGCTGTGTAAAAGCATAACCGTGGTCGAAGTAGCCGGTAGCGGTGCGGCGACCCAGGTAGTCTCAGCGGCACAACTCCAACTTCCCAAGAATAAGAACAAGCGCAAGGTCTCCAAGGACTGCAAGGGGCCCGAAAAGAACCAACGCATCATGCTCGAAGCGCTGGGAGCATATGCGGGTCGCGCCCTGGAGTTACACGAGAAGTCCGCGCACAAGAAAAAGGACGCGTGGCTTCGAGATAGCATGTGGAACCATCACAGGGCGCTGATCAGAGCAAACAAAAAGTTAAGGAAGCTTGAGTAGCGTTGCGGTGCCAGAACTAGATTCAACCAGTACAAGGGTCCATTTCGCAGACCTGAGAGGTATTGTTATGTCGACTACTTCAGCAGTGAAAGCGCCCACGGGATCGACAGTGGCATCGGCGGATGCGCCGCCGCCGCATAAGATCGTCGTGGTCAATATAGGCAAAAAGAAGCGTAAACAGGTTAGCAAGCTGATCAAGGGTCAAGGAAAACTGATGACCCAGGTCACAGACCTGGTGGCGAATCTGGAAACCTCAGGTCAGATTGCCGCCGGCTCCAGTTCGGTGGTAGTCGTGGTCGAGAAGAAGAAGAAATCTACGTCCCCGGCCCGCCGCTACTATTGAGATTTATAAACGGGAACCTCCCTACGACGCACTCCTACGGAGAGAGGTTCCCGTGACAAGTCAGGATTGACCGCTCCCGGCCGCCTCCTCCATTTTCTTGCGAAGGCTCAGCGGCCTCATGTCCGTCCATACCTCCTCAATGTAAGCCAGACACTCGGCCTTGGTCCCGGTTTTCCCAACGTCTTTCCATCCGAGCGCATTTTCCCGGTGCGCGGGCCAGATGGAGTATTGTTCCTCGTGGTTGATGACGACTTTGTATATCGTATTGTCTTCTTTGTCCTGATTGCTCATAACGCGTCCTCTATTCGGGAGTGTCTGGCAAAATCGCCCGCACTCCGCTCATTCTGATCTAAGTCGATTGCGATGCGGCGACGGATGCCGGCCGCTTGCGCGTGGATGAAGAAATGCCCGCCTTGCATGCGGTGAAAGCGGAACGGCGCGGAAGAGTAGAGTCTCCAGCCCTGTGCTTCTTCGAGCGAGACCCACTCATCGTCGGTGGCGCCAAAGGCGGTGATGGGCGTGTCGAGCGCCTCGCACTCGCCGCAGTCCGAGGTCTCGTAAATCTCGAAATCGGCCCGGATGATGGGGCTGACCACATCCATCAGCTCGGCATTGCGCAAGAGTTCCTTGGGAGTACCGCCCAGCCGATCCAACTGGCTTCGGAATTCGCCCTCCGGCAGACCGTGCAGATTCCGGGTTCGGCGCAGATGGGGGGCGGGACATCCGGAAATGAAAAGCCGTGAGGGACAGGCGCCGCCGCGCCGGTGGAGCTCACGGGCCAAGGTGTACGCCACCAGACCGCCGAGACTGTGCCCGAAGAATGCGAACGGAATCCCGGTGAGTGGGGTAATCTGCTGGGCGAGCGCTCCAATCAGAGGCGCGAGGCGGGTGTAGGGCGCCTCTTTCATCCGTGGGGGCCGGCCGGGCAACTGCACGCCCCTGACTTCGATATCGGCGGGCAGGCCTGCCGCCCATCCCCCGAAAAGTGAGGCGAATCCCCCGGCGTAGGGGAAACAGAACAACCGCATGCGCGGATGTCTGGCGGAGCCAAAGCGCTGAAACCAGATCTCCGCCGAAGCTTTGGCGGGAGCCGTTGCGGCGCCAGCCGATGGTGCGTGCTCAGGCATGGAGAGCTTCTCCGTGGCTCAACACGTTGCGCAGAAGCCGGGCGAGCTCACGAACGTGGGGAGGCTTCATCATGCTGAGGTGGTCGCCGGGGACTGGGTGGATTTCCACGGGCCAGGGTGTGTACGCCTGCCATCCGTAAGTGGGGTCCCTTTCGACCAGCTCGGCGATTTCGGGCAGTCGAGGTTCGCGCGCACGGAAGAGCGCAATCCGGCCCGGGTACGGCGCGGGCCGGTAAGCTTCGGCAGCCTCGACGGCGAGCCGATTCAGATCCAGGAACCGGCGCACATACTCGGGCCCGGTACCGGGAGGCAGGAGGCTGGCCTGCGTCGCCAGGTCTACGATGCGGACCAGACGCTCCCGATCGGACAACTGCCGCAGTTCGTCTTCGCCGATGGGGAGCGCGTTCTCCTTCGCGAAGTAAGCCAGCACAGCAGCATCATCGTGGGGACTCGATGGCAGCGCTCCGGTGGGGATGGCATCGAGCAGAGCGAGGACCGGAACCCGCTGACCGTCTTCCTGAAGGCGTCTGGCTATCTCGAAGGCGACCAAACCGCCGAAGGACCAGCC
>PMTT01000938.1:0-2824 GCA_003167275.1 Bryobacterales bacterium | reverse complement strand
ACGCAGAAGAATCTGGGCCGGGAACCGGCGGGTTGCAGAGCCACCAGCGGGGACTGGGCGGCATCCGTGGGTTCGACATCCAGCGCGCGGGCCAGCGCACGGATGGTTCCCTCACGGAAGAGTTCGGCCAGGGGCAGGGGCTTGTGGAGGCGGTCCTTGATCATGGCGACCAGCCTGACCGCCAGGAGCGAATGGCCTCCCAGGTGGAAGAAGTTGTCGGTGACGCCGATGGGCCGGGTCTGGAGCAGCTCTTCCCAAATCCTGACCAGTTCCAGTTCGGTGCGGCTGGCGGGAGGCACAAAGGAAGCGGGAGCGCTTCCCCGCGCTTGCACCAGGGCCGGCAGAGCCTGGCGATCGAGCTTGCCATTGGCGGTGAGGGGAAAAGAATCCAACACGGCGAATCCCGCCGGGACCATGTAATCCGGCAGTTTCTCCCGGAGATAGTCACCGAGGGCCGGCACGAGGAGGCGCTCCTGAGCCCTGCGCAGGGGGTTGTTGGCCAGCGGGGCAGTTCCCGGCGGCACGGCCATGGACTCCCACACACCGATGGAGGCCGCGCCGCTCCTGTCGAACAGGACATCGAAGCGTGAGGGGCCGCCGGTGCGGGACCATGTTACCTGAACGGAGTACCCCAATCGTTCTCCGAGATCCCAGAAGGTTTCCGGCTCCTGGGCATGCCGGGCGGCATCGCGGCACCGTTGCAGCAATTCGCCGGCGACGCCGCTCGTATGGCGCAGAAGCTCGCACGCGGTGAAATCGGCGAGCACACGGCGGTTGGCAACTCCCAGCACCTCGATGCGGCGCGCGGTGCTGCGCGAAAGCCGGTTCTCCAGGCCCTGAAGCGTGTCGGTATCTTCCCATCGGAGAGACTCCTCAACGGGGAGGATGCCCATCTTCCGAGGGCCGACACGCAGGATGGCATCGTACCGGTAGCGCGTCATCTCATTCGCGTCCGTGCTCCTTTTCAGGAGGATCTCCACTCCCGCGACATCACGCAGTTCCCCTGGCAGTGCGGCGAAGAAGCGGGGGTCCACCACCAGTTCGTGTTCGTCGCCGAGGGAGCGTTTGACGCGCTGCGAGATGTCGGCCAGGCTTCCACCGGCAGGAGCCTGATAGAGCGCGACGGATGAGTGGAAGGCTTCAAGCAACGGCAAGCTGCGAACATCGCCGACGAAGACCGCTCCACCGGGGGCCGTGGCTCTGACCGCGCCGCGAATCACTTCCCGGAGGTAATCGACGCCGGAGAAATATTGAATCACGGAATTGAGGACGACGGTATCGAAGCGGGCGGCTTCGATTCCGGCGAAATCGTCAGCCAGGTGCTTGTCCAACTGTACTTGGGAAAGCTGCAGGCGGCCGGCTTCGTGGCGAACTTTGTCGAGCGCGACCTGGGAAAAGTCCGTGCCGAAGTAGTGGCGGCAGCGGGGCGCCAGTTCGAAGAGCAGGAGGCCGGTTCCGCAACCGATTTCCCAGACGGATTGCGGTTCCAGTTGACCTATTCGGCTGGTGGTGAAGTCCCGCCAGCGCCGCATCTCGTCCGGGGGAATCGGCTGGCCGGTGTAGCTGCTGTTCCACCCGATGATGTTGAAGCCGGGCGCGGCATCCGCCGGAGTGCGGCCGTAGGTCTCGTCATAGAGCGTCTGCCATTCAGCGATCGGTTCGGCGAAGAACTGCTTGGGGTGACCGACCGACCTCTCCATGCCATCCAGGTCAGAGATGACATAAGCGGCGAGCCGTTTGTCGCCCGAAGCATCCTCATTGGCAACGACGACGGACTTTTCGACGGCGGGATGCGAGTCGAGCAGCGACTCGATTTCGCCCAATTCAATGCGGAAGCCGCGCACCTTGACCTGATGGTCGCCGCGGCCAAGGTATTCGATAGTGCCATCGGGCCGCCAGCGGGCCAAGTCGCCGGTTCGGTACAGCCGCGCTCCGGGAGTGGCGGAAAGATGATCAGGCAGGAAGCGCTGGGCAGTGAGCGAGGGACGGTCGAGATATCCACGCGCGAGCCCGGCGCCTCCGACAAACATCTCGCCCGGGACGCCAATGGGCACGAGCTGGCCGTTTCCGTCGAGGATGTGAACCTGGAGGTCGGGGATGGGGCGCCCAATGTTGCTCTCCGCGCCCAACAGGAACGACAGGAGCGGCGCATAGGTGACATGCACGGTAGTTTCCGTGATTCCGTACATGTTGACGAGAAGTGGCCGCGTATCCGGGTGGCGGTCGAACCACGGCGCAAGACTGCGCGGCTGCAGCGCTTCGCCGCCAAAGATCACGAGCCGTAGGGTTGGCAAGGGAGCGGCATGGGGCTCGGCGTCGGCGGCCATCAATTGCTGAAAGGCGCTGGGCGTCTGGTTGAGGACGGTCACACCCCGATCGGCGAGCAACGCGTGAAACGCTTCGGGCGACCGGCTGGTGAGGTAGGGAACCACGATGAGGCGTCCTCCATAACAGAGCGCGCCCCAGATCTCCCACACGGAAAAATCGAACGCGTACGAGTGGAAGAGCGTCCACACGTCGGTGTGGTTGAAGTGGAACCAGTCTTCGGTGTGGGTCAGGAGGCGGGTCACATTGGCATGAGTAACGCCAGTCCCCTTGGGCTTTCCCGTTGACCCGGAGGTGTAGATTACATACGCCAGGTTGTCGGGGTCGATCTTCACCTGCGGGGTGGTCCGCGGCTGCCGCGCCAACTCCTCCCGGTCCATCTCCAATACCGCGACTCCCGCCCCTACCCGCAACTTCTCTCTCTGCCTCCTCTCCGTCACCAACACCCCGATCCCCGCGTCCTCCAACATGTACGCCAGCCGTTCCTCCGGATACCCCG
>PMTT01000879.1 GCA_003167275.1 Bryobacterales bacterium | reverse complement strand
TTCGTGCGAGGGTCTTACACGCTGCTGGAAACCCGCATCCTGTCGCTCGACGGATCGAGCGGCCTGGCGCCCCAATACTTCCAGGTGGGTCAGCCCTTGACACGCCGCCCGGAGAACTCCGGCAACCTGGTGGCGACCTTCACGCGCGGCCGTGTGGCCGCCGATGTCACGGGGTACTTCCGAGGCAAGGCCCTCTTCGAAGAGCCATCCTACGGGGCGAGCAATGGCCTCTTCTGGAACCCGGGCTACGCTAATTTCGGAGTCAATGTAAATTACACTCTGGCCCGCGGGATGACACTGTATGGCAACTTACGCAACGCCTTGAATCAGCATTATGAGGAAGTATTCGGCTTCCCGTCGCCGCGCCTGAACTTCGTGGCCGGAGTGAAATGGAGAATCGCAAAGCAGCAGTAGGGCATGCTTGAGCTTGCCCAGCCGGGGCGAAATATGGGTGACTGGCCTCGAAGTTCCTCGCCCCGTTCCTGGGCCGCGTGGAGAGCGTGACCGGTCCCCCACTCCCCGTATGGCGACCACCGTCATGCCCGTTGCGCCCAGGTGGAGTACGCGATCTCGAACTCGTTCGCGTTTCGGTGGATTGAACGTCCGTGTTTGCCCTGCGCGCGGCGGGGTGCCTCCCGGTGCGTGTAGAATGGATTTCAGGTGAGGTCTACCAGAGGGTGCCCATGAATTCGCAAAGACTCGATCGAATCACCACCGAAGCCGGCAAATGCGGTGGACGGCCGTGCATTCGCGGCATGCGGATCCGGGTTACGGATGTGCTCGATCTTCTGAGCTCGGACGCGTCATTTGAAGAGATTTTAGCCGACTATCCGTACCTGGAGCGTGAGGACATTCTCGCCGCAATCGAGTATGCGGCCCAACTGACGGACCACGCCGTGCTGCGCTCGGCGTGAAGTGCCTCGTCGATCACCAACTTCCACCTTGCGCTCGCGCGATTCCTCACTGCTCGTGGCTTTGATTCCTGGCACGTCACTGACTTCGGCCTCGCCGAGACGGACGATGCCCTCATCCGGAGGTTTGTAAAGGATGGCGACTAGGTCCTCATTTCAAAGGACCAGGATTTCCTGAATTGGCCGCAGATCGAAGAGTGCTTCTCGCGTGGGGACCAGATTGTAGAGGTACTTTGAAGCGATACTCGTCGGCTCGCTCCAGTGGTGCGACCGCGCCGACCATGTCCCTCCACCACCACCTCGGAGTGCGGTTGACTGTGGTTTCGCCAGGATGCTACTCTAGTCTCCTTAAGACCGGCCAACTTTTTCCTTTTGAAAACTCATGGGGCAAACGTTCCACCAACTGGGCGAAATACTGCTGCGAGCAGTGCCTACTTTCTTTTTCGTCGTCCTGCTTCACTTCTATCTGAAGTACATCTTCTTCAAGCCTTTGGAGAAGGTGCTGCACGAGCGATATCTGGCCACTGAAGGCGCCCGCAAGGTCGCCCGCGAAAGCCTGGAACGCGCCAGCGCCAAAGCCGCCGAGTACGAAGCCGCCCTGCGCGCCGCGCGCAACGAGATTTACCAGGCCGAGGAGAAGATCCACAACCAGTTACAAGAGAAGGAAGCCGCCGACCTGACCACCGCCCGCCAGCACGCCGAAGCGCTTATCAAGGAAGCCAAAGCGCAATTGGCCCAGGATGTGGAAGTGGCCAAGGCCGGGCTCGCTCGTGAGAGCGACCTGCTGGCCAGCCAGATTGCCGATTCCATGCTCAGCCGGAGCGCCGCATGAAGCGCCTGGTCAGGCTGGCTTTGCTCCTCGCTGTCCTCGTGAGCTTCGGCTTAGCACAGGAGGAGAAGAAGGGCGGTGACGCGGAGCACGCAGCCGCGCACGAGGCCGAACACGCCAAGCTCCAGATGTGGAAATGGGCGAATTTCCTGCTGCTCGCCGGCGCCTTGGGGTATGTGATCGGCAAGAATGCTCCGAAATTCTTTGCCGCCCGCTCGCAGCAGATTGGCAAAGATATGGCCGAGGCCCAGCAGGAGCGCAAAGCAGCCGAGGAGCGTGCCGCCGCGGTGGACCTCCGGCTGGCCAACCTGGAAGCCGAAATCGCCTCTCTGCGCGCCCGCTCGCAGCAGGAAGCGGAGGCCGAGACCCAGCGCCTGGCACAACATACAGCAGCCGAAATCGCCAAGATCCAGGCCCGTGCCGAACAGGAAATCGTCTCGGCCGGTAAGTCTGCCCGGCTGGAACTGAAACGGCACGCCGCGGAATTGGCCATCGGGCTCGCGGAGCAGAAAATCCGCACTCGCCTGACCCCGGAAACGCAAGATGCCTTGGTCCGGGGCTTCGTTCGCGATCTGAAATGACACTCTCTGCCGTAGCCACACGATACGCCAGCGCCCTTGCGGACGTCGTCACCGCCAGTGGCTCCGCCCTGCGCCCGCAGGATGCGGTGGCGCAACTGCGCTCCTTCGAAGCGGTGTTGCAGTCGTCCCCCGAATTGCAAAACGCGCTGACCACGCCGGCCATTCCCGGCAGCCGCAAGAAGGCCGTGGTCGGACGCCTCGTGGACCTGCTGACGCTCTCGCGGATCGCCCGCAATTTCCTGTACGTGCTGATCGATCATCGCCGCATCACTTCGCTATCGGAAATCATCCATAGCTTTGAGCAGATTATCGATGAACGGATGGGCTTCGCCCGGGCGGAAGTGGCCTCGGCGCGGGAGCTCACCGAACCCCAGCGCACGGCCCTGAATGCCCAACTGGAAAAACTCACGGGCAAGCGCATCAAGATGCGGTTTACGGTGGACGAATCGCTCATCGGTGGGGTGGTGGCGCGGATCGGTTCCACGGTCTACGACGGATCGTTGCGAGGGCAACTGGCGTCGTTAGAAGGCCGCCTGAGCGCGGAAGCGTAATCGTAACGGAAGGAATTATGGCTCAAATTCGAGCGGACGAAATTACCAAGATTCTCCGCCAGGAAATTGAAAACTATGAACGGGCGATCGACGTGACCGAAGTGGGTTCGGTGATCTCCCTGGGCGACGGTATCGCCCGCATCCATGGCCTGGAGAAGGTCATGGCGGGGGAGTTGATCGAATTCCCGCACGGCGTCTCCGGCATCGCCATGAACCTGGAAGAAGACCAGGTGGGCGCGGTGCTGCTGGGCGACTTCGCCGAAATCAAGGAAGGCGACGAAGTGCAGCGCACCGGCCGCATCATGTCGGTTCCGGTGGGGGAAGCGCTGATCGGCCGCGTGGTGAACGCGCTCGGCCAGCCAATCGATGGCAAGGGCCCCGTCCTCACCACTCAGTTCAACCCGGTGGAACGCCTGGCGCCCGGCGTGGTGGCTCGCCAGCCGGTGAAAGAGCCCATGCAGACGGGCATCAAGGCTATCGATGCCATGATTCCCATCGGCCGCGGACAGCGCGAGCTGATCATCGGCGACCGCCAGACCGGCAAGACCGCCATCGCCCTCGACACGATCATTAACCAGAAGGGCGCCGACATGATTTGCATCTATGTCGCGATCGGGCAGAAGCGCTCCACGGTGGCCCAGGTGGTGAAGACGCTGACCGACTACGGCGCCATGGAGTACACCATCGTGGTCTCGGCATCGGCTTCCGAGCCGGCACCCATGCAGTACATCGCGCCTTTCTCGGGGTGCGCCATGGGCGAGTATTTCCGGGACAGCAAGCGGCACGCCCTGTGCATTTATGACGATCTCTCCAAGCACGCGGCGGCCTACCGCGAGATCTCTCTGCTGCTGCGCCGCCCGCCCGGGCGCGAGGCATACCCCGGCGACGTGTTTTACCTCCACAGCCGCCTGCTGGAGCGTGCCGCCAAGTTGAACGCCGCGCACGGCGCCGGATCGCTGACCGCTCTGCCGTTCATCGAGACGCAGGCCGGCGACGTTTCCGCCTACATTCCCACCAACGTCATTTCCATCACCGATGGACAGATCTTCCTGGAGTCCGACCTGTTCAATTCCAACGTGCGGCCCGCCATCAACGTCGGCATCTCGGTGAGCCGCGTGGGCGGCAACGCTCAGACCAAGGCGATGAAGTCGATTGCCGGCAGCTTGCGCCTGGACCTGGCGCAGTACCGCGCGCTGGCGGCCTTCGCGCAGTTCGGCTCCGATCTGGACAAGGCTTCCATCAACCAGCTCAACCGCGGCAAGCACCTGGTGGAGATCCTGAAGCAGGGGCAATACCAGCCGCTCCCCCTCGAAAAGCAGGTGCTGATCATCTTCGCCGGCACCAAGGGCTATCTGGACGATCTCCCGGTGGAGCAATGCCGCAAGTTCGAAGAGGGACTGTACAAGTTCGTGGACAATTCCAACCGCGCGCTGTGGGATGAGATCCGCACCAAGAAGGCGTTGGACGATGCGCTGCGAGCCAAGGTGGTCGCGGTGATCGAGGAGTTCAAGGCCCGCTTCGTGGAAGACCTCAAGGCTGCCGGGGCCTCTCTGGGCGCCAGCCATGCCTAGCCTGATCGACATCCGGCGGCGCATACGCTCCGTCAAGAACACCCAGCAGATCACCAAGGCCGTAAAGATGATCTCGGCGGTCAAACTGCGCCGCGCGCAGGACCGGGTGATCGCGTCGCGGCCCTACCTGGCCATGCTACGCAAGGTGCTGGAGAACGTGGCTGCGGCGCTGTCGACGGACGAGGAGGCAGGGAACAATCCCCTGCTCGCGCGCCGGGATGAGAAGCGCATTCTGCTGGTGCTGATCACCTCCGACATGGGCAAGGCCGGTGCCTTCAACGCCAATCTCATCAAGGGTGCGCAAAAGTTCATTGCGGAACACGCTGGGGCGTCCGTAAAGATGGAGCTGATCGGGCGCAAGGGGCGCGACTTCTTCCGGAAGCGCGGCGCGGAGATCACGGGCGAGTACATCGGCCTGGCCGCGAAAGCCAAATACGAGGACGCGGCCGGCATCGCGCGCAAAGTGATCGAGGCGTATTCGAAGGAAGAGATCGACGCGGTCTACCTGATCTATAACGAATTCAAGAGCATGGTGGCGCAGAAGCTGACGTTGACGCGCGTTTTACCGGTGGAGGTGCCGGAGCGCGCCGAGCCCGTGGACTACATTTTCGAGCCGGCGCCGGCGGAGATGCTGGACGCCCTGCTACCTCAATACGTAGAGATGGCGTTGTATCGCGCGCTGCTGGAGTCGGGCGCCGCGGAGCACGCGGCGCGAATGGTCGCCATGGATGCGGCCACCTCCAATGCGGGCGACATGATCGAGAAGCTGACCCTGTACATGAACCGCGTCCGGCAGGCCAGCATCACCAAGGAAATTATCGAAGTCGTGAGCGGCGCCGCCGCCGCGGAGTAGGAAGAAGAATGATAGCCACGAATGGACACGAATGCACACGAATAAGAACTAAGACCTGCGTTTGTGTTTGTGTTATTCTCGTTCATTCGTGTTTATTCGTGGCCCACTCGTTGTCCTTCCTCTAAAGGATTCATCATGGCAAATACCAACGGACTTGTAATCGGCAAAGTAGTGCAAGTGGCCGGACCGGCCGTGGACTGCGAGTT
>PMTT01000554.1 GCA_003167275.1 Bryobacterales bacterium | reverse complement strand
TCGGATATGGCCAATCTCCAGGCGCTTCCGCGATTGCGGAAGCGCAGGCCACGTCTCCACCCCACGGTCTGTCGCACCCCAAAACTCTGATTCCAGTCGCGAGGATTCCGAAAGCGACCACCTGGACTCCGTATGGCGGTTGTCAAACCCTTTGTTTACAGTGATTCAGGGGTTGGCCAAGGGCGTGCCCACTCTTCCGCCATGGACTTTCGATACGCCTTGCGATCCTTGCGGAAGAACCCCGGCTTTACGCTGCTCGCCGTCCTGGTGATGGCGCTGGGGATCGGCGCCAACACAGCGGTCTTCAGCGTAGTCAACTCCGTGCTGCTAAAGCCCCTGGACTATCGCGACCCCGACCGCATCGTCACCGTCGGCACCTTATGGAAGAACGGCGGACAACAGGGCCAAGTCTCGGCCCCCGACTTCCACGATTGGCACGACCAGAGCACCGCCTTCTCAGCCCTGGCCTACTACGCCGCGAACGAGACCGCCGTGAGGGCGGGGTCCACGGCCGAGTACGGACGCATCGCCGCGGTGACGCCGGAATTCTTCGCCGTTTTCGACGTGCAACCGTCGCTGGGCCGACTCTTCACCGCTGAAGAGCAACAACCGCGCAGCAGCGCTGCCGCCATCATCAGCTACTCGTTTTGGCAGAGTCACTTCGCCGGCAAGCCCGAGGCGCTCGGCCAGACGATTGGCATCCAGGACAAGACGCTTTCGATAGTCGGAGTGATGCCTCCGCGCTTCCAGTTCCCCAACAAGACGGACCTCTGGTATCCGGCCAACACCATCTTCTCCGAGACCACCTCGCGGTCCGCGCACAATTACCTGGTGGCCGGGCGGCTCAAGCCGGACGTAAAACTCGAACAGGCTCAGGCCCAGGTGGCTTCGATTGCCGCGCGTCTGGAGAAACTGTACCCGCCCAGCAACCGGAACAAAAGCGCCATCGTCACCCGCATGAGCGACGTCCGGACCACCCTGTACCTGCTGCTGGGCGCGGTGGGCGTGGTCCTGCTGATCGCCTGCGCCAACATGGCGAACCTTCTGCTGGCGAAGTCCACGTCCCGGACGCGGGAAATCGCCATTCGGGCCGCCGTGGGCGCGAGCCGCGGGCGGATTGTGCGCCAATTAGTCACGGAGAGCCTGGTGCTGGCCGCCGTCTCCGGCCTCGCAGGGCTGATGCTGGCGCTTTGGGGATCGAATGCCCTGGTGTTGCTGGCCCCGAAAAATGTGCCGCGTCTCGCCGAGACCGCCATTGATGGCTGGGTCCTGGCCTTCACCCTCGGGATCTCCGTGGTCGCCAGCCTGCTGTTCGGCCTGGCGCCGGCGCTTCACGCTTCCAAGGTGGATCTGAGCGACACATTAAAGCGCGGCGCGGCGCGGGCGGTGGGGGGCGGCGGCGCGGGACGCATGCGCGCAGCGTTGGTCGTAGCCGAGATCGCTCTTTCGGTGATGCTGCTGGCGGGGGCCGGTCTGCTCATCAAAAGCTTCGTGGCGCTCCAAAATGTGGCTCTGGGCTTTCGACCGGAAAACGTCGTGGTGATGTCGGCAAGCGTCCCGGCCACGGACGTCGAGACCGCACGCCGTGCAGGGCGTTTCTACCAGGATCTGATCGCCCAGGTGGCGGCCATCCCCGGTGTTTCCGCGGTCAGCGCCAGCCGTACCCCGCCCGGACGGGTCTCCTCCAACGGCGGCTACTGGGTGGACCATGAACCCCGGCCCGAAGAGCTCACCGTGGCAGCCCCGCAGGCCGTGTTCTCGATTGTGGCGTCCGGCGCATTCACGGCCCTCGGGATTCCCCTCAAGACCGGCCGCGACTTCCTGGAGAGCGATGCTTATGACGCGCCATTCTCCGCGATCATTAATGAAGCGCTGGCCCGCAAGACCTTTCCGGGCCAGAATCCGGTGGGCCATACCATTTACTGGGGCTTCGATTCCCTGAAGGAGATGCGGATCGTGGGCGTGGTAGGCGACGTCCGGCAGTCCGGACCGGCGCGCCAGCCGAGCCCCGAGATCTTCGCGCCTTACCAACAACATCCTCGCGCAGGCATGGCGATGAGCCTGATGGTGCGGACCTCCTCCGACCCGGCCGCCTTCTTCGAAACCCTGCGGCGGAAGGCGCGGGAGATCTCGCCGGACGTGCCCGTGAAGTTCACCACGATGGAATCGCGCCTGTCGGAGAATGTGGCGACGCCCCGCTTCCGTACCCTGCTGCTCGGCATCTTCGCGGGCCTGGCAGTCTGTCTGGCGATGGCCGGCGTCTACGGCGTCATGGCTTACGTGGTAGGCCAGCGGTCCGCGGAAATCGGCCTCCGCATGGCGATGGGCGCCAGCCCCATGAACGTGATGGGAATGGTGCTGCGGCAGGGCCTGGCGCTGGCGGCCATCGGATTGGCGATCGGCCTCGCCGGCGCAGTGGCCGCTACCCGCCTGCTCACCGGGATGCTATTCGAGGTGAAACCAGGCGATCCGATGACCTATGCCGGTGTGACTGTGTTGCTGGCGGTGGTTGCGCTGGCCGCGACGTACATTCCCGCGCGACGCGCCACGAAGGTGGATCCGCTGGTGGCATTGCGGCAGGAGTAGGGCAGCTATACGCCCTTGGCGTTTCCGAGAAGAGATATCAGATAAGCTTGCGCGGCAGGTTCTTCGCGGATCGCATGCCAGCTCTGGAAAGCGGCTTCGACGAGTTTTACGAGAGCAATGGCCTCGGCACGTGTCCACGTTGTCGAATTATCGTAGTCCGCAGTGTGGCGTTCATCCTGGGCGTGAAGGAACGTCTCTGCAACCAGTAAAAGGTTGCGACAGCAGTCTAGCTCGGAGCCTGGCGCCGGTGCCGGCTTCGAGCTGAGATACCGATTGCATTCGCTGCGCTTCCTTTCCGAGGCGGCTCTCATCTTCCCGTGCTCAAAGAATCGGGCGAAGAGCGGTCGTTGATCGGCCCGCTTCCAATTGAGCGTGGCCTCCGATATCAATAGATGGAAAAGGGCATAGTATGCGGTTGACACCGCGCGTCGCAGGCTGGCTTGTCGAGGGCGCCTCTTCTCGCGGTGGGCAAGGTGGCTCGACTGTTCCAGCAGGTGTTCTGGAAATGGCATCGGTTAAGCCCAAGCCGGTTCGTTCATCTCGTTTACCTCGGAAAGGCTTCGGAAGTTGAAATAGAAGTGGAGACCCAATTCTTCTTGGTCGACGCCTATTTCGTTTCGAATGGTACTGCTCACGTGCCACGCAGTTTTGCCGAGCTGATCTTCTTTGCTGGCAGCATCATCCGAGAGAACCACCTTGAAGTAGATGGAGGGATCTCCTGCCCAATCGTCTTTATAGACCTGGCGGATACGCACCACATCCGGTGCAAGGGCGCGCTCGGCTCGTTGGACGGCTTCGGCGATCTGCTCCGGACTCATCCATATTCTTTGAACATATGGCATGAGCATATTATCCCGCGTCTTGACGATCATTGGGATAGCGGCTCACGCTCCCAAAAACGGATCCGCAGCCATTGCGACAGGAAAACCCGACAGCGTCTTTAAATACTCCAACAGGACCGCCCAGCCTCCCCCCGGCCCCGGTGCGCGAAACAAGACCATGTGTTAACGTGCGGTCGGAGGAAAGAAATGAGGCCCTTCTGGTTAGGCTTCCTGATGACGACCACAGTCTACGCTGCGGCCGGTATCCATCCCGAACAACTGCGCTGTGAATACCGCGCGAATCCGCAAGGCATCGACGTCGTCGAGCCGCGCCTGAGCTGGGTGCTTTTGCCCGCAAAACCCACCACGCGAGGACTGTACCAAACCGCTTACCGGGTCCTGGTCTCCTCTAGCGAACAGGCGCTCGGGAGCGGTAATGGCGATCTCTGGGATTCCGGAAAGGTGCAATCCGACCAGTCGATCCACGTGGTCTACCGCGGCCACCCGCTCACCTCCGGCCGGGCGGCTTACTGGAAGATCCAGGTTTGGGACCAGGACGGTCAGGCCAGCGAATGGAGCCAGCCCGCTCAGTGGAGCATGGGGCTCTTACGCCCCGAAGACTGGCATGGACAGTGGATCGGCCGTGACGAAACCGGCGTGGTGAAGGACCCGGGCAGTCCCTATCGGGCGTTGGAAGGGGCTCGCTGGATCTGGGACGCACCCAATGCCGGCGCCGGCGGAGTTGCCGCAGGTGGGCGTGCCGGAGCACCGGCCGGAGACCGCTTCTTCCGCGAGACCTTAACGGTCCCCGCCGACCGCAGGATCACCCGCGCCATTTGTATTGTGGGAGCCGACAACGAGGCCCAGGTGTTCTTCAACGGCGAGTTGATCGCGGCCAACTCCGGCACCGGGTTGCCGGTGGTCAAGGACGTCGTTCCCTTGATCCACGCGGGCGAAAATACCATTGCCGTTCGGGCCACACACAGCCGAGCGGACACTGGGGCGGGCCTGATCGGAGCGGTGCTGGTCGAGTTTGCCTCCGGAGAGCCGCTGCTAGTGCAGACCAGCGGCCATTGGCACACCACCGCCAAGCCGGAACCGGGCTGGGAGAACCCAGGATTCCTAGACGTCGCCTGGCCGGCCGCCAAGGAACTCGGCGCCTATGGAATGGCTCCCTGGGGTGCGGCCGGGTTCGCGGCCGAGCACCGCCTGCCCGCGCGCCTCCTGCGTAAGGAATTCGCCGTTGCGGGCAAGATCCGCCGGGCCACCGTGTCTTATTGCGGTTTGGGACTGTCCGAGCTATACCTCAATGGCGCCAAGGTGGGCGATCATGTCCTGTCCCCGGGGCTTACCGACTACGACAAGCACCTGCTCTACGAGACCTTCGACGTGACCGGTTACCTGACCACGGGGGCGAATGCGATCGGGCTGATGCTCGGCAACGGACGGTACTACGCTCCGCGGGGCGAGGACCGAACCCGGAACTTCGGCTATCCCAAGGCCATCCTCCAACTGGATATCGAGAAGGAAGATGGCAGCCGCTCCAGCGTGGTCACCGACGAAACCTGGAAGCTCTCGACCGCCGGCCCCATCCGCGCCAACAACGAATACGATGGGGAGGAGTACGACGCACGCCTGGAGCTCGCCGGCTGGAGCCGCGCTGGTTTTGACGACGCGCAGTGGGAACCGGCTCAAAACGTTCCGGCCCCCGGCGGGGTCCTGACCGCGCAGATGGCCGAGCCCCTGCGTGTCACCGAAACCCTGCATCCCGTCAGCGTGAAGCAGCTCAAGCCGGGCGTCTATATCGTCGACATGGGCCAGAACATGGTGGGCTGGTGCCGCCT
>PMTT01000529.1 GCA_003167275.1 Bryobacterales bacterium | reverse complement strand
CTCTGAGCATCGTCTTTGTTCAGCATTTCAGATTTTTCTGATGAAGGAGCTCAGCAGTGCCAGCCGGCGGCGGGGTTCGCGTCCCAACCTGGCCGGTTGCGTGGATTCCAAGAGTTCGAATGTGTCGATGATTAATGTGCGCAGATTGTCAATAGCCTCTTCCTCGGTGTCACCGCTACTTCCGATGTTTGCATCACAAAAGGTAGCGGTGAATCCATCGTCGGAAGGCTGTAACACCACCGGGATGTCGCGCTCAAGCTCATACCTTCCAGGTTCAAGGCTGGTCAAAGGGACGGGTCCAAGGCGAGTGGCCACGAGTTCAGCATAGCAGACAAGAAAGTTGGACCACCACCGTCGGTTCGGAGACAGGATTGGGCGAAGCGACGGCTGCCTATGCTTCCTTGGGGAAGATTCGATTCCCGCGCTCCTGAACCAACCGTCCAGCCAGGTATCCCACAAGCCCGCTCAACGGAATGACGGCGGTGTGCCAAACGATCAGGTGCATCGCCTTCAGAATTGGGCAGTGCATTTCCAGCATCACTAACCCACTCAAGCCCGCCAATGTACCCAGAGCCACTCCCGCCGCCACCGGGTCGAGAATGACCCCCCGCCGGAGGACCAGCCAGAGCAGAAATCCAGCGACGGCGGCGTGAAGCAAACCGATGCCCAGGCAGTTTATCCCTTCAGAGAAGAAGCGAACCAGGCGGTAGTCGTGGAACAGAATCGCAAACACAGCGACGAATGCTCCGGTGCAGATTGCCAGCAGAATGCGCGCGTCGAACCGGCTCTTGCTTCCTGGCAACATCGCGGCCGCCGTGGCCGTGGCCGCCCAGCCAGCCAACAACGCCAGCACCCAAGAGATGACAAGGTTTTCTGCGCGGCTCAGCACATGACTCCCACTGAAACCCAGATACGTGGCTCCCAAAGTGGCCACCAGGAAGAAGATAATCATCAAAACCGAAGTGATTACCCGTTCCGACGGCAACGGCCGGACCGGCCGCAGGGCTAGCAGGACGGTATTGGACACCCGTTCGACCACCGCCCCGTCCACTTCATGCGGAACCTCCACCGCCCACTTAAGGACGCTGTCTACTTCGTTATCCGTCACGGCGCCTTCCTGTACTTAGTCCTGGTGAATCCTTCCAACACTTCCCGCAGCTTCTCATAGGCGCGATGGGCCTTCTGCTTGACCGATCCGACGCTCGATGAAGTGGCGCGCGCCACCTCCTCCAGGGACATGCCGGCGCCCTTCAACAGGAAGATCACTTCGCGATGGCTCTCGGGCAGGGTAGACAGGATCGCCTGTAAGTCCGGAGCGGCCGCCGCCGACACCGGCTGCCCGCCTTCCGGCAGCGTCTCCACCTGTTGCTCGCGCGTCTCCACTCGCTGGACCTTCCGGTACTGATCCACGCGGACGTGGCGCGCGATGGCGTAGAGCCAGGGAAGCACCGGCTGGCCCGGCCGATAGGTGTGCCGGCTCTCGTGGATCCGCAGCCAGGTCTCCTGCAGCAGATCGTCGGCGAATCGCCGGCTGACGGACTGGACCATGAAGTAGCGATGCAGCATGGGGCTCACGCGGCCGATTAGAGCCGCGGCGGACTCGGGATCGCCGTGTTGATAGCCGGCCATCAGTACATCCAGATCGGGGTCCGGGTGCATGGGAGAATTCGCTCTCCCCATTATGCGTCGTAATCAGTGGCACGGGCATTCCTGCCTGTGTTGGTTTTGCGCTCGGAAACCCAACACAGGCAAGAATGCCCGTGCTACATGGTTTCGGATCGGACAGCGCGAAAGTTACGCATATCGTAGATTAGTACTATATGTGGATGCGAACGGTCCGGTGGGTGGTCGTCCTGGGCTGCCTGCCGCTGTTATGCGCCTCCGTGCCCCAGCCTTCCGACTGGGTGCCGGTCCGTTGGCCGTGGGCGGACGCCCAGTCCCTGGAGTTGCTTGCGGGGAGTCCTGTCAACTGCCTGCTGCTCAAGACGTATCCGCCGGACCTGGTGTCGGCCGCCGCCGGCCAGGGGTTGGTGACGTTGGCCGTGATCGTCCCCGGTGGAGACCCCGTCGCAGCGGCGCGCCGGGCCCTGGCGGCCAAGGNNTACGGAATGCCGCGGGCGCGACGCCGGTCATCGAATTGGTGGCGCGCCACCGCATCGCGCTGGGCTCCGGCGCTCCCATACTGGGTACCTACCAGGGCGTCTGGCCCGGCATCTCGGCCCTGGACGATGGCGGGAAGAAGGCTGGGCCGACGGGTTCGGTCTGGATCGACACCAACACCGGGTTCATCCGCGCCGTGCGCGCCTGGGGCGACGCCGCCCTGTGGGTCGGCAATGAGCCGCCCGCCAAGACCGTGGTGACGGGCGCGCGGTACCTGCAAGCCATCGCCGACGCCGCCATCTCGGGCGGCCGCTGGGTGGTGGCCTTCGATAGCGGATTCGCGGCGCGCCTGCACAGTCGCGAGGCGGACGCTTTGAGCGACTGGCGGCGCATGGGCGCGCTGCTCCGCTACTTCGAACAGCACCCCGAATGGCGGGGCATGCAGGAGTACGGAAAACTGGCGATTGTCCAGGACCCGGCCAATGGCGGCCTGCTCTCCGGCGGCATCCTCGACATGATCGCGGTGAAGCATACCCCCGTGCGGCCGATACCGCGCCAGCACCTGACGCTCGAAGCGCTCGCCGGCGCCACCATGGCGGTCAACGTGGATCCCGCATCCCTCACCCCCGAGCAGAAGGAAGTGCTCCGCAGCTTTGCCCGCGCCGGCGGCGAACTGCTCACCGGACCTCCCGGCTGGAAGGACCCCACACCCGGCAAGATCACCCTGGAGAAGGCCGAGCTGGAGCGCCTCAACGATATCTGGCGCGACGTGAATTCGATGGTGGGACGCCGCAACCTGGGAGTGCGTCTGTTCAACGTCTCCTCCATGCTTTCGAACCTGCTGATCTCCGGAGACGCCAAAACGGCCGTGCTGCATCTCTTGAACTATTCGGATTATCCGGTGGAAAACGTGGCCGTGCATTTCATCGGCGCCTACAAGCACGCGGTCCTGACCTCACCAGAAGGAACGGAAAAGCCGCTGGAGGTCTATTCCACCGAAGATGGCGGCGGCGTAGACATCGACAAAGTTTCCGTCTGCGCTACCATCAGACTATGGTGATGTAGCACGGGCATTCTTGCCTGTGTTGGTTTTGTGTTGCTTTTTGCTTTTGATGCTGTCTTTTACACCTGGAGCACTAACATGACTCGCAGAGAATGGCTTGCGATGATCGCCGCGGCGCCCCTCCTCAACGCCGCCGTCCCAGAGGTCCCCACCGCCCCCGTTTCGATCGCCAAATGCGCCTCCTACGACGAGGACGTTCAGGCGAAACTCGCCACCATGTTCGACCAGCTTGGCGGCCTGGAGCGCCTGGTGCGCAACAAGACGGTCACCGTCAAACTCAACATGACCGGCAGCCCGGGACAGCGCTTCCAGGGTCTGGCGCCCGCCGTGACGCACTATACGCATCCCAAACTGGTGGGCGCCACCGCCTACCTGGTGGGGAAGGCGGGAGCGCGGCGCATTCGTTTCGTGGAGAGTTCCTGGGCCACCGCCGGTCCGCTCGAAGACGTGATGCTGGATTCCGGATGGAACGTGCGCACCCTGCAATCGGCCGCCAGCGGCGTGGAGTTCGAAAACACCAACGCGCTGGGCAAGGGCAAGCGCTATTCGCGCTTGAAGGTGCCGCAGAATCCGTACATGTATCCGGCCTACGACCTGAACCATTCCTACGAAGATACGGACGTCTTCGTGAGCATGGCGAAGCTCAAGAATCATGCCACCTGCGGGGTGACGCTCTCTCTGAAAAACTGCTTCGGAACCATCCCCGCATCCATTTACGGCGACACCGCCGGTGTGGATGAGCCCAATGAGAAACCCGTCAACGGCCGCCTCGCGGTGGGGCACGAGGGACGGCGCCAGCCATCGAAATCCGCGCCACAGGAATTGCACTTCGGCGCCAATCACGACCCCGGGTATCGTGTGCCGCACATCGTCGCCGACGTGGTGGCGGCCCGGCCGATCCACCTGGCGATCATCGACGGCGTGGAATCGATTGCCGGCGGCGAAGGTCCGTGGGTTCGGGGCATCCGGATCGTCAAGCCCGGAGTGCTGATCGCGGGTCTGAACCCGGTGTGCACGGATGCCGTGTCCACCGCCGTGATGGGCTACAATCCCCGGGCGATGCGTGGGACCGCGCCCTTCCAGACCTGTGACAATACGCTGCTTCTGGCCGAAGGCCATGGCGTAGGAACGACCGACCTGAAGCGCATCGAAGTCCGCGGCGTGTCGATCGAGCAGGCCCTGTTCCGCTACGATTCGTAGCACGGGCATTCTTGCCTGTGTTGGTTTTCTTGTTTTTCTCGTCCCCAAAAACCACACAGGCAAGAATGCCCGTGCTACGCCGAGTACACCGCCACCGTGGTCACCGTCCGAAACCCCATCCGCTCGTACAACCGGTAGCCTGCCGGCGTGGATTGCAGGATTACCCGTTCGTTGCCGTGTCGCCGCCCGGTGTCAGCCAGCGCCTCCCGCATGACCGCTTCACCGTATCCGTGCCGCTGGTGGCCGGGAATGGTTGCCACGTTGTAGACGCCGATCGCGCCACCGCCCATCACGATTGCCGTGGTCGAGACGGGCTCCTGGTCCACATAGCCCACGTAGCCGGCGAAGCCTTCCCAGACCGAATCGCAATCGAAGACCTCGCGAAACCACGCGATGGGGACGTGGAAGCAGACCGACCCGATGGCGCAAAAAGCGTCGCGGGTGCCCGCATCGCAAACCCGCCGCACCTCGATCCAGGGTAGCGGTTTCACCGGCGGCCGAATCCGTTCCGCCACCATACCGGGCAAGTCCACCGAATGGCGGAGGCCGTGCCGTTCGAAGACTTGCCGGGAGCGCCGCCGCGCCTTGGGCTCCAGCCAGTCTTCGCAAACCCAATAGGC
Source organism: Bryobacterales bacterium (assembly GCA_003167275.1). GTDB lineage: Bacteria > Acidobacteriota > Terriglobia > Bryobacterales > Bryobacteraceae > JAIQFL01. The sequence continues at coordinate 2,238 of PMTT01000529.1, read as the reverse complement.
CCACTCCAGCCCGCGCACGTCGAAATGCAGTGCCGGCAGCATAATTCGTTGCGAGAGCTCCGCCTCATTGGCCACCGGCCCCGAGAGGAAGGCCGCATTGAACATCTGGAACGTGACCCCGGCGGCCGCGATGCTCACCCCGTGAAGCTCCCGGATCTCGCCGGGCGGACGGCTCGCCGCAATCACGCGAAACGACTCCCTGAGATTGTCCGCGACGTTGTGGAAGTCCATTCCTTCCAGTATCACCCGTAATCCATCCGCCTCAGCCCAGTGGGACACGGGACAAAATGTGGACTCCGTTTACTTTCCAGCCGCGGGCGGTTGGGCCTTCAGAAACGCGTCCACGTTGCTTTTGTCGATCAGCGTGGCGCCCGTGTCGACAAAAGCCGGCAGGGGCGACCGGGTGTCTTGCATCGAGTTCAAGTCCAGGCTCGGAAGGTTGTAGTGATGCACGGTGTCGAGCATGGCGATGCCGAAGCTGGCCATAGTGAACGGCTTCTGTGCAATGGTCGCGGCGATCGAGCCCTTCTTGATCCAGTTGAGCGTGTTCGGATCGGTATCCATGGCGATCAGAATCTTGCCCGTGATCTTCTTGCGGTCCAGCACATCGGCGACCTCCGAGCACGGCGTGCTGGTGAGGCAGACGAAAGCATCCGGCGGCGACTTGCTCTCCATCATCTTGGAGGCGGAATCGAACGCGATACGTGGGTCGCCCTTGACGTCGACGATCTGATCGATCTTGATCTGCGGATGGCCCGAGAGGACATTCTTGTAACCCTGAAGGCGTTCCTCCAGATTCGCCTGGCCGGGCATAGTGAAAACGACGACGCTGCCCTTGCCCTGCATGCGCTCGGCGAGCAGGCGTCCACCCATCGAGCCGGCCTGGTAGTTGTTCGTACCGATGAATGTCAGTCGCTTGCTGGTAGGGGCGTCGGCGTCTATGGTGATGACGGGGATTCCTTGGGCGACGGCGGCATCAATGGCGTCCTTCATGACGCCGGGATCGGCCACGGAGACCAGGATGCCGGAGGGTTTCTTGCTGGCGATTCCGCGGAACGTCTCGACCTCCGCTTTCGGATCGTAGGTGTCGGGGCCGACCATTTCCCAAGGGACGCCCAAGAGATGCGCCCCGCTTTGAAATCCCGCCTGGGCGGTCTGCCAGTATCCGTTTGTGATGTTAGCGGCCACCAGGTAGTACTTTTCCGTCGGCGCGTGAGGCGACCCACCGCAGGCCGACAGACTCAACAGAAGTGTTGCCAAGGCAAACACGGCGATTGTTCTTGCCGTGCCAAAGCGATAACGGTGGTGGCCGGGTGCGGTCCGGCGCGCCGGATGTCTTTGCATTTCGGATCTCCTGAACTCGCCAACAGTATACCTTGGCCCAGTCCTCAGTGTTACAACAGTTTCCAGTCTTCGCAGCGTGCGACGATTTGGCGCGGCGGCAACGGCGGTCCGTTCATCTGCGCACCGCGGACAGCTCTTTCCAGAAGCGATGATAGCGCTTGAGCCGCTCCCAATCTTTCCCGGTGGGATTGGCGATCCGCTCCAACCTCATGTTGTCTTCCAGGTCCGCCAGCTTGACCACCCGGGCAATCGGGTTGAGCTGGATCTTGGCGATGTATTCGTCATAGCTGTCCGTTGGGTCATGGGTCAGGCAGGCCACCGCCTGCACGACCTCCTCCTCGAAGCCCGCCTCGCGCAACTGCTCCAAGGTCACTGGCGTGTCCTCGACTACGTCGTGCAGCACCGCCGCAATCCTGGCCGCCTCGGTGGTCTGCCGGAACATCAGACGCAGGGGGTGCAGAATGTAGGGAGCGCCGCCCTTGTCCCGCTGTCCGTAATGCGCTTTGACCGCCATGAGAATTGCTTCGCCGAGATCCGCCATGATGCCGTTGAGTCTATCAAACGGGTGGTTCAGAGCGGTAGGCGCCGCACCCGTGGGGCAGGTCACCGACCTGCCCGCGAGCGAAGCTCGCCGCGTCCCGCTGCGCGGAACGCAGGCGAGGACAGGCGAATCGCCTGTCCCACCGGCACTAGCACCGGCACCAGCCAGCAGCAACCTGCACCAAGCACCTGCAGCAGACTGCTGCAAAGGCAAACCAGCAGCAGGTACCGGCACCTGCGCCAGCAGCAGCACCAGTAGCTGCACCACCACCGGGCCCTACCTCAAGCGAATCGAGATCGGAGACCTTCCGGCCAACGGGTGGCATTGCGCAAATGCGTCCCGATGAGTCGGGA
>PMTT01000128.1 GCA_003167275.1 Bryobacterales bacterium | reverse complement strand
TGGGGGATGGTGCAGAGGCAGGCGTCGATGGCTGCGTTTGTGGATACGTTTCGGGCGATGTCGCTGGTGTTTCTGGTGATGCTGCCGCTTTTGTTTCTCATGAAGAGGCCGAAGGGGCCTGGGGGCCCGGCGGCGATGCATTAAGAGTGCGGCGATTGGCGGGTTTGGGATGCGTGGGATTGGCGAGGACTCGGCAAGCTAAAGCATACCCTACGAGGTAGACCAATGGGCACGAGAACTGTTATTCCGGTTTTACTGTTCTGGGGGTTGGCGATCTCGGCCGCCGACCTCGGACCGGACCTCTTGAGCTTCGCTAAGAGGGGACAAATCCGTTCCGTGCGCACGCTGCTGGAAAATGGGGCGGCGATCGAGAGTAAGGACAAGGAAGGGCGGACAGCCTTGATGCTGGCAGCGCAGCATGGCCACGTCGATATCGTCAGCCTGTTGCTCGAAAGGGGCGCCAAGGCGGAGGCGCGCGATGCGGAGGGACTGAACGCCTTCGGGCTGGCGCTACTTTCCACCGGCAAGGGTCGCGAGAAAGTTCTGGATCTGCTTCCGCCGCCGGCGCGCGTTCGACTGGTGGTGGAGGCGACATCGGTTGTGGACGGCGCTTACAACTCCTGCTTCATGACGCCGCCGCAGTTGGCGGAGCGCATACGCGAAGTCAAGCCGGAGGCCTTGGCGATCAGGGCTATTCGGGAGGTGGCGGCTGCGAGCGACAGCCGGTTCATCGAACTGGTGGCAGCCGATGGGGATGCGGTCTTGAGCCTCAAGGTGCGGCCAGGAGCGATGTGCGTGCAGCAGCAGTCGAGCGATAACCTGCTGATGGAGATCGACGCGCGGCTGCTGCGCGAGGGGAGCGAGACGGCCATCTGGGAGAAGACCTTCGGCGGCGGGTTGAAGGGGCTGAAGGCGCGAGTGGCGACCAACCCCGTGCAGTACGCGGCCGGGTATGAGGAATGGGCGAAAGCCGAGGCGCCGCCGATTTACTGGGGGGCGGTGACGGCGCTGTTGAAGGGCGAGCGGTGACCGAATTCGGGAGCCAAATGGTCCGCCAGATACGTAGCCATGCGATACTCTAGGCTTGAAGGCAAGCGATTTGAAACGGTGGCTGGAATCGCAAGGATGCGCCTTCGAAGAAGGCACCAACCACTGGATTGTTCGTTCCGGCGATAAGAGCACCACAGTGCCGCGCGTGGCGGTTTTCTGGAATGACCAAGGCGCAACTCGCGCGCCGCATCGGAATTTCGAAGGATGAGGTGGGCCACCTGCTGGATTTGTCGCGCCGGGCGCGAGTGGAGCAGATGGAAGCCGCCTTTGCCGCGTTGGGAAAGCAGATCACGATTGCGATTCGGGATGCGGCTTGAAAGCAAAACCAACGCAGGCAAGAATGCCCGTGCCACATACAGAGGTCTGGTACAATTGCCCTGAATCATGACTGCGACTGCTAAGGATTCTGAGCAGGCCATTGGCCGCTCCCCAGACCGGCTCAGCCTGGACGAACACGTCCGGCTGGCGGGAAAGTACATTGCACTGGAGATCTACACCCCGGAAGCGCTGCCCCTTCGCCGGATTGAGGCGATTGGGGATTCGCTGGAAGAGTGCGTGCGGATGTTGAAGAAACGCGGCTTGGATCCCGGGCAATTCGAGTACAGCCGGCTTCCTTACCCCTACTAACTCTGTCGGCGACCCCGGAATGAGCCAATCCAAAAAGGCGTCCACGTACGTCGCGCTGCTACGCGGCGTCAATGTCGGCGGCAAGAACAAGCTGCCGATGGCGTATTTGGCGAAGATGTTCGTCGACCTCGGTTGTGACGATGTGCGAACTTACATCCAAAGCGGCAATGTCGTCTTCCGGGCGACGGAGGCCAAGGCGAAGAAGCTTCCTGGCCAGATCGCGGGACACCTTGGGTTGGTCTTCAACTATCGGGTTCCCGTGGTGGTGCGGAGCGCCGCGGAGATGGCTGTCGTCATCGAGAATAACCCTTTTTTGAAGGCCGGAGCATTCGAGGAGACGCTCCACGTACTCTTCCTGTCGACCCGGCCCGAGGCTCAGCAGATCGCGGCTCTCGATCCCGACCGGTCGCCGCCGGATCGATTTGTCGTGCGGGACAGGGAGATTTACCTGGAGTTGCCCAACGGGGTGGCCGATAGCAAACTGACCAACGCTTATTTTGATTCCAAGCTCGCCACGATGTGTACGGGGCGGAACTGGCGGACCGTGATGAAGCTCTACGAGATGATGCAGGGGTAGGCTCACCGCAGAGACGCGGAGGCGCGGAGATCAGCGCGGAGAATAACAGAGATGGAAGAAGAGATTGTGAGAAGGTGTTCTCCGCGTTCTTATCTCCGCGTCTTCGCGTCTCCGCGGTGAGCTGGTTTCTCACACCAGCCCGAGCTTCTTGCCTACCTTCTCGAATATTTCCAGGGCGCGATCTAATTCCGCTTTGGTGTGAGTGGCGGAAACGATCGTCCGCACGCGGGCCTTGCCTTTCGGCACCGTCGGGAAACCAATGCCGGTGGCCAGCACGCCTTCCTGGAACAATTCGCGGGACAGGTCGTGCGCGGTCTTGGCCTCGCCGACGATCACCGGGGTGATGGGCGTCTCGCTGATCCCGGTGTTGAACCCCGCGGCGGCCAGACCCTTCTTGAAATGGCGGGTGTTGTCCCAGAGGCGTTCGATGCGCTCGGGCTCCTGCTCCAGGACGTCGAAAGCCGCCAGGCAGGCCGCCGCCACTGCCGGCGGATGCGAAGTGGAGAAGAGGAAGGGCCGGGCGCGGTGATACAGAAACTCGATCAGGTCGCGGCTCCCGCAGACGTATCCGCCGAGCACGCCGACGGCCTTCGAAAGCGTGCCGACCTGCACGTGGACGCGCCCGTGCAATCCGAAATGGTCGATGGTGCCGCGTCCGTTGCGGCCCAGGACACCCGAGGAATGGGCGTCGTCCACCATCATGATGGCGCCATGCCGCTCGGCCGCTTCCACCAGGCCGGGGAGCGGGCCGATATCGCCATCCATGGAAAAGACGCCGTCCGAGATGAGCAGCTTGCGTCCCGGTTGGCTCTCGAGTTCGGCGAGGATCTTCTCCGCAGCGGCCACGTCTTTGTGCGGAAAGACGTGGATTTTGGCTCGCGACAGACGGCAGCCATCGATGATGCTGGCGTGATTCAACTCGTCGGAGACGATGTGGTCTTCGGGCGTGAGGATCGCGGATACCGTGCCGGCGTTGGCCGCAAAGCCGGATTGGAACACGACGCAAGCCTCCACATTCTTGAATTGGGCGATACGCTCTTCGAGTTGCATGTGCAGCGTCATGGTGCCGGAGATGGTGCGGACCGCACCCGACCCCACGCCGAAATCGCGGACTGCTTGAATGGCCGCCTCGCGGAGCTTGGGATGCGTGGTGAGCCCGAGATAGTTATTGGAAGCGAGGTTGATCACCTCTTTGCCGTCAAAGCGCGACTCCGCGGCGCTTGCGGATTCCAGGATGCGCAGGCGCTGGTAAGTGCCCTCGGCGCGCCACTGTTCGAGCTGATCGTGGAGGTATTGGAGAGGATTGCTCATCGACTTTAGTGTGGCACGGACAACTGGGCGGCGGAGAGAGAAGGGATTTTCACCGCCGAGACGCCGAGTCGCCGAGGTTTTGGAAAGCCAAAGTCAGCACCCGAGAGCGCCGAGGGGGCAGAGGTTAATTGTTCCTGCCCTGGCGGCGGCAGTGACGCTTCGGAGAAGGGTGCATCCAGCCACCGCGACGAGTGCCGCTCGCCAATTGGCAGAGCAGGCAGCGCCGCTGCCTCGCCGCCTGCGGCGATTCCTGCCAGCTCGGCACTTCTGCGTCAAACCCCATCTCCGCAGCACCACGTGCTCCCGCGGAAAGGAACCAGTTAACCTCGGCTCTCTCGGCGCTCTGAAGTGCTGACTTTGACGTTCAAAGACTCGGCGACTCCGCGTCTCGGCGGTGAAATCATTGGCCTCAAGTCACGCCAGCGCCCGGTAGCGGCTGGCGAAATGGATTAGGGGGTCGCCTTCGGCTACGCGAGCGCTCACCATTTCCGCTACGAAGATGTCATGGTCGCCTGCGGTGATGCGACGATCGACGGCGCATTCGATGGACGCCAGACATCCGGGCAGTAAGGGCACGCCGGTCTGGCCAGGATGCCATTCCAAGGCGTTGAAGCGGTCTTCGTTTTTGCGGGCGAAGCGTTCGGAGAGCGCGCGTTGGTCCGCGGCTAATACATTGATTCCGAAAAAGCACGCCGCGCGAAAAACCTCAATCAGGGTCACGGCATGGCCCAGGCAGATCAGGATCAACGGCGGGTTCAGGGAAACCGATGTGAAGGAACTCACGGTGAGGCCGTGGGGAACGCCCTCGGCGTCGAGCACGGTGGCGATCGTGATGCCCGTGGCGAAGCGCCCGCAGGCGCGCCGGAATTCCTCGCTGGTGACCGGCGACATGCGCCTCGAAGGCCCCTCGCTTGACATGAGTATAAATTCAATCATATCATGTGGTTGACTGATGCGGGAACCAAGCTCGCCCCGCCCGGAACGTCCGGAACGGACCCGCGCCCTGGGGTACCGAACCCCGGATGCCCTGAGAAGGAGGCTGTTTTGATCAAGCTGGACATTATCAACGAGGTCGTAAACAGGACCGGCATCACAAAGACCAAAGCCGAGATGGCGGTTGAGACGGTTTTTGAATCCATGAAGAAGGCGCTCGAGCAGGGCGACCGCATTGAGCTGCGTGGCTTTGGCGTGTTTAATGTGAAGCCTCGCAAGACGGGAATCGGGCGGAATCCGCGCACCGGTGCGGAGGTCTCCATCCCACCCGGGAAAGCCGTGCGTTTCAAGCCCGGCAAGGAGCTACAGACGCTGCAGTAGTCGCACTGCCGGCGGCAGTATATTGTGTCATCCCAGGACTTTTCTCCTGCGCCCTATCCGCTGTACGCCGAAAATGGCGTGACGGGACCCTACGCCGCCTGGGCGCGGGCTCGCACGCGGGAGCGGTATTGGCTTTATTGTCTGTTGTTTGCGCTGACGCTGCTGACCACTACGATCGTCGGCAGCGCGATGCAGGCGGATTTCGACCGCAACCTGCCCTTCGACGTGGAAAGCAGCTTCGCCACGTACCTGTCCTTCTGGCGGCATCCGGCCGGCCTGCTTCAGGGTTTGCCGTACTCGCTGACGCTGTTGGCGATCCTGCTGGCGCACGAACTCGGGCATTATCTGGCGGCGATGTACCATCGCGTGGACGCCAGTTTGCCCTACTTCATGCCCTCGCCGCTGCTGGGCACGTTTGGGGCTTTCATTCGGGTGCGGTCGCCGATCTATTCCAAGCGGGTGCTGTTCGATATCGGGATCGCGGGCCCTTTGGCGGGGTTCGTTTTTCTGCTGCCGGCCCTCGGAGTAGGCTTGGCATTTTCGAAGGTAATCCCGGGGATCGCGCACCAGGGTAGCATCCATTTCGGCGTGCCCTTGCTGCAATGGCTGATGGAAAGCGCCATTTTCCCGGGCGCGCAGGCGAGCGATACCTACCTCCACCCGGTGGCGCGCGCGGCCTGGGTGGGGATGTTCGCCACGGCCATGAACCTGCTCCCGGTGGGGCAGTTGGACGGTGGTCATATTCTGTATTCCTTTTTTCCCCGGCGACATGGCACGATCTCCAAGGTCCTTTGCATAGTGATGCTCATTCCAGGCCTCGTGGTGATCGGCCGCTATCTTGGCTTCGGCTTCCTCCCAGCGTCGGGCATGTGGACGGGATGGTCGGTTTGGGGCCTGATCCTGCTGTTTCTGGGGAGACGCCATCCGGTGATTCACGATCCCACGCATCTGACGCCTGGACGCCGCACTCTCGGGTTGATCGCGCTGATCATCTTCATCCTCTGTTTCACGTTCGAGCCCATCGCGGCGGGCGGTCTGTGACCGCACATGAAGATCACGGCGACGATAATCACGCTCAACGAGGAACGCAATATTGCCCGCGCCATCGAGAGTCTGCGTTGTTCGGATGAGATCCTGATCGTGGATAGCGGGTCGGTGGACCGCACGGTGGAACTCGCGGAAAAGCTGGGGGCGCGGGTGATCGAGGCTGGATGGCGCGGGTATGCCGGCCAGAAAAACTGGGCGGCCGGGCAGGCCAGTCACGATTGGATTCTCTCGCTGGACGCGGATGAAGCGCTCAGCGAGGCGCTCGAGGCCGAAATCTGGAACCTGAAGAAGAACGGGCCGCGATACGACGCCTATACCGTGCCGCGCCTGGCCCGCTACCTGGGACGGTGGATCCTGCACTCGGGCTGGTACCCGGACCGGAAGGTACGCCTGTATGACCGCCGAAAGGCGCATTGGGTGGGCGATTTTGTGCATGAGAGCGTGCAGTCGGAGGGGCGGGTGGGACACCTGGAGAGTAACCTGCTTCACTTCACCTGCGATTCGCTGTCCGAGCATTTGCGGACTTTGGACCGGTACACCACGCTGGCCGCGCAGGAGTTGGCGGCCCGCAAGGTGAAGGTACCGCTCTCGCGGGTGATCCTGGACCCGGCCTGGACGTTCACGAAGACCTATTTCCTGCAGCGGGGATTCCTCGACGGGCTGGAAGGACTGACGATTGCGTACATGGCGGCGTTCTACACTTTCCTGAAATACTCCAAAGCGAGAATCATGAGCTGATGCGCATCCTGCACCTCGATGCCGGCAGGGAGATGCGCGGAGGCCAGTGGCAGGTGTTCCGCCTGATCGAAGGGCTGGCGGCGGCCGGGGTGGAATCGACGCTACTGGCACGGCGGGGGGCTCCGTTGTTCGAGGCTGCGCGCAGACAAGGCTGGCGGGTGGAAGGGCTGGGGTTGATGCGGACGATGATGCTGGCGCGCGGGCATGATCTGATGCATGCGCACGACGCACGGGGGCATACGCTGGGGGCGATCGCGCATGGCGCGCCGTTGGTGGTCTCCCGCCGCGTGGCGTTCGCGGTGGGCCAAAGGCCTAGCAAGCTTGCTTCCCAATGGAAGTATGGACGAGCGGCCCGGTATGTTGCAGTATCGGAGTTTGTGAAGTCGGTCTTGATGCGGGGCAGCGTGCCGGAGGAGAAGATCTCGGTGGTGTATGACGGAGTGCCGGTGCTGGATCAGGCTGGGCAGGTCGGTGACCCCGGTCGCGGGCCGTTCCGGCTGCCGCACGTGGTCGCGCCAGCAAATGCGGACGATCCGCGAAAGGGGGCGGCGCTCGCTATGCAGGCAGCCCAAATCGCCGGTGTGGATTTGCATTTCTCTCGCGATCTCGAGCGCGATCTGCGCCACGCTACGCTCTTTGTGTACGTCACGTATAGCGAAGGGCTCGGCTCAGGGGCGTTGCTGGCGATGTCGGCAGGAGTGCCGGTGGTGGCCAGCCTGGTGGGCGGCCTGTCCGAAGTGGTCCGCCACGGAGTAGACGGCCTGCTAGTCGATAACCAACCCGAAGCTATCGCCGAGGCCATCCGGCACGTGCTCGACAATCCGGGACTGGCGCGGAGCATGGGCGGCGCGGCCCGGCAGACCGTCATCGAACGATTCACCGTGGACCAGATGGTCCGCCGTACCCTGGAGGTTTACCGGCAGGTGCTCAATTGATCGAAGCCATTCTCGCGCTGTTGTTCGGACTGATAATCGGCAGTTTCCTGAACGTGTGCATACACCGGTGGCCGCGCGGCCGGTCGGTGATCAAGCCGCGCTCGCACTGCGTGCGCTGCCGGAAGATGATTGCGTGGTACGACAACATTCCGGTGGTCAGTTACGTTGTCCTGGGAGGCAAGTGCCGCCATTGCGGAAGGCACATTTCGGTCCGCTACCCCGCGGTGGAAGCGATCACGGGACTACTGTTCTTCTTTTTCGTGTGGACTCTCGGGCCGACCGCCGCGGCGGTCAAGATGTGCGTCTTCAGCGCCATTATGGTGGCGCTGATGTTCTGCGACCTGGAGAAGCGCCTGCTGCCCGACGAGCTGACGCTCGGGGGTACGCTGGTGGGCTTTGCGTTCTCGGTATTCGTAAGGGTTCCGGATATCACTTCGGTCGCCATTATCTCGATTTTGGGCGGAAATGTAGTGGGGCGCTGGCAATCCCTCACCGAATCGGCTGGGGGGGCGCTACTGCCGGCCTTCTTCCTGTTCGGCGGCGGCTGGCTTTACGAGAAAGTGCGCCATCGGGAGGGCCTGGGATTGGGCGATGTCAAGCTGATCGCCATGGTGGGTAGTTTCCTGGGACTGCAGTCTGCCCTGGCGACGCTGATCCTGGGCTCGGTGGCAGGGTCGATTCTGGGATACGGGTATATCAAGGCGACTGGCAAAGACGCGTCCACCTACCCGTTGCCCTTCGGCACGTTCCTTGGCGTGGCGGGGCTGGGGGTGGCGCTGGCGGGGCAGAAACTTCTGGGCTGGTACAGCGGACTGTGAGGGTCTGAACCGCGGCGAAATCCGTACCGCTTACCGGCCCGTGGCAATGCCACGTTTCACCAACTCATAAACGGCCTGATCTCGCAAATGAGTGTCGCTGATGTGGCCCACCAGGCGAACTGCATTCTCGATTTCGAGAACCTGTGTTGCCCTGCGATCAAATTCGCGATAGGGGCGGCGGATGTCGGGATGGACATGGTCGGGTCGTACCTTCCGTTTGCCCGCACGCGCGCCGAGCGGGAGAAGGCCGCCGATCCGCGCCGTTCGGTGGAAGAGCGGTATAGTGGCCGCGAAGAGTATGTGAAGCAGGTGACGGCGGCCGCCAAGGCGCTAGTCGAACAGCGATTCCTGCTGGAGCGCGACGTGCCGGGACTGGCGGCGCGGGCGGCGGCGCGGTGGGATGGGCGATAGCGGGAATCAGCATTCAGGCTGGATCGCGGGGCAGCGAGGATTGGCTACCCCGCTAAGCAGCATAGCCGCAATCAAGGTGCCGCTCGTCCCCTGGCGCCGGAATTGTTGCACTCCGACAATGCGCCGAGATGAGTCTCGGCGCGGCAGACTGAGAGTCCGCGCCACGCTAGATTAGCGAAACGATACCGGCGGTAATCATCGACAATCCCAGAGGGGTAATGACGTATTGGTGCCGTATGCCACGTCGGGAGAAGCGCGTGGTTGTCAGCAGCCAACCGGTCAGGATCAGGAATACGCTCAACCAATGCACAAATCCATCATGAGGGGCTCGGGGATGGCACATAAAGCTCTGAGAGTACTGGTTCAGTACTGTTAGCCGGCACGGGTGTTAAACGCGAGATACACATCGATAGCAAACCGCCCCTATCGCGCGGATTGGCCTTGCCTTGACTCGGGAGTCGGGTCCCGTAGGGTATGCTTTAGCTTGCCAAGCGTTTAGTGTTAATGGGCACACTTACCGGGGCTGGGCATCTAAAGCGTGGCGGGGCAAGCTAAGCATTCCCCACAATCCGTTGAACTCCCGAAACTCGTCTAGTACAGTGGGGGAGGAAGGTGTTTAAAACCATGCTTCGAAGATCTGGACCTTCTGTCGCTTTTGGCTTTTTGATGGTCTTGGGGGGAGTCTCCCAACTCTCGGCTCAATCGTCCGCCGGCGCTCCCGGCGGCATCATCCGGACCGTCGCGGGAACCGACTGGACGTTTACGATCCCCGGCGGCCTGGGGGTGAATGCGCCACTAGGGCAGGTTTATGGGCTCACGTTGGACTCGGCCGGCAACCTGTATGCCGCGGACTACCAGAACAACGTCGTGGTGAGAATAGCTCCGAATGGAACGGCCAGCATCGTGGCCGGAAACGGAATTGCGGCCTTTTCCGGCGATGGAGGCGCGGCGGTGAATGCTTCTCTCAACCATCCGCAGTCGGTCGCGGTGGACCGATCCGGAAATTTTTACATCGCCGACAGCTTTAATAACCGCATCCGGCGCGTTTCGGCGGCGGACGGCACGATTGCCACCATCTGCGGCAGCGCAGGCTTCGGATACGGCGGCGATGGCGGCCCGGCCGCCAACGCTTTGCTGGAAATCCCGGATTCGCTGGTACTCGATTCGTCTGGGAATCTCTTCTTCTATGATTTCGGGAATG
>PMTT01000634.1 GCA_003167275.1 Bryobacterales bacterium | reverse complement strand
ACGGTATCTTCAACCTCTTCGTGGTCAACCCCGATCAGGTCGAGACGCGCAACATGCGCTACCGCATGACGTTGGTTTCGGAAGAGGGAAAAACCTGGTACTTCGACGGATTCAAGGTGGTCCGCGACGACTCGGCCCTGGATATCTGGCACGACACCAGCACGCTCTACATCACCCTCCACGAAGGCAGCAGCGCCGGTTCGGTGCTGGGCAAGGGCATCCTGCACATCGAGCCAGCCGATTTCGCCAAACAGATGACCACCATGCAGGTGACCAACGCAGCTAGCGAGAAGGAGCGGCTGGAGAGCCTGGTGGAATTTGGCTCGTTCTTTGCCGGGACGCTGTTTCAAACCTACGCCGGCATCTTCGCCCGCACCAGCGCCTTCAATCCGGACCTTCCGCCGCGCAAGCGGCGCCCGCTGCGGGTGGGCCCCCCGGTGGTCTACTCGTTCCCGGCCAGGGACGGCGTCCCGCTAAGGCTCACGCGTTATCAAGGCGGGTCTAAGGGACCGGTGATCCTGTCGCACGGCCTGGGCGTTTCGAGCCTCATCTTCTCGCTCGATACCATCGACACCAATATGCTGGAGTATTTGTATGCCAGCGGTTACGATGTGTGGCTGCTGGACTTCCGCAACTCCATCGAGTTGCCCGCCGCGGACCTGGAGTCCTCCGGCGACGATGTGGCGCTCAACGATTATCCCGCCGCCGTCGACAAGGTCCGCGAAATCACCGGCTCCAAGGATGTTCAGATGGTGGTCCACTGCTGGGGCTCCACCACCTTCTTCATGGCCATGCTGGCGGGTCTCCAGGGCGTGCGCTCGGTGGTCGCTTCGCAGATTGCCACCCATGTCGTGGCGCCCATCGCCACCCACATCAAGACCGGCCTGCACATCCCGACGTTCCTGAAGGACCTCGGGGTCGAATCGCTCACGGCCTTCGCATCCACCAAGGAGGACCTGCTGGAGAAGGTGTACGATGCCGGACTGCGTCTCTACCCCGTGCAACTCAAGGAGCGGTGCGAGAATCTCACCTGCCACCGGATCAGCTTCATGTTCGCGCCGCTCTACGATCATGCGGAGTTGAACCAGGCCACTCACGAAACCCTCTATGAGACCTTCGGCGTAGCCAATATGAAGGCGTTCCAACACCTGGCATTGCTCACCAACGTTGGCCACCTGGTGAATTTCGCGGGCGAGGATGTTTATCTGCCCCACCTGGACCGGCTGGCCCTGCCCATCACGTTCATCCACGGAGCCGATAACGAGTGTTACGAACCCAAGAGTACCGAGATCACGTACGACTTGCTGTGCCAGACGAACGGCAAGGAACTGTACGACCGACATGTGATCCCAGGTTATGGGCACATCGATTGCATCTTCGGCAAGAACGCTTCGAACGACGTGTTTCCGATCATTCTGAACGCGCTGGAAAACGGCAATCCACGCGCCGCGAAGGCCGGCGGGGCATAGGGCCATGGCAGCGAAGCAGCACCGCCCCGAAATGAGATCGTTCCGAATCTCGCCGGCCATCCGGGGTGAGATGGAAGCCTGCAAAGCTGGACGCAAGGATCCCATCCCCGTGATCGTCTGCGTGCGCGAATCGCTCGAAGCGCCGCAGCTTGGCGTTACGCCTTCCAAGGAAAAGGTCAAAGAGTTCCTAAAAGGGCGCGGGATTCTAGTGCGGGAGAGCAGTTTCTACGTATTCGCCGCGCTCCAGCCTGAAGATATCGAAGCTCTGGCGAAATTGAAGGACGTGGTGGACAAGATCTGGCCGGACCACACGTGCCATGCACACCTGCTAGACTCCGCCGAGACGGTGAAGGCCACCGCCTGCTGGCGGACCTTCGGCTGCCGCGGCGACGGCATCACCTGGGCCGTGATGGATACCGGCATCAAATCCACTCACCCGCATTTCCTGACCTACAACACCATCAACAAGGACCTAAGCAAGAATTTCTCGAATTCCAACAGCCTGGAGGATGTCGATGGCCATGGAACGCATGTGGCCGGCATCATTGCGGGGGCCGCGCCCGATGGCGGCAAGTTCAAGGCCGCGACCCTGGTGGAAGATCAGAACGATCCCGTAGCGGTAGACCTGCCCAGCCCGCCCTCGGGCGTCGCGCCGCTGGCCAAGATCATCAACGTGAAGGTGCTGGACGACGACGGTACGGGCAGCGCCTCCAACTGCATTCTGGGACTCGAATACCTGCGCAAGCTGAACGATGGCAGCCGCGACATCAAGGTGGATGGCGTCAACATGAGCCTGGGGTATCCATTCGATCCCCGGTGGTATGGCTGCGGCCACAGCCCGTTGTGCGAGGAGGTTTCCCGGACCGTGCGCTCCGGCATCATCGTGGTGATTTCGTGCGGCAATTCGGGGTACGGCACTGCCACTCTGTCCACCGGCGAGCAGGTGCCCGTCTCCATCGACCTCTCCATCACCGATCCGGCCAACACCCCGGAGGCCATCGCGGTGGGCAGCGTGCATAAGACCGAGCCCCATACCTACGGCATTTCGTACTTCTCCTCCAAAGGTCCCACCGGGGATGGCCGCCCCAAGCCCGACCTGGTGGCCCCCGGAGAGAAGATCATTTCCTGCTCGGTGGATTTCACCGGGCCCTATCAATATGAAGAGAAGAGCGGAACCAGCATGGCTGCCCCGCACGTCTCGGGAGCCATCGCTGTTTTCCTGTCGGTTCACAAGGAGTTTCGGACACAGCCCGAAATGGTGAAGGCGATCTTCCTGAAAGCCGCCACCGATCTCAACCGCCACCAGTATTTCCAGGGCGCCGGCCTGGTGGACTTGCTGCGCGCCGTGATGTCGGTTTAGCCGAGGAGTTATCGAGTCATGCCAAGACTAACGCAGATCCATCATCCGGATTTCTCGCTCTGGCAGTCCGCCATCGACGAGGTGGTGGCCAAACACAAGAGCGCGCAAACCCAGGACTTCGGTATCCACAAACCGGCCATCCAGCGTCCCGATACCAGCGATTCGATGGTGGGAGCGGCCGCCACGGCAGCCCAAAACCTGGAGCAGGGCGTGTCTCTGGCTCAGGAAGCGGCCTCCGCCGGCGGTCCCAAGGCCACTGAGGGCGTGGGCGATGCCGCCAAGTACTGCGCCTCCATCTGGTGGGAAATCGCCAAAGCGCGCCTCGCGGGCGATACCGCACTGGAGCAGTCCTGGCAAGCCCGGCTCGGCGCCTTCACCAGTTGCGACCCGCGCTATGCCGACGCGGTGGAGCAATACGTGGCATTCTACAAGGTCAAAGGCGGCAAGCCTCCCTACAAGGTCTGGAGTAAGTTGGACGACTTCATCATCGATTGGAAGGTGCCCGCCAAGGCTCGGATTGTCATCCTGGGCGACTGGGGTACGGGTCAGCAGGACGCCAAAGGGCTGCTGGCCGCCATCGCGCGGAAGAATCCCGACTTGATCATTCACCTCGGCGACATCTACTATTCCGGCACCGAGTTCGAGATGACCAACTACTTCCTGAACATCTGGAAGTCCGAACTGGACCTTACTAGAGTCAAGACTTTCACGCTCGCTGGTAATCACGATATGTACTCCGGCGGCGGCGCCTACTATGAGCTGCTCGGAGACCTCGGCCAGCCGGCCAGTTACTTCTGTCTCCGCAATGACGACTGGCAGTTCGTGGCGCTGGACACCGGCCTGCACGATGTCGATGCCTTGGGCGGCAAGCCGACCTTTCTCGAAGCCACCGAGGTCGAGTGGCTGAACGACAAGATCTCGACCGCCGGCGACCGGAAGACGGTGTTGCTAAGCCACCACCAACTCTTCACCGCGTTTGAAGAGATCGGCGGACAGTTCATGAACCAGACGCTCAACGGCCAGGTAGGTTCGATCCTGCCCAAGGTGACCGTCTGGTTTTGGGGCCATGAGCATAACCAAGTGATCTATAAGCCCTTCCAGGGTGTGCTGGGCCGCTGCATCGGGCACGGCGCGTACCCAGTGGGCATCACCGAGATCCCTGACAAACCCAAGTTCCCGGACGTGCCGCTGGAGCCTGTGACGCTCGCCAAAGGCCCCTCCTTCTACTCGCACGGCTATCTGGTGATGGATCTGGATGGGCCTTCCGCCAGCGTTTCGTACTACCAGGACAGCGATCCCGAAGACCACCCCATGTGGTCGGAGAATTTCCCCAAGTGACACCCGCTCACGTGGCGCAGACACTCGTGTCNNAGATTCGTCTCGACGTTTTTCGGTCCGCCACCGGGTCCGATGCCCGAGTGTGCCTTTTGGAGCTGAGCTTTCTCTTCGAAGTGCCAGAATCCACGGGTCACAGGAGTTACTGAATGACACCCCAATTACAAAGGCTGCCCAGTTCGCCCAACGCCGCCGCCACATGGTTCAGCCGCGTGGCGTGGCTGGGGATCGTGTTCAACCTGTTCTTCATCGCGATGCAGTTATTCGCTCCGGACTTCGTCAATGTGGGGGTGGGACTTACTCCGGGCTTTCCCACGGTCTGGAATCGGGCGCACGGCATGATGGTGCTCGCTCTCAGCGTCCTCTACATCCCCGCGGCGCGCGATCCGCTGCGGTACCCCGGCTACTCCTGGCTGCTGGTGGTGTCGCGGCTGTTGGCTTCCATCTTCTGGGCCTGGTGCGTAGCGAGCGGCCAGGGATCTTTCGGCTCCTACCTCGGGACCGATGGCGCCTTTTGCGTCGTGCAGGCGGTTCTCCTGCAAATTGCCCTACCGAAAGAGCAGAAACTGCCCGCCAACATCGGGCAGCTTTTCGCCGATATCGGCGCCTGCGTGAAGGCATCGTACCGGTCGAGGATCGTCCAGGTAGCTACCGTGGTGGTGGTCATTCTCCTAATGCTGGTTGGATGGGTCCTGTACACCAACCTCTTCCGGCATGAGCCCGAGCTCGTGTACGCCGATATCGTGCAGCACTATAAGTACGCGTCCATCGGACTGGGCGCCGACAGCCGCGTGCCGTTCTGGATCTTCAAGGTGTTGCCGGATGTGTTCCCCGATAAGCTCCCCGGCGCGGGTGGTTACGCCTCGCTCGGCCTGATTATGGAAAACGGCATGGAGGTGCCTGTAGGCTTTGCCCGGCGCACCTTCGGCTACGAATGCGTCGAGGCGAATTGCTCTCTCTGCCACACGGCGCTCTACCGCAAGACGCCGGACAGCAAGCCCGTAGTGGTCCCCGGCGGCCCTGCCCATACCATGGACCTGCAAGGCTTCCAGCGCTTCCTTTACGATAGCGCCGCGGATCCCCGCTTCAACCCGGACACCATCATGGCGGCCATCGAAAAGGTCCACCAGTTCTCCTGGACCGAGGGGCTCGTCTACAAGAATCTCATCATCCCCGCCACCAAGGTTGCGCTGCTCCAGCAGAAGGCCCAGTATGCCTGGCAGGACGTGCGTCCCCAGCAGGGCCGCGGGCGCACCGACACCTTCAACCCCACCAAGTTCGTGGTCTTCCACATGCCGTACGACAACACCATCGGCACGGTGGACCTGCCGCAGGTCTGGAACCAGAAGCCGCGCGAGAACCTGTGGCTGCGCTGGGACGGCAACAACAACCAGATCAAAGAGCGCAACTATGCCGCCGCCATGGCCGTGGGCGCGACTCCGCAATCGGTGCTGCCCGACAGCTTCCAGCGCGTGACGGATTACCTGTTGCAACTGCAGCCTCCACCTTTCCCGTTCCCCATCGACCAGGCGAAGTCCACCCGCGGCGCCGCGATCTACCAGTCAGCGTGTGCCGGTTGCCACGAGTTCGGCAAACCCAAGACCGGCCAGGTGGAAGACATCGCGGAGATCGGGACCGACCGTCACCGGCTGGATTCGTTCACGGTGGGTCTGGTGGATAAGTTCCACACCTTCACGACCCCGCCATTTGACTTCGGCGCGTATCGCAAGACCAACGGCTACTCCGCCGTCCCGATCGACGGCATCTGGCTGCGCGGCCCATACCTGCACAACGGCTCGGTGCCGAACCTGCGAGCGCTGCTGATGCCTGAGGCGGACCGCCCCAAGCTGTTTTATCGAGGCTACGACGTGGTTGACCCGGTCAATGTCGGCTTCATCTCGGACGGTCCCGATGCCGCGAAGGTGGGGTTCCGCGTAGACACGTCCATCCCCGGCAACAGCAACAGCGGCCACCGGTACGGAATCGACCTGACTCCCGCGCAGAAGGACGATCTGTTGGAGTATCTGAAGACGCTGTAAGGTTTTCCCTTTTCTCCGGACGACAAGCCCGAAGGGCGGCAGAGAATAGCCCACGGCGTGAGCCGTCGCCGTGAGCCGTGGGTAGCCGGCGGAAAACCGTGTTGCCTGCCCCAGAGCGAAAGTTCTTCAGGCGGCTGCCGGTGAGCCGCAGCCGAGGGTCGCTCCGATGCCGCGGAGCAGCGACGCCAGGTTCACCGGCTTGGTGATGACAGCGTCCATTCCCTCGGCGATGCACTGGTCGTGTTGTGGCTGGGATGCATGCGCCGTAAGGGCGATGATCGGGGTCCGTTGCGGGTGTCCCAGCGCCTGGGAGGAATCCCCAGCCTCAGGTTCTGAGTTGGCACGGTGAGCCTCGTCCTGACGAATCAGCCGGGTAGCTTCCAGTCCGTCCACCTCCGGCATCTGAATATCCATCAAGACCAGATCGAACCGTTCCTGAAGGTAACGCAGGTAGGCCTCTTTGCCATTCGCGGCTAGAGTCACCGTCCATCCCTGCCGGCGTAACATGGAACAGATCACCTTCTGATTGATGGGATTGTCCTCGGCGACCAATATGTGCAGCCCGGGGCAGGGGGATCGCCCGGCCGATTCCGGCGCGGCATCGGCGCCCACGGCTGGCGGGGAACTTGAGACCAGGGGCAATTCGACAAAGAACCGGCTCCCGTGGCCGACTTCGCTCTCGGCCCAAAGCCGTCCCTCCATCAGGTTCACCAGACGGCGTGTAATGGCAAGTCCGAGGCCGGTTCCGCCGAACTGCCTGGTATGGGAGCCATCCGCCTGGGTGAATGCATCGAAGATGGAATTCAATTTCGACCGTGCGATGCCAATGCCGGTGTCCTGTACCTCAAGCCGCACCGTGCCCGGTTGGGACTGGTTCACCCTTACGTGGACCGCACCCTCGGCGGTGAACTTGACCGCGTTTCCCACGAGATTGACCACCACTTGCGTCAGGCGGACGGGATCGCCACGTACCCAGGCTGGACAGCCCGGAGCGAAGGTGAGCGACAGGTTCAGGCTTTTCTCGCGGACCGTGATATCGAATATCCGGAGAGATTCCCGCAAAGTGTTCCGCAAATCGAAGTCTATGGCTTCGATGGTCATCTTGCCGGCCTCGATCTTGGAGAGGTCGAGGATGTCGTTGAGAATAGTGACCAATGCCTGGGCTGCATTCTGCGCTACCAAAAGGTGCTCCCGTTGCTCTGCGTCGGAACATCTGTCGAGCACCAGGCTGATCATGCCCATGACGCCGTTCATGGGAGTGCGGATCTCATGGCTCATGTTGGCGAGAAACTCGGCTTTGAGCCTGGCGGCGTCCTCGGCTTTATCTTTGGCCAGCCGTAATTCGGCATTGACGCGGCTGCGCTCGGCTACCTGGTCCTCCAACGACTGGCGATGTAGCGCCAATTCCTCGTCCCGCCGTCCGATTTCATCGAGCATCGCATTGAACGACCCGGCCAGCACGCCCAGTTCGTCCCTGGTCGATACCGTCACACGATCCTCAAAGCGGTGGGTCTCGGCGATGCGTTCAGCGACTTTGGCGATTGCCAGTATGGGCGCGGAAACCCGCGATTGTAAAGCGACGGCGACCACGGCAGCGACCACCAGGCTCAACATAATGATCAATCCCGCGCCGCCGAGATACTGGCTCAATACCGCGGGGATGGAGGGAATGCCTGCGGACAGCACCAGGGTGCCCAGCCGCTCTCCATCGACGTCGACGGGCCGGGAAAGCACCAGAGCCTCCGGCTCGCGCCGAACTCCCGCCGGCGGCTGTGGCGGACAGGCATTTACCGGTGCCCGATGAAACTCGGCGAAGCACGCTCCCCGGGCGTCGTACAGTACGGCGTCGCGCAGCAGGCTGTCGGCCCGCAGGGAGCCCAGGATCTCGCCGGCTGCCTTCCGGTCGCCGAGTGTGATGGCCGGTTCGGCCTGGTCCGCGACAATATTGGCAATGGCGATGACATGCGCGTTGGTCGACTGCCAGAAGCGCTTCAGATCGAACCACGAAAACCCGGCCGCGGCAATTACAGACGCAACTACGCTGCCTCCGGCGATCAGGGCGATAAGCCTCCAGCGGAGGGACGAGTACTTCCTCATTCCACGCGCCTCCGCTTGATCTGACCGAGACGCAGCAGTTTGGAACTGATTTCGACGCCGGCATGATCGAGGGCCTCCAGGCTGACCTCGAAACCCATGTGGCCGTCGATCAGCAACAGGTTGACCGCGCCGCCGTAGTCGAGGAACTTATCGTCTTCTCCTATGGTGAGGGTGTGGGTGGAACGGACGCTTTGCAGAGTCTGCTTAATCTCGGCGTTCTTATCGGTAGCGAGGTACACCAGGTGGCAGCGGCGCGAATCCGAACTGGACTTGAGCTCGATCACCTGGACCAGGCGGCCGTTCACGGGCTTGCCATCCAGCAGCGCATGCAAGACTTGGGCAAATGAGGTCCGACCCAAAACACCGACAGTGAGCGGCCCATTGGCCGGCGCAGTCTCGGGCCATGTCGAATACCGCAGGAAGTTCTTGACGACAACCGATTTCAGTTCTTCCTCGGCTTCCGCATCGACGCCGGCGGAAGACGTTGGCATCCCCGGGAGCGCCACAACTGCCAGCAGTATGCCTCCAATCCAGAGTCTCATGCGGGTTCCGCTCAGAGTCGTTGGGTCCACTTCAAAACAAACGTTCGTCTGAGGGGAATCGCGGGCGTGAAAGTCTCGGGGTAGCACTCAATGATCTTACGGTCCGTCAGATTCTCGAAGGAGAGGCTTAACTCTCCGGATGATATAGGACGCCAGCCGATGCGCGCGTCGATCAGAAGCACGCCTGGCAGGTTGAATGCCAGGTCGCGCGAGCGGGCTTTCGCCATCAGGTCCAGTTGCACGCTTCGCGATAGGTCGTGCTGCGAACGCAGCAATGCCTGGTGGTGCAGGTTTGCGGGGTAGCCGTCGAATACGTACCGGTATGCCGTTTGGGCCGGGAGCCAGCGGGTTTCGTTCAAATAGGAGTATGAGGGGATGACGCGCCAGCCCGTGCGGACTTGCCACATCGCCCACACTTCGCCACCGTAAGTACGGCCGCTCGCCGAGTTGTCCACTGTGAATGGCAAAGTAAACTGCGGGATACCCGCGGAGAAGCTCATCAGGGGAACCAGAGGTCCATCGAGTGCGCGAAGCCTGGTGTAGTAACTCCAGAAGAGGGAAGCATCTACCGACCAGCGCTGGCCCGATTGAAGCCGGTAGCCCGCCTCCAGGCTCCGTTCCACCTCCGAGCGCATCGCCAGGGATCCGTTCATCAGAGCGGTAATCTCTATGCCCTGCTGTGGGCTTTCACCTGCATTGATCTGGATGTCGCGATCCATCCGGCTCGGCACCCGCACCGCCCGGGATACCGCCATCCACGCCGACTGTCTGGCGCTGGGGGTATACAAAAGACGGAAACTGGGCTGGTATTCGACACGATGGTATGTGTTGTAGTCGATCCGCACCCCCGCGGAACCCAGCAACCGGTTCGGGACAATCTGCCACTCGTCGCGCACTACCACATCCCCCACTCGATAAACCGAATCTCGCGGGAAAAACCCTATGCTCCGGGTTGAGTAGGTGCTGTCCCAATACTGCTGATAGCCCGCTCCCCAATAGAGTTCGTGCCGCTCTCCCACCTGGAGCCGGTTCTGATAGTCGAGGGTTACGTTATTGATATCGCCGCCTACGTACGGGTAGTTGAAACTGTTCTTGTCATAAGTGAACTGAAGCTCGCTCTCCCCGCCCGACGAAGTGGTGTGCGTCCAGCGGGCTTGTATGGACCCACCCTCGTAATCGGTATGACCCTGCAGTCGCTCCACGACGTCTGGGTACTGGACCGCGTAAGCCAGAGGATCCTGGCGATCGGTCTTGTACAGATCGCCCTGCACCATCCATTGATCAGTCTGGTTGGGTTGGCCTTCGAAGCGGAAACCGAACCGCCCCGTCGCCGAGTCGAGGTTCCTGATGGAGGGATCGGTGTAAGCACCGAGGTTGTTGAAATAGAACAGTCCCGGCGAGCCGTAGGCCGGCGTCCGGTAGTCGAGCTTCTCCCAAATCCGGTAGGCGAAGCTGTCGCTGGGGGCCGCTCCCCAACGGGCCTCGTTGGCCGCCTTGAGCTCGTTCCCGGTGGCCGCGCTCACCACTGCACCCTTAGTCGCCTTGGCCTTCTTGGTGATGATGTTGATGACGCCGTTGACGGCATTAGGCCCCCACATGACGGCGCCCGGTCCGCGCACTACTTCGATCTGCTCGATATCCTCCAGGGGAACATCGATAGAGTCCCAGATCACACCCGAAAAAAGCGGGGTGTACAGAGAGCGTCCGTCAATCATTACCAGGATTTTGTCAGCGTAGAGCCGGGCCGAGCCGCGGGCCGAAACCACCCACGAACGGCCGTTCAGTCGAAGGACGGTGAGCCCCGGAACCCACTGCAGGGCTTCGGGAATCGAGGTCGCGCCCGAGCGCTTGATGTCCTCCGCCGTCAGAACGAACACCGCCGCCGGGGCTTTGGATAGTTGCTGCGCTTTGCGGCCTACGGAGGTTACTTGAAGAGTGAAGAGCTCATCCACACTCAGTTTGTCCAGGTCGTCGGTGGGAGCACCCACGCGTTGGGCAAATGCGGTTCCCAAGACCACCGAAACAAGGACAAGAGGTCGCACGGCACTCATGACAACCTTATCGGCGGGAATCGGTTTCTTGAATAGGGCGTCCTGCCCGAATTCTGGCGTTCGCGCCGCGGCGCCCCAGCGGCGGTCAGTAAACCGTCGAGTGGGACAGACTTCCCGGGCCACCTAGCGGCGCCTGGCGGATCTCCAGGCATCCCCGGCCGGTGGGCAGTACTTTGCCGGGATTCAACCGATTGTCGGGATCGAACAGGTCTTTCAGCCGGCCGATCATCTCCAGGCTTTCGGGACTGAACTGCCTGGCCATGAGCTCGTTCTTCTCCATTCCGACGCCATGCTCGCCGGTGATGGAGCCGCCCGCCTCGATGCAGTAGGCAAGGATCGACTCGCCGGCTGCCCGCGCCTTCTCGAGTTCGCCGGGTTTGCGCGCGTCGAACAGGATGATGGGGTGCATGTTGCCGTCGCCGGCGTGGAAGATGTTGCTGATGGTGAGGCCGGATCGGCGCGCCACTTCGCCGATGAAGTGGAGCGTCGGCGCAATCTTGGTGCGGGGCACCACGCCATCCTGGACGTAATACGTGGGGCTGACGCGGCCCACGGCCCCGAAGGCGTTCTTGCGACCTTTCCACAACAGGTCCCGCTCCTCGGCGGTCCGCGCCACACGGAATTCGCGCGCGCCGGTAAGCACGCAGGCTTCGCGAATCTGCTCCACCTGCTCTTCCACGGCTTCGCGAAGGCCCTCCAGTTCGATCAGCAGCACGGCGGCCGCATCCATGGGGTAGCCCGCGTGGGTAGCCTCTTCCACCATCCGGAGCATCACGCCGTCCAGCATCTCGACCGCCACCGGGGTGATGGCGCGCGCCGTAATCTCGGCGACCGTCCGCCCGGCGTCTTCGCTGGACTCATAAATGGCCAGGATGGTCTTCACCAGCTCGGCTTTCCGCATCAGCCGCGTGGTGACCTTGGTGACCAGCGCCATGGTGCCCTCCGAACCGGTTAACAGGCCCGTGAGGTCGTAGCCCGGCAGATCCAACTCCTGGCCGCCTGTTTCCACGGTGGATCCGTCCGGAAACACCAGCTCCAGTCCGAGCACATGGTTGGTGGTCACGCCATAGGCCAGGGTATGCGGCCCTCCGGAATTCTCCGCAACATTGCCGCCCAGGGTGCAGGCGCGCTGGCTGGAAGGATCGGGCGCGTAGTAATAGCCGCGGTCCTGGACGGCAAGTGTGAGATCGAGATTGACCACCCCCGGCTGGACCACGGCGCGTTCGTTTTCGAGATCGATCTCCAGGATCCGGTTCATGCGGGCGAACGCCAGCATGATGCCGCCCTCCCGGGCAATGGCCCCACCCGAGAGCCCGGTGCCAGCGCCTCGACCGACGAATGGGATCTGGAATTCGGACGCGATGGCCACAATCGCCGCCACATCCACGGTAGTGCGGGGAAAAACCACAAGGTCGGGCCGATGCTTATCGACGCCGCCATCGTACTCATAGAGAGTGAGGTCTTCAGGCCGGTCCAGATAACCGCGACGCCCGAGGAGAGCGGCGATGCGTTCGGTGGCGGCGGCCGGCAACAGCATGACTCCAGTTTAGATCGT